>JALFAD010000059.1 GCA_022772525.1 Clostridiales bacterium
CGGGGGTGGTGCTCCGCGCAGCGAATCAAAATCAAAATGATTGCCGGTGGCAATCATACCTTGATTTATTAGCTGTCGAGCGCAGCGAGACTGATGAGGATCGGCGAAATGTATCGATTATGAATGCAGTTCGTAAAAAAGGTACTATTTTGAAGGCTGTACCTACTTATTTGACCGCATTCCGCATCAAAGGCGGCCGCCGTTCCTCATCCGCCCCCTTCGGGGGCATCTTCCCCCCCCCCGGAGGAAGGTGTTGGTCCGCTATATTCCCCTATACCTCCCCAGCGTATGCAAAACCGGCCCCGTCCCGTGGACGAAGCCGGCTTCATATTGCGTTGTTATCCCCGCATGGCCCGGCGGCGGGCGATGTTGATGGGGCCTTCCTGCATGTTGTTAATCCACGCAAGGCTCTTGCCCGCGCCGTAGGCGGTGCAGGAATCCGGGTCGTCCGCCAAAATGCAGGCAATGCCCGTGCGCTCCATCAAAAGCAGATCCATGCCCCACAGCTGACCGCAGCCGCCGGTGATGGTGATGCCGTTTTCCGACACATCGGACACCAGTTCCGGGCTGGTCTCCTCCAGCACCGCCAGCACCTCGTCGGCAATCTGCCGGGCGGGACGGCGCAGAACCTCGTAAATCTCCGTGGAGGTCAGGGTCACCATCTTGGGCATGCCAGTCTTGAAGTCCCGGCCCTTGATGTTCATGCTGCGTTCCTCGTCCCGGGGGTAGACCTGACCGATCTGAATTTTCACGCTCTCGGCGGTGACCTGCCCAATGACCAGGCCGTGCTGGCGGCGGACATACCGGGCGATCATCTCGTCAAAGTAGTTGCCCGCGATTTTCAGGGAGGAGGACACGGCAACGCCGTTCATGCTCAGCACCGCGATGTCCGTGGTGCCGCCGCCGATGTCCACCACCATGTGACCGCTGGCCCCGCGAATATCCAGACCCGCGCCCAGACCCGCCGCCAGAGGCTCCTCAATCAGGAACACTCGGCGGGCGCCGGCCTCGATGGCGGCGTTGATAACGCTTCGCTCCTCCACTTCCGACACACCGGAGGGGACGGACACAACCACACGGGGCTTAGGGGTGAACAGGCCCGCCTTGGTAGCGGTCTTGAACATTTCCTGCAGCATTTTGACGGTCATTTCGTGGTCGGAGACGATGCCGTCCTTCAGCGGGTGCATGGCAACCACGTTGCCGGGGGTACGGCCCAGCATATTCCGGGCGGCAGCGCCTACCTGCAAAATTTTGCCGGTATTTTTATCCACCGCCACCACCGACGGCTCGCGGACAACCAGGCCCTTGCCGTCGGCGTAAATCAGAACATTGGACGTGCCCAAATCCACACCCAAGTCGTTAGAAAACATAGAAAACAGAGACATAGTGACACCTTTACTTTCGTGCAGCCGCAACCGCGGCACAATGTACTTCCTTCGCCCCGGCGCTGAGCAAGACACGGGCGCATTCTCCGGCGGTGGCGCCGGTGGTGAGAATGTCGTCCAGCAGCAGAACCCGTTTCCCCCGGACGTCCGCACCGTCCAGAAGATGGTACGCACCCAGCACATTGGCCTTCCGGGCCGCCGGATCTTTCAGGCGGGATTGGGGACGATTGTTGCGAATCTTTTTTAATGCGGAAACCGGAGGCAGTCCCAGTTCTTTCCCCACGGCCTTTGCCAGCAGCTCCACCTGATCGTAGCCCCGGCGCAGCTTACGCAGGCGGCTCACGGGAACCCAGGTCAGCACGTCAAAGCCCTCTGGGTACTGTGTCAGCAGCTTCATGGCAAGAATTCTGCCGTAGGAACCGCTGTAGGAGCGGGCGTTTCGGAACTTATAACGCAGAAGACTTTCTCTTACGTTCCCTTCATAGTACCAAACTGCGGCGAAGCTGTCAAGAAATTGCAGCTTAATTTTGCGATTTGGGTACTCCGGGGCATCCACCCGGCAGGCTCTGCACAGGTCGGTTTCCCCGTCTTTTAACAGCTGCCGGCACAGCACGCACTTTGGCGGAAACAGCAGCTCCATGAGAAAATGGTACAATTTCATCCCACTTTCCCCTGCAATCTCAGCTTTAAGCCGCTGTAACGGCGGTTTTTCTTTGCGTTCTCCACCATAACGCCCACGGTTTCCTCCCGGCCCACAATCACCAAAAGCTCTCTTGCCCGGGTGATGGCGGTATAGAGAATGCTGCGGCTCAGCAGATACGGTGAGCCGTTCCACGCGGCAAGCACCACCGCCCGGTACTCGCTGCCCTGACTTTTGTGCACCGTCATGGCGTAGGCCGGCTCCAACTCGTTCAGCTGGGTGAAATCATACTCCGCCACCCGGTCATCAAACAGAACCGTCAGGGTTTCCGACCCGGTGTCGATGGATTGAATCGTACCCACGTCGCCGTTGAAAATCCCCGCGCCGACTGCGCTTCCATCTGTTGTTTTCCACAATATATCATAATTGTTGCGAATCTGCATCACCCGGTCGCCCTCCCGGAACAGGTAATCGCCGAAGGTGCGTTCCTTTTTCTCCGGGGCGGGCGGGTTCAGCGCCGCCTGAAGGAGCCGGTTCAGGTTCACCGTGCCCACGGCTCCCTTGCGCGTGGGGGACAGCACCTGAATCTGATCAGCGGGAATCCCCATTTTCTGCGGCAGCCGCACGGCGCACAGATCCCGGATCAGGCTGCACACCGCGTCCTCGTTGTTACGCCGCATGAAGAAAAAGTCGCTGGTGACGCACCTTAAATCCGGCATTTCCCCCTGATTGACCCGGTGGGCGTTCATGACAATCAGGCTCTGCTGGGCCTGCCGGAAGATTTCCGTCAGCCGCACCGAGGGCAAACAGCCGCTTCGCAGCATATCCCCAAAGGGGAAGCCCGGCCCCACCGGGGGCAGCTGATCCGGGTCGCCCACCAGAATCAGCCGCTTGCCCGCAGGGATCGCCCGAAGCAGGCAGTGCAGCAGCTGGATATCCACCATGGACATTTCGTCCACAATCACAGCGTCGCATTTTAAAGGATTTTCCTCGTCCCGGGCGAAGAACATTTTCCCCGTAGCCGGGTCGATGCCCGCCTCCAGCAGCCGGTGGATGGTGGAGGCGTCCTCCCCCGTGACCTCGGAGAGCCGCTTTGCCGCTCTGCCGGTGGGAGCCGCCAGAAGGGTTTTCAGCTGCATCCGGCCCAGAAGTTCCAGGATTCCATTCAAAATGGTGGTTTTTCCCGTGCCGGGGCCGCCGGTAATCAGGAGCAGCCCGGAGGTCGCCGCCTCCCGGATGGCCTGAAGCTGCTGACTCGAATAGTCAATGCCGCTGTCTCTGGCAACACCGTGAATCAGTTTGTCCAGATTTTTCGGCTCTGGGAAGGTGTTGTTCGCAAACTCCAGCAGCCGCCGGGAGACTTCTGTCTCCGCTTCGTACAGCTGCGGCAGGTAGATGACGGTAATGCCCGCCAATTGTTCCCGGTTCAGCCTGTCCGCTTCCAGCAGACGCTCCACCGCCTGCCTGACCGTGTCTTCCTCCACGGTCAGGAGCCTTGCGGTGGCGGCAACCAGCTTGTCCTCCGGCAGGAAGCTGTGACCGCCGGTGAGGTTGTAACTCAGTTCAAATTGGACACCAGCTTCCACCCGCCGGGGGTCGTCTCCCGCCACCCCAAGCTCGATGGCAAACCGATCCACCGCGGAAAAGTCCGCCTCCAGCTCTTCATCCATCAGCAGGTAGGGGTCGTCGTACAGAAGCTCCATGGTGCTGTCGCCGTAGCGCTTGTATGTACGCACCGCCAGCTCCGCCGGCAGGTGGTGCAGGGCAAAGAATTCCATGATCTGCCGCATTCCCACCTGCAGGCGGAATTCCTCCCCAATGGCCCGGGCCTTTTCCCGGGAAATCCCGGCGACCTCCGCCAGCCGTTCCGGCTCCCGCTCCATGACGGCGAGGGTCTGATCCCCGAAGCGGTCAACAATTCTCGCCGCCATCCGGGGGCCGATGCCCTTGATGACCCGGCTGGACAGGTAATTCAGGATTTCCATGGTGGTCTGGGGCATGAGCCGCTCCAAAAATTCCGCCTCGAACTGCCGCCCATAGCTACTGTGATTGCTCCATTTCCCCGTGACCATGAGCTGTTCGCCCACGGCGGGCAGGGGGATCGTGCCCACCACCGTCACCGTCTGCCCGCCGCCTACGTTCAGCCGCAGGACAGCGTAGCCGTTTTCATAATTCTGATACACCACGGCGCTGACCGCGCCCTGAAGAATCTCCAGTTCCTGTTCCGCCAAATCTCTCTGCCTCCCGTTCCAGCCGGGAAAGCAGTTCTTCCCGGCTGCACACTTCTATATCTTCCATCTGCGCATCCAACGTGACCGCGATCAGGGGACAGTTTACGAGTCCCAGTCCCCGCAGCCAGCGGTAGCGGCGGCAGATGCCTTCCTCCGGAGTGCCTGCATACACCAGCGCGCAGCCCCGCAGCCCCGGCAGCAGCCAGCCCAGCGCCGCCCAAAGGGCGCTGAGCGCGCCGTAGGCTGCCAGCGTACCCATCAGAATCGCAAAGACCATATGCTCACCTCAACGGCATCCTATTCCGCCGGATGTGTTTTGTGCTATTTTACACCACTTTCCTACAAAAGAAAAGAGGGTAGTTTCATCTTTTGTGAACAAAGTGGAAACAATAGGGCATAACTGCCAAGGGATGCGAAAAGATTCGCAGATTGTCCTTGCATTTTGACAGCAAAAAAGCTATAATATAGTATAAATTGAGTGACCATGGAGGAACCATGAAATTTATCGCGCTGCTGGTGTGGGTCGGTCAATTCGGCTTTTCCGCCATCTTCCCCACCGTATTTTTTCTGCTCGTTGCCGTGTGGCTTCAGGGCAAATTCGGGTTTGGCATGTGGATCGTGGCGGTTTGCGGCGTTCTGGGCATTCTCACCAGCATCAGTGCAGCCCGCTCCTGTCTGCGTTCCCTGCGCAAGGCGGCGGAGGAAGCCAGCGGCAAAAAGGACCACCCCGTCAGCTTTAACGACCACACCTGATTTAAAAAGAAGGAACCTGTCCCATGAAATTACAACCCGCTTCCCGTAAGGAGCTTTCCCGCATCGCCCTGGGCACCCTGATCTGCGACGGCGTAATGATTGCCGCCCTGTTTTTACTGAGCCTTGTGGGCGTCGGCACCTTTGACGTTTTCCGCATCCTGCTGGGCGCCGCCTGCGGCTCCGTGGTGGCAGTTGCGAATTTTGCCATCCTGTGCCTGACGGTGCAGAGCGCCGTGGAGATCGAAAACAAGAAGAAAATGAAGGCCCGCTTCCAGCTCAGCTACAATGTACGCTTATGTTTGCAGGCCGGCTGGGTGGTGCTGTGCTTCGTGCTGAAGCCCATCCATTTTGTGGCGGGCGCGGCCCCGATTCTGTTCCCCAACGTGGTGATCTTCTTTCTGCAGAGCCGGAACAAGCTGTTTCCGCCCAGCAACGCCCCCGCCAAGCCCATGGCTGACGAGGACGAGCCGGAGGACACCCTTGGCCCCTTTGAAGTATAACCATCCGTAGACAATGAGGTGATTGTGTTTTATGGAAGTATCAATCAACGGCGCGAAAATCCTTGCAACCTTTGAAAATGTTCCCATTTTCGGCACGGTGCAGATCACCCAGACACTGGTGGTGTCCTGGCTGATCATGCTCATCATTTCCGCGCTGTGCATCTGGCTTGGTTCCAATCTGAAGGTCACCGGCATCTCCCGGAAGCAGGCGGTGGCGGAGATGATCTACAACGCCCTTGTGAACTTCGTCCGGGGCAACATGGGGCCGGAATTTGACCGCTACATCCCGCTGGTGGGCGCCATTTTTGTCACGAGCGTGGTTTCCAACCTGATTAGCTTACTCGGCATCTGGAGTCCCACCGCTGACCTGATGACGGAGCTTGCCTGGGCGCTGGTGGTCTTCGTGCTGATTACCTATCACAAGATCAAGGCCTCCGGCATTGGTGGCTATCTGAAGGGCTTTCTGGAGCCTATCTTCGTTCTGGCTCCCATCAACATCATGAGCGAACTCTTCACGCCCGTTTCCATGGCCTGCCGTCACTTCGGCAACATTCTGTCCGGAACTGTCATCGGTGCGCTGATTTATGCCGCGCTGACCACCGCCAGCCATGCTCTGTTCCATCTTCTGGGTTCCAGCCTTGCCGTTGCCCTGATTGTAACGCTTGCGGGCGCGGCCCTGCTGTTCCTCGGGAAAAAAGCAAAGAAGAAGTTCTTCTTCATTCTGGGCATCATTATCGCGGTTCTGGGCGTTCTCGCCGTTCTCACCAATCTGGGCGCCGCCTATCCCTGGCTGACCATCGGCATTCCCGCCATTCCCAGCCTGTACTTCGACTGGTTCGGCGGCTGCATTCAGGCGTTCATTTTCTGCACGCTGACCACCCTCTTCATCAAACAGGCCGCAGGCGATTGACTGCCGCCATTTGAATACAAAAAGTAATCAATTTTAGGAGGAAAATAGTATGGAAATTCTGGCTAAAGGCATTGCTCTGGCAGGTTGCGCCATCGGCGCCGGTCTGGCTCTGATCGCAGGTATCGGCCCTGGTATCGGCGAAGGCAACTGCGCCGCCCGCGCCTGTGAGGTCATCGGTCGGAACCCCGAGTGTAAGGGCGACGTTACCAGCTCCATGATTCTGGGCATCGCGCTGTCCGAGACCACCGGTATTTACGGCTTCGTCACCGGTCTGCTGCTGATTTTCGTGGCTCCCGGTATGTTCATGAACTATCTGGGCTGATTCCGGCATTCTGATTCATTCATTTTACGCCGGAAGGAGGCAACGCAATGGATACCCTTTACCAGTCCTTAGTGACGGTAAACCCCGTGACCCTGATCGCGCAGATCTGCAATCTGTTCCTCCAGCTGCTGATCGTGAAGATCTTCTTTCTGGACAAGATCAAGGCCATTATCGACCAGCGCCGGGAAGCTGCCGACAAGCAGATCACCGAGGCGGAAAACGCCAAATCCGAAGCGCTGGCCATCAAGCAGACCTACGAGCAGAATATGCTGGAGGCTAAGGCAAAGGCAGACGATCTGCTCATGACCGCCCAGCGTACCGCCAATTCCCGCAGCGAGGAGATCATCTCTCAGGCACAGCAGCAGGCCGCCCAGATCAAATCCAAGGCCGCTGCCGACATCGAACTGGAGAAAAAGAAGGCCCTCAACGAGGCCAAGAACGAGATTTCCGACCTTGCCATGGCAATCGCCGGCAAGGTGGTGGCCCGGGAGCTGAACGCTGGCGATCAGGCAGATATGATCGACCGCTTCATCGACGAATTGGGTGATAACGTATGACGGAAGTTGGAAATGTCTACGGCGAATCCCTGTATGAACTGGCGAAAGAGGAATCTCTCTCCTCCCAAATCGGGCAGCAGCTGGCCGCTCTGCGGGAAGGCTTTCGTCAGGAGCCGGATTTTATCCGTCTTCTTTCCTCTCCCAACCTGACCAAGGCGGAGCGCTGTCAGATTCTGGATGACAGTTTTCGGGAAAAGGTACACCCCTATGTGCTGAATTTCCTGAAAATTCTCACAGAAAAGGGCTACATGCGCCATTTCGGTGATTGCTGTGAGGCCTATACCGAGCACTTTGATCAGGATAACGGCAATCTGCGGGTAACCGCAGTCACTGCCGTGGCACTGTCGGAAGCGCAGAGTGCCAGAATCACCGAAAAACTGAACCGAATCACCGGCAAGCACATCATTCTGCAAAACCGGATCGATCCCGCGGTCTTGGGCGGCGTCCGCCTGGACTATGACGGTCAGCGGCTGGACGATACCGTGTCCCACCATCTGGACGCGGTGCGGGAGCTGCTGAGCAAAACCGTACTCTGACGAGAAAGCAGGGACTGTATGGAACTGAGACCCGAAGAAATCACAAAAATTATTCGTAGTCAGATCAAAAACTACGAGCACAAAATGGAAGCCAGTGAAACCGGCGTTGTCATTCTGGTAGGCGACGGCATTGCCAAAGCCTCCGGTCTGGACAAGTGCATGTCCGGCGAATTGGTTGAATTCCCCGACGGCTCCTTCGGCATGGCCCAGAATCTGGAGGAAGACACCGTATCCATTACCGTTCTGGGCAGCGATCAGGGCATCAAGGAGGGCGACACCGTCAAGCGTACCGGCCGGGTGGTGTCCGTTCCCGTGGGCGCTGGGCTCATCGGCCGTGTTGTGAACGCTCTGGGCGAGCCTATCGACGGCAAGGGTGCCATCGAGGCTGAGGGCTACCGGGCCATCGAAATGCCCGCCCCCGGCATCATCGAGCGGCAGCACGTCTCCCGCCCCCTGCAGACCGGCATCAAGGCCATTGACTCCATGATTCCCATCGGTCGGGGCCAGCGTGAGCTGATTATCGGCGACCGCCAAACCGGTAAGACCACCATCGCAACCGACACCATTCTGAACCAGAAGGGCAAGGACTGCATCTGCATCTATGTTGCCATCGGTCAGAAGCGTTCCACCGTGGCTCAGGTGGTGGAGAGCCTGACCGTCGGCGGCGCCATGGACTACACCATCGTGGTTTCCGCCACCGCCTCCGAGCTGGCTCCCATGCAGTATATCGCCCCCTATGCGGGCTGCTCCATGGGTGAATACTTCATGCACCAGGGCAAGGATGTACTGGTGGTCTACGACGACCTGAGTAAGCACGCGGTGGCCTACCGTGCCATCTCTCTGCTGATCCGCCGTCCCCCTGGACGGGAGGCTTACCCCGGCGACGTGTTTTATCTCCACTCCCGTCTGCTGGAGCGCGCGGCACAGCTGTCCCCCGAACTGGGCGGCGGCAGCCTTACTGCTCTGCCCATCATTGAAACCCAGGCAGGCGATGTTTCTGCCTACATTCCCACCAACGTTATCTCCATCACCGACGGACAGATTTTCCTGGAGAGTGAGCTGTTCAACTCCGGCGTTATGCCCGCCGTGAACCCCGGTATCTCCGTGTCCCGTGTCGGCGGCGACGCCCAGATCAAGGCCATGAAGAAGGTTGCCGGCAGCCTTAAGCTGCTGTATTCCCAGTACCGGGAGCTGCAGAGCTTTGCCCAGTTCGGATCCGATCTGGATGCAGACACCAAGTCGCGTCTGGCATTGGGCGAACGCATCGTGGCGGTGCTGAAGCAGAAGAACGGTTCCCCCAAGGAAGTGGCCCAGCAGGTCTGCATCATCTACGCCGTCACCCACGGCTATCTGAATTCCATCGCCGTGGAGCAGGTGCCGGAGTTTGAGAAGCGGCTGGAAGAGCACATGGATAACTACCACGCGGACGTGCTGGAGGCTATCCGTACCACCGGCAAGCTGGAAACCGATACCGAAACCGCGCTGAAAGCCGCTCTGGACGAGCTGGTGGCTCAGTTCACGGCATAAGGAAGGAGGGTTTCCCATGGCTGGCGTTTCCACCAAGGAAATCAAAAACCGTATCCGAAGCATGGAAAGCACCAAGCAGATCACGAAAGCCATGGAAATGGTCGCTGCTTCCAAGCTTCGCCGCGCTCAGGCGCAAATTGCCAATTCCCGCCCTTATTTTGAAATTCTGCGGGATACCATCGAAAATATCACCCGCTCTAACCGGGACTTTTCCTCCCCGTACCTCAAAAAGCAGGAGGGCAGGAAAATCCTGTATGTGGTCATCGCAGGCGACCGTGGTCTTGCCGGCGGCTATAACAGCAATGTTCTGAAGCTGGTCTACTCCCAGATTCAGGATAGGGAAGCCACCGTTTTGCCCATCGGCAAGAAGGCCGTGGACAGCTTTAAGAGCAAGGGCATTCCCGTGCTCACGGATTCCTACGCGGAAGCCGCTTCTGTGGGCATCGGCGACTGCTTTTCCATTGCCAAGCAGCTGTGCAAAGCGTTTTTGGATGGTCAGTACGATGAAGTGTACGTTGCTTACACCGACTTCGTGTCCATGCTTGCTCAGTCCCCAGACTTTATGAAGCTGCTGCCTTTGGAGAAGCCCGAGGCTAAGGAGGCTGAGCCGCCCCGCCGGTGTGATACCCTGTATGAGCATCCGGCGGAGGAGGTTTTCGCCGCCATCGTTCCCGAGTATCTGGGCGGCGTACTGTATGGCGCGCTGTGCGAGAGCCGGGCCTCCGAGCAGGCTGCCCGCCGCTCCGCCATGGATTCCGCCACCCAGAACGCTGACGATATGATCGCCGACCTGAGCCTGAAGTTCAACCGGGCACGTCAGGCAGCCATCACTCAGGAGATCACTGAGATCGTCGCCGGTTCCTGATTGGAACCATATATTCCATTTGAGAGTCCCTCAAACAAAGGAGTTGAATCCCCAATGGCCAACAACAAAGGAACCGTGATCCAGGTTCAGGGTCCTGTTCTTGACATTCGTTTTCCCGACGACCAGCTGCCAAAGCTTCTGAACGCCATCGAAATTCCCCTTGGTGAGCGTGTGATCGTTGCGGAGGTTGCCCAGCACATCGGTGACAACGTGGTGCGCTGTGTTGCCATGTCCTCCACCGACGGCCTGCAGCGGGGCGTGGAAGCAACCGACACCGGCGCTCCCATCTCCGTGCCTGTAGGCGATCAGTGCCTGGGCCGTGTGTTTAACCTGCTGGGTCAGCCCATCGACAACAAGCCTCCTGTGGAGGGCGATGCCCGGTGGCCCATCCATCGTCCCGCTCCCTCCTATGAGGAACAGCAACCTGCTACCGAGATTCTGGAGACCGGCATCAAGGTCATCGACCTGATCTGCCCTTACGCCAAGGGCGGCAAGATTGGTCTGTTCGGTGGCGCCGGCGTGGGCAAGACCGTTCTGATTCAGGAGCTGATCTACAACATCGCCACCGCCCACAACGGCTATTCTGTGTTTACCGGCGTCGGCGAGCGTACCCGTGAGGGCAACGACCTGTACAATGAAATGACCGAATCCGGCGTGATTAACAAAACCGCCATGGTCTTCGGTCAGATGAACGAACCCCCAGGAGCCCGTATGCGGGTAGGCCTGTCCGGGCTTACCATGGCTGAATACTTCCGGGATGTGAAGCATCAGGACGTTCTGCTGTTCATTGACAACATCTTCCGCTTCACCCAGGCTGGTTCTGAGGTGTCCGCACTGCTGGGCCGTATGCCCTCCGCCGTTGGCTACCAGCCCACGCTGGCCACCGAAATGGGCGCCCTGCAGGAACGCATCACCTCCACCAAGAACGGTTCCATCACCTCCGTGCAGGCGGTCTACGTTCCTGCGGACGACCTGACCGACCCCGCCCCCGCCACCACCTTTGCCCATCTGGACGCCACCACGGTTCTGGACCGCGGCATCTCCTCTCTGGGCATCTACCCCGCAGTGGATCCTCTGGACTCCACCTCCCGTATCCTGACCCCGGAGATTGTGGGCAAGGAGCACTACGAAACTGCCCGTGCTGTGCAGGGCATCCTGCAGCGGTATAAGGAACTGCAGGATATCATCGCCATCATGGGTATGGACGAGCTGAGCGATGAGGACAAGCTCATCGTCAACCGCGCCCGGAAAGTGCAGCGGTTCCTGAGCCAGCCCTTCCACGTTGCCGAGCAGTTCACCGGCTATCAGGGCAAGTATGTGCCCCTGAAGGAGACCATCCGTTCCTTCCAGGAGATCATCGACGGCAAGCACGACGATATTCCCGAGTCCTATTTCCTGTTCGCCGGCTCCATCGACGAGGTGGTTGCCAAGTACCGGGGCGGTGAGAAGGCATGACACCCTTCCACCTGAAAATCGTCACCCCAGACGGCCTGATCTTTGACGGGCAGGCCGAGGAGTTGATCGTCCGTACCACCGGCGGCGACGTAGCCATCTTAGCCCGGCACATGGACTACGTGGCCCCGCTGGGCATGGGCCGGGCAACGGTAGTATCCGGGGGCACCCGCCGCAACGCCGCCTGCATCGGCGGTATGCTCAGCGTTTCCGGCGGCGAGGTCACGCTGGTGCCCACCACCTTTGAGTGGTCGGATAAGATTGATGTAGCCCGGGCTGAGGCCGCCTACCAAAGGGCGGACAAGGTGCTTCATGACGAGAATGCCTCCCAGATGGATCTGAAGCTGGCGGAAGCCAAGCTGCATCGCGCGCTGGTTCGAAAGAGCGTCGCGTCCAATAAGTAAAGCTTCACCCCGATAACCGTTCAGGTTATCGGGGTGTTCCTTTAGGATTCTCCGTAATAATCCACATCCAGAATCAGATTGTTGATTCTGGTAAATTTCTGCACTCGTTCGGCAATCTCCTTCCGGATTTCCGGTGTGACGGTCAACTCGCTTCCATCAATGGAAAACAGTTTCTTCGTGGATGCGTCATAGGCAGCGTTTCCGTAGATCCAGCTGCCATTGGAGAAGGGAGCGAACCCGTCGTATCGTTCGTCAAAGGCATCGCTGCCGATGTAGTCATAGGGACTGTCAATGCCCAGCAGGTTCAGCACCGTTGGCAGAACGTCCGAGGTGTTCAGCACCTTCTCTACTTCCATGGGCTCCAAGCCGGAACTCCAAATAAAGCAGGGGGTCTTTTCCAGCAGCAGCTTCTTATCTACCCCGGACAGCTCCAGCAAAGCTTTCTCGTTCTTATAGCCATAGGTGTAATGGTCGGTGACGCCGATAATCACGGTGTTTTCCAGTTCTCCCTTTTCTTCCAGCTCACAAAGCAGCCGGGCAAACAGGTCATCTACCAGCTTCGCTTTCAGAAGCGCACAATCTGTCTCCTCGTTGCCAGTAAGGCCCTTGAATTCCGGGTACTTTTTCAGGCCCCAGTAGCTGAGTACCTCATTATATTTATAACTCAAGTGGGCAGATCGGGTGATGATAAAATTCAGGCGTTTTCCCTCCCGGAAAAATTCGCTGTTCAGCTCCCCGTTGTCGAATAGAAGCTGATCGTCGTACAGCAGCTGCTTTGCCTTGTCGGCAGACATTCCCGTTAAGTAATCCGCATAGCTGACATAGGCCTGATAGCCCATAGCTTCTGAGAACACCCCGCGGCTGTAGAAACTGGGGCTGTTGTAGTGAAATTCCTCCGCGCTGTAGCCCGCCTGCCGCAGCAGAAACGCCAGCGACTGCCGGAAATCGTTGGTCACGTAGTCGAAGGCGTAGCCGCCCTGGCTGCTGAGGAAGGAGCCGGTGTTGATGCAGAATTCCGTGTTAAAGGTGCGGACGCCGCCGTATGCCGGGGTGTAAAACCGGGTAAAATTGATGCCCTCGGACATGAGGCGGTTCAGGGTGGGGGTATACTCCCCCAGCATCCAGTCGTCCATGGACTCCATCAGCACCAGTACCACATTTTTCCCGTCCAGCAGGCCGGTCATGGCGTTTTCCTCCGGCTTGTCCTTTTCGGTGAAATAGGCATCAATTTCCCGGCGACCCACCTCATGAGCTTCCACATAAGCCGGCGTCAGCGGGTATATGGCATTGGTATAAACATCCTTGCACAAGGTCTGATACAGGCCGCAAACCTGATAAAGCCGGTGGGTATTGAACAGGTTCTCATAGGCGGCCTGTGCGGACTGGGCCCGCCCATAATCGGAACCCGCGTATTTGACGCCCTCATCCCGCCCGAACACCGCCAGCGGCAGCAGATAAGCCCCAGCCGCCGCCGATACGCACAACAGTGCGGACACCAGCGCCAAACGCCAGTTGTACCGCCACCGGGGGAATTTCCAGACAAGCCCCACCCCCAGTGCAACCAGACCAATCACGCCCAGCCACCATGCAAGCGGATAGCTAAGCAGAACGGAAGCGTAATTTGCTCCCTCGGAGGCATAGCGGAAATCTGACAGCCACATCATTTCCCCAAAGAGGATATAATAGCCGGTCTGGACGATGGCGTACACCGTAATCAGGCCATACAGCGCCCCGTACACGATTCTGCCCGCCTTTGCGGGCAGCAGCCAGACAATCGCGCTCAGCAGCGCCGCCCACAGCGCGCCAAACGCCAAAGGCCACAGCTGTTCGGCGGTAAATGCCTTGGGTTTCCAGGAAAGGAAGCAGAACGCGAACAGTTCCACAAGAAAAAAGGACACCGGCAGCAGCCAGAACGGTGCTGTCCGCCGCCTTGCGCCCGTTTTTACGGCAGTTTTTTCATACATTCCCACGCGGGATCGCTCCTTTTACAAACTTGCCCACATTGTAGCACAAAAAGTCTCGGGTGTATACTGTTGTTTTTCTTGGAATCAGACAATTTTCATAAAAAATATAATTCCCTCTTGTAAATTCTCCCAAATTGGCGTATACTTACCCTATATTTCAGCAAGAAAAGAGGAGTCCCCCATGGAACTGATGACTGTTCGCGAGCTGTTCAAGAACACCGAAAAATACGCCGGTCAGGAAGTCCGGATCGGCGGCTGGGTTCGCAACAAGCGCCCCAGCAAGCAGTTTGGCTTTATCGTCCTGAACGACGGTACTTATTTCACCCCCGTGCAGGTGGTATATAACAATTCTCTGGCGAATTTTCAGGAGATCTCCAAAATCAATGTAGGCGCCGCGCTGATCGTCAGGGGCATCGTGGAAATGACCCCCGATGCCAAGCAGCCCTTTGAGATTCAGGCCGCCGAGATTGCCGTGGAAGGCCCCTCCACCGGCGACTATCCCCTCCAGCCCAAGAAGCACTCCATGGAGTACCTGCGCACGATTCCCCATCTGCGGCCCCGGGCCAACACCTTCCAGGCCGTGTTCCGCGTGCGTTCTCTGGCGGCAATGGCCATCCACCAGTTCTTCCAGGACCGGGACTTCGTGTACGTCCACACGCCCCTGATTACCGGCTCTGACTGCGAAGGCGCCGGCGAGATGTTCCAGGTCACAACCCTTGACCTGAACAACGTTCCCAAGACCGAGGACGGCAAGGTGGATTACTCCAAGGACTTCTATGGCAAGCCCACCAACCTGACGGTGTCCGGCCAGCTCAACGGCGAGACCTTCGCCATGGCCTTCCGCAACATCTACACCTTCGGCCCCACCTTCCGCGCCGAGAACTCCAACACCACCCGCCACGCCGCCGAGTTCTGGATGATCGAGCCGGAAATCGCCTTTGCCGATCTGGAGGACGATATGCGTCTGGCAGAGGACATGATTAAGTATATCATCTCCTACGTTCTGGAGCACGCTCCCGAGGAAATGGCGTTCTTCAATCAATACCTCGACAAGGGCCTGCTGGACCGGCTGCACAATGTGCTTCACAACGACTTCGGTCGCATCACCTACACCGACGCCGTGGCGCTGCTGGAGCAACACAACGATCAGTTTGAGTACCCCGTTCACTGGGGCACCGACCTGCAAACCGAGCACGAGCGGTATCTGACCGAGGTCGTTTTCAAAAAGCCCGTTTTTGTCACCGACTATCCCAAGGAGATCAAGGCTTTCTACATGAAGCTGAACCCCGACGGAAAGACCGTGGCGGCGATGGACTGTCTGGTGCCCGGCATCGGCGAGATCATCGGCGGCAGCCAGCGTGAGGACAACTATGATATCCTCAAGAACCGCATTGCGGAGCTGGGAATGAAGCCGGAGGACTACGACTTCTATCTGGATCTGCGCAAGTACGGCTCCGCCCGTCACGCGGGCTTCGGCCTTGGCTTCGAGCGCTGCGTCATGTACCTGACCGGCATCGGCAACATCCGTGATGCCATTCCCTTCCCCAGAACCGTTGGCAATTGCGAGCTGTAAGAGAACAAACAATCCCCCTGATTCTGCTTTCCGTGGAATCAGGGGGAATTACTATGTATGGTGAAATATTTTGCTGACGCAAAATGTGAAATAATGCCTCTGGCATTGTGAAATTTTCCGCTGACGCGGAAAGTGAAATGAAGTAAATCCACCCACGCCCGCAGGCATTTCGCATTGCAAAGCAATATTTCACGCCCGCAGGGCATTTCACAAATCCCGCAGGGATTTATTTCGTTGAAAAAGAGGCTGTCTCACTAAGAAAACGCGCACAAATAGAAGAACTATGTTCTGAATAAAACAGCCCCCTACTCATTGCCCATTCCCCTTGGCGGTATTAATGGAGGCAATCAGGATGCGCCGAATCGTGCCGCATTGGGTATAGAGATCCGCAGCAGCATCCCTATTCAAAATATCAGACCTCACAAACAACTCCAGCCAATACTCTGTCTCATAGCATTCTTTCAATGCAATTTGCAATTTAGCAATGAAATCCGGCTTTCCATGCGCATAATTTGCTTCACGGATATTCGCTCCGATGGAAGTTGCACTGCGCTCCAGTTGATTCACCAATGAATAATGGCCCTTGATTGTTTCGGTCAGCTTAATAACCTTGACCGCAAAATCGGTTGAAATATCTCGAAGTTTTGATTCTGACATAGGAATACCACCTTTCTCGCAAGGATTATACCGTAAGGAAGAGGGATTGTGAAGTGAAATATCCTTCGGATGTGAAATAATACCCTTCGGGTATCGTGATATTTTCCGCTGACGCGGAAAGTGAAATGAAGTAAATCCACCCACGCCCGCAGGCATTTCACATTACAAATCAATATTTCACGCCCGAAGGGCATTTCACAAATCCCGCAGGGATTTATTTCGTTGAAAAAAGAACCCTTTGCTAAAAAGCAAAGGGTTCTTTTTTCTGGAGCGGGTGACGGGGCTCGAACCCGCTACCTCCACCTTGGCAAGGTGGCGCTCTACCAGATGAGCTACACCCGCAACGGACATGGCTTATTATACCGAATTTTCAGTTTTTGTCAAGTCCTATTTTCAAAATTACCCATCATTTTCTGTGGGCTGTGTCTCCGGCGCAGTGGTCTCTGCCGTAACCGGGCTGCCGGTGCATGCAGGGTATTCGGAATAATCCCAGACGTAGCCCTCCATTTCCGCGTCCGTCTGCTCCCGATACCTTCCGTTTTCGCTGCAACGCAGCAAATCCACGTGGTAATACTCCTCCCCGTCCAGAAGAATGTTCCAGGTCCATGGCTCTCCGTCCCGGGTGCCGGTGACGGTCATGCAGGTCAGCCCCGCATCCCGGCACATGGCGGCATAGACCTGCGCGAAGGCCCGGCTGTCGCCGGTGCCGTGGCGCAGAAGGCTGTAGGCCGGCGTGATGGAGGTTTCCTGCTTATACTCAAAGCGCTCCATCAGAAAGGCATAGAGCTGGGAAAACTTCTGATAGTCGTCTCCATCGCCGCTGACGTACAACACTGCCGAGTCAAATACCGGCTTGACCTGTGCCTGCATCCGGCGCAGAGAGTCCCGGCTGGTCTGGTAGGAGAAAATCAGCTCCACCACCCGGCTGTCCCCTGCGCCGTACTGCGCCTGCGTCACCTTGGGGACTTCCATAATAGTCTCCGGGTGGTCGTTGGCGTAATCCTGCGCAAACTGAGAAAAATCCGTATTCTCGTACCGGTTCACCAGCATTACAATGCCCGCCTCATAGCCCTCCAGCGCGTTTGCGACGATGGTGCGGGCCTGCTCGCTGTCCGCCGCTCTGCGGATGCGCTGAAGCTCCGTGGAATTGTGGCGATAAGTTACGGTGATGGACACCGCCGGCAAGCCGCTGCTGGAACCGATCTCATATTGAATATCCTCCACCGCATAGGCCCCCACCGGGTCACTGTGCGTCACATTGAATACCGCCCGCCGGACACCAGCCTCCAGCGTGTCCTCCGGGTATTCCTCCACATGGATGGCAGCGACCTCCGTGCCGGCAGAGACCAGTTGCTTCAGCGCGCTCAGAAACTCCATATAATCGGCGGCAACAATGGTATCCGTGTGGGATACCTGTTTCGGCGCCTCATGGGGCGTTACGGACACAAAGCTTCCGTTCAGCCAGCCGCAGCCCCCCAGCAGCAGGCACAACGCCGGAATCAGCGGCAGCAGCTTTCGTTTCATGACACACACCTCTTTCACAGTGCGTTGCGGTGATACCGACTGAAGCCGTCACCCAAAACCTGATGAGCCTCCTGCACAATCACAAAGGCCGCCGGATCAATTTCCATGACCAGTTCCTTCAGCTCCGTGATCTGCTGGCGCTTGACGGCAGTCAGCACCACCATCATTTCCTGATGGGTGTAGCTGCCCTCGCCATGGAGGAAGGTCGCGCCCCGGTCCAGCCGGTCATTGATGGCCTCCGCGATTTTCTGGTGCTCCCGGGTCATAATCAGGGCGACCTTGGAATAGTCAAAGCGGTATACCACCGCGTCCATGACCTTGCCGCACAAAAATACGGTCACGCCGGTGTACAGGGCCTTGTTGAGGTCCCGGAACACAATGCCCGTAATCACCGCCACCATGGCGTCAAAGCACATGGAAATCTGCCCGATGGGCACATCCCGGTAGCGCAGCTTCAGCAGCCGCACCACGATGTCCGAGCCGCCCGTAGAGGCCCCGGCGGCAAACACCGCGCCAAGCCCCAAACCGCACAGCACGCCGCCGTACAGCGCGCCGATCAGCGGTTCCGTAGCGGGCATGGGAATCAGGGCAAAGGCGTCGATCAGGACAGAGCTGCACAGCATCCCCGTCAGGGAGCCGAAAAAGAAGCGCTTACCGATTTTCAAGCCGGCAATCAGAAAGAGGGGGAGATTGATCAGCACAGAAAGGCTTCCCACGCTGCCGCCTCCCAGCAGCTCCACCGCCACCAGCGCAAGGCCGGAAATACCGCCGGTACTGATGTCATTGGGGAGCAGGAAGCAGGATAAACCCAGTGCGAACAGGGCACTGCCCAGAATCGTCACGACGATCCAGCCATATTTTTTCTGAAAATTGCTCATAGGGTCAAACCTCAAAGGACTGCTGCTTCTCCGCCGCGTCCTCTTCCTTGAGAAGTGCACCGGCGGAGGGGATCGTCTTGGTGCGGTAGCGTCCGGGATTTGTGATGCCGCTGTTTTCCAGCAGCACGGCGTTTTGCAGCACCGCCTTCTTTTTCAGGGTCATCACCGCCACACCCTGCGTATTTCTGGTGGTCTTGGGCAGCAACTGGGCGGTGGAGAAGATGGCGGCCCGGCCGTCGGAGGAATACAGGGCGATCTGGGTGTCCTCCTCCAGCGCCATAGCGGTCACCAGCGGGCTCTTATCCGAGTAAGCGCCGGTGAGCTTTCTGCGGTTGGTTTTCGTCTCGTAGGCGCTGAGGGGCACCTTGGCGGCCTTGCCGTTTTCAAAGAAGAACAGCACAAAGCCCTTGTAGTCCCCGCAGAACTGCAAGCTGACCATGTTCTCTCCCGGCTCGAAGCCCAGCTTCTGGGGCAGGTAATCGCCCAGAAGGGATGCCTTGCCGTCGTCAAAGTCGGAAAGCCGGGCCTTGTAGCACTGGAACTTGTCGGTGAACACCAGGAACTCCGCCCGATTGGTGGTTTCCTTCGTGAAGGACAGGCTGTCGCCCTCCTTGAACTTCTGTTCGCCGCTCATGCGCAGGGACTGCTGCGTGATTTTCTTGAGGTAGCCCTCTTTGGACACGAACACGGTGACAGGATAGTCGGGAATCTCCTCCCCCTCGTCCTCGGGAGTGGATTCCGAAACGTCATAAAGAATCTCCGTCTTCCGGGGCTGGCCGTACTTGTCGGAAACCGCCTGCAACTCCTTGATAATGACGTTTTTCAGCTTCCGGGGGCTGTCCAGCGTCTCCCGCATATCCGCGATTTCCTGCTCCAGCTGGGAGATGGCCTTGGTCTGTTTGAGAATGTATTCCTTGTTGATGTTGCGCAGCTTGATTTCAGCCACGAAATTGGCCTGCACCTCGTCGATGCCGAACTCGATCATCAGGTTGGGCACCACTTCGCTGTCCATCTCCGTCTCCCGGATGACGCGAATGGCCTTGTCGATGTCCAGCAGAATCCGCTCCAGGCCTTTCAGCAGGTGGAGCTTTTCTTCCTTCTTGCCAATTTGGAAGAACAGCCGCCGTTTGATGCAGTCGGTGCGCCAAGCCGTCCACTCGTCCAGAATCTCCCCCACGCCCATGACCCGGGGCATGCCCGCAATCAGAATGTTGAAGTTGCAGGGGAAAGAGTCCTGTAGTGTCGTCATGCGGAACAGCTTCTGCATGAGCTTATCCGGGTCAGCGCCCCGCTTTAAATCAATAGTCAGCTTCAGGCCGCCAAGGTCAGTCTCGTCCCGCATATCGGCGATTTCCCGGATTTTTCCCGCCTTAATCAGCTCCGCCACCTTGTCCATGATGACCTCCGTGGCAGTGGTGTAGGGAATCTCCGTGATTTCAATGAGGTTGCCCTCCTTGACATAGCGCCACTTGGCCCGGAGCTTAAAGCTGCCCCGGCCGGTGGAATAGATTTCCCGGGTGGCCGCCTCGTCGAACAGCAGCTCGCCGCCGGTGGAGAAATCCGGGCCGGGCAGGGTTTCCAGAATGTCGTGGTCGGGATTCTTCATCAGGGCGATGGCGGTGTCGCAGACCTCCTTCAGGTTGAATGAGCAAATGTTAGACGCCATGCCAACGGCGATGCCCTGATTGGCGGACACCAGCACGTTGGGGAAGGTGGTAGGAAGCAACGCCGGCTCCTTCATGGTGGCATCGTAGTTGTCCACCATGTCCACAGTGTCGCTGTCGATGTCCTTGAAAATCTCACCGCAGATGGGGTCCAGCTTGGCTTCCGTATAACGGGAGGCGGCGTAGGCCATGTCCCGGGAGTAGACCTTGCCGAAGTTGCCCTTGGAGTCCACGAAGGGGTGAAGCAGCGTCTCGTTGCCCCGGGCAAGGCGGACCATGGTCTCGTAAATGGCAGCGTCGCCGTGAGGATTTAAGCGCATGGTCTGACCGACAATATTCGCCGACTTGGTTCTGCCGCCGGTCAGCAGCCCCATCTTGTACATGGTGTACAGTAGTTTTCGGTGGGAGGGCTTGAAGCCGTCGATCTCGGGAATGGCCCGGGAGACAATCACCGACATGGCGTAGGGCATATAGTTAATTTCCAGCGTTTCGGAAATCGCCTGCTCGGTGGTGGAACCGTGAAGGCCCATAATCCCGTCGGTGTTTACTTTTTTCTTCTTTTCAGGTTCCTTATTCTTTCGTGCCATATTGCACTCCTTACTGATAATGCCCTCCCCTTTGGGGAGGGTGGCCGAGCGTCAGCGAGGTCGGGAGAGGTGCGGACGCTCTTATTCTTTTGTCCTCGATGAAACAGCAGCGTCAATCACTTCACATACACCGCGCAGATGATACAGCACGTCGCTGTTAGAGAATCGAAGCACCTGTATCCCCAGCTGTTCCAGACATGCGCTTCTGTGTGCATCGTACGCTTGACCGGCAGGCTCATAGTGCTGTGATCCATCCAGTTCAATTGCCAGTTTTGCCGCTGCACAGTAAAAATCAAGAATGTAGTTCCCGCAAGTGACCTGTCTGCAAAAACGAATCGGATAGTTGTGAAGGTATTCATACCACAACCGTCGTTCTTCCTTGGTCATTGCTTTTCATAAACTCTGTGCTTTGGATGTGAGCTTGCTGTTATGGTTCATAAAGCACCTCTTCCGTCACGGCTTCGCCGTGCCACCTTCCCCAAAGGGGAAGGCTTATTTACGAAATGTCCGCCAGCTCCAGATATTTCGCGCCGTTTTCGGCGATAAAGTTCTTCCGCTCCTGCAGGGCATCGCCCAGCAGCACGTCAAAGTAATGGGCGGTGCGCTCGGCGTCCTCGGGCATGACCTTAATCAGGCGGCGGGTCTCCGGGTTCATGGTGGTCATCCACATCATCTCCGGGTCGTTTTCGCCAAGGCCCTTGGAGCGCTGGATGGTCACCTTTTTGCCCTCCAAATCTTTGAGAATCTTCACCTTTTCCTGCTCGTTGTAGGCAAACCAGGTCTTGTCCTTGCAGGTGATCTCAAACAGCGGAGACTCCGCGATATACACATAGCCGTCCCGAATCAGGGTAGGGCACAGCCGGTAGAGCATGGTGAGAATCAACGTGCGAATCTGGAAGCCGTCCACGTCCGCATCGGTACAGATGACTACCTTGTTCCAGCGCAGCTGGGATAAGTCAAAGCTGGACAGCTCCTTGGCTTTCTTGCCCTGCACCTCCACGCCGCAGCCCAGAACTTTCATCAGGTCTGTGATGATGGGGCTGGCAAAAATTTTGCTGTAGTCTGCCTTCAGGCAGTTGAGAATCTTGCCCCGGACGGGCATGATGCCCTGAAATTCCGCGTCCCGGCTCATTTTGACGCTGCCCAAGGCGGAATCGCCCTCCACGATGTAGAGTTCCCGGAGGTTTGCATCCTTGCTGCGGCAGTCTACGAATTTCTGAACCCGGTTGGCGATGTCGATGGAACCGGACAGCTTTTTCTTGACGCTACTTTTGGTCTTTTCAGCGGATTCTCTGGCCCGCTTGTTGACGAGAATCTGCTCGGCAGCCTTTTGGGCTTCCTGGGCGTTCTCGATGAACCAGACCTGCAGCTGCTCCTTAAAGAAAGCCGTCATGGCGTCCTGCGTGAACTTGGAATTGACGCTCTTTTTGGTCTGATTTTCAAAGCAGCCGATGGTGGAGAAGCAGTTGGTGACCAGCACCAAAGAGTCCTGAATGTCCTGAAAAATGATCTTATTCTCATTTTTCGTATATTTATTGTTGTCCCGCAGATATTTGTCAAAGGCCGCGGTGAAGCCCAGCCGCACCGCCCGGTCGGGGCTGCCGCCGTATTCCAGCCAGGAGGAGTTGTGGTAATACTCGATGTGGCTGACCTGCTTGGAAAAGCAGAAGGACGCGGTGATTTTCAGCTTCATTTCGGGGCGGTTGTCCGCGTCCCGGCCCCGGCGTTCCGTCTCCCAGTAGGTGGGCATAGTGAAGGCGTTGTCCCCCACCAGCTCCTCGATGTATTCCCGGATGCCGCCTTCGTAGCAGTATTCCTCTTCCTCAAAGGTTTTGCCCACCTGATTGCGGAATTTGAATCGGACGCCCTTGTTGACCACGGCCTGACGGCGCAGCACGTCCCTGTAGTATTCCACGGGGATGTTGATGTCCGTAAAGACTTCCTTGTCCGGCTTCCAGCGAAAGACTGAGCCGGTTTTCTTCCGGTCGGCAGGTGACTTTTTCAATCCGCCAATGTTTCTGCCCTTTTCAAAGTGCAGGTCGTACCGGAAGCCGTCCCGGCGGATGGTAGCGTCAAAGTATTCGGAAGCGTACTGGGTGGCACAGGAGCCAAGGCCGTTGAGGCCCAGAGAATACTCATAGTTTTCCCCGTTCTCGCCGTACTTGCCGCCGGCGTACATCTCACAGAACACCAGCTCCCAGTTGTAGCGCTTTTCCTTTTCGTTGTAGTCCACGGGACAGCCCCGGCCGAAGTCCTCCACCTCCACGGAGAGGTCCTCGTAGCGGGTGACGATGATGGTGTCGCCGTGGCCTTCCCGTGCTTCATCGATGGCGTTGGAGAGAATCTCAAACACCGCGTGCTTACAGCCCTCCAGATCGTCAGAGCCGAAAATGACCGCGGGACGCTTGCGCACCCGGTCCTCGCCCTTGAGCATGGAGATGCTGGAATTTCCGTACTGTTCTTGCTTATTTTTTGCCATAATTCTTAACCTGCCTAAGCATTCCATAGTAAATCTAGGTTATTATATGCAGAAAGTGGCAAAAAGTCAAGGAAGGGGCAGTCCCAAGCCGCCCTACCATGGGTATCCACAATCATAAAACCCTCTGATCTGCCCATACTACCTGCAAAAGGAGCTGATCGTATGGAATCCATCTGGCGGGAATCTGCCCAGCTTCCCCAGTATCCCCAGCTGGAGGGGGACGTATCCACAGATGTGCTGGTCATCGGCGGCGGCATGGCAGGGCTTTTGTGCGCCTACCAATTGAAGAAGGCGGGTGTGGACTGCATCGTTGCGGAGAGAAAGCGCATCGCCTCCGGCGTTACCGGAGACACCACCGCAAAACTTACAAGCCAGCACGGGCTGATCTACAGCAAACTTGCGAAAAAAGGCGGATTGGAAGCCGCCAAACTCTATTTGCGGGCAAACGAGGAGGCCCTGTCCGAATACCGGGCGCTGTGCGTGGACATTTCCTGCGATTTTTCGGAGCAGAGCCACACTGTCTATTCCCGGCAGGGGGTTCAAAATCTGGAGGACGAACTCGCTGTTTTATCCCGGCTGAATTATCCGGCGGAGCTGGTAGGCGGGCTTCCCCTGCCCTTTCCCACAGTCGGCGGTATACGGTTCCCCCATCAGGCCCAGTTCCACCCGCTGAAATTCTTAAGCGGCATCGTGAAGAATTTGACCATTTACGAAAACACCCCCGTCCTGTGCCTGGACAAAACGGGAGCCGTTACAGAGCATGGTACCGTTCACGCAAACACCGTCATTGTCTGCACCCATTTTCCCTTCCTGAACAAGCACGGAAGCTACTTTCTCAAGCTGTATCAGCAGCGCTCCTATGTGCTTGCGCTGGAAAACGTCCCCATTCCCGATGGAATGTATCTGGACGCCCGGGAAAACGGGCTGTCGCTACGCAGCTGGGACGAGAAACTGCTGCTGGGCGGCGGCGGGCATCGGACGGGTAAATCCGGCGGCGGCTGGGCGGAACTGGAGGCTTTTGCGCAGGCCCATTACCCCGAAGCAAAAATCGTCAGCCGCTGGGCCACGCAGGACTGCATGAGTCTGGACGGGATGCCCTATATCGGGCAGTACAGCGCGTCCACGCCCAATCTCTACGTTGCCACAGGCTTCAACAAGTGGGGCATGACCACCTCCATGGCGGCGGCCCGGATTCTCGCCGATCTGGTTCGCGGCAGAGAAAACCCCTATGCTCCCCTTTTTTCCCCCTCCCGCAGCTTGCTTCATCGTCAGCTGGGCATCAACGCGCTGGAAGCCACGGTCAATCTGCTCACCCCCTCCCGAAAGCGCTGCCCCCACCTGGGCTGCTCCCTGAAATGGAACGCTCAGGAGCGCAGCTGGGACTGCCCCTGCCACGGCTCCCGGTTTTCCGAGGGCGGACAGCTTCTCGACAACCCCGCAACCGGTGATCTGCCGAAGAAATGATGGTTTTTCCTCTTGTTTTTTTCAAACTCTGCGGTTATAATATCCTCAGAAATAAATAGGAGGTCATTTTCATGGCTGTTAAAATTGAAAAATCCACCATCATTGGTGACATTCTGGACATCGCGCCTCAGGCTGCGCCTCTGTTCTTCGCCATCGGTATGCACTGTCTGGGCTGCCCCTCCTCCCGGGGAGAGACCGTGGAGGAAGCCTGCATGGTTCACGGCGTGGACTGTGAGTCCTTCCTGGCTCAGCTGAACCACTTCCTGGAGGCTTACGAGGCTTCCGAGGCGGAAAAGAACGCCTGAGTATCACGTATTTTGCAGGAGCGGCGTGTCCGCTCCTGCTTTTTTCGGAGGAAACACCATGAAGCTCCCTCTATCTGACCGTCTGGCGGCCTGCTGCCGCTTCGTCCATCCCGGCGACTGGGTGGCGGACGTAGGCTGTGACCATGGCTATCTGAGCATTCATCTGCTGCAAACCGGCATCGCCAGCCATGTCTACGCCGCCGATGTGCGCCAAGGCCCCCTGAGCAGCGCAAAGCGGAACGCGGCAAGCTACGGTGTGACGGAACACATCGACTTTTTTCTCTCCGATGGCGTGCAGAGCCTACCCCGGGATTTTGACACGCTGGTCTGCGCCGGCATGGGCGCGGATACCATGGAGTCCATTCTCGCTGCCGCCCCGTGGCTGCAAAGCAGCCGCTATCGGATGATTCTGCAATGTCAAAGTAAGACGCCAAGCCTACGGCGGTACTTAAGCGAAACCGGCTGGGCCATTTCCCGGGAAACCGTTCTCCGGGACGGGCGGTTCCTGTACACCGTCATGGAGGTACTGTGGCAGCCGGAAGCGCCGAAGCTGACGGTGGGACAGTGGTACTTCCCCCCTGCTCTGCTGGAAAACCCTTCACCGGAAGCTGCGGAATACTGCCGCTGGGTGCTGGATGGCCTGCGGCTTGCGGTTCAGCACCGCCCGGATAATGAGAACCGGCAGGCCCTCAAAGAACTGGAAGCACTGGAGGAGGAAATGAAATGACAACTGTTGGCGATATTTTAATCTATCTTGAGGCCCTTGCTCCCCGCTCTATGAAAATGGACTGGGACAACGTGGGCCTGCTCTGCGGCGGCAGAGACCGCCCGGTGACAAAAATTCTGGTCGCCCTCGATCCCTTTGAGGGCGTGTGCGAGGAAGCCGCCCGATGGGGCGCGGAGCTGATTGTCACCCACCATCCCCTGATTTTCCAGCCCCTCAAGGCCGTGACGGATGAAACTTCCATAGGGCGGGCGGTGCAGCTGCTGTGTGCAAACGGTATCAGTGCCATCAACGCCCATACCAATCTGGACTGCGCTCCCGGCGGTGTCAACGACTGTCTTGCCGCCGCACTGGGACTGCGGGAGGTTCGGGTCATCGCACCCTCCGGCGTGGACGAGCTGGGCAGGCCTTGGGGCCTGCTGCGGCAGGGTGTCGTGGAAAACCAGACTCTTTCCGACTTTCTTTCCCATGTAAAAACCGCGCTGAACTGCGAAGGTCTGCGCTATGTGGACAGCGGCAGAGCCGTACATCGGGTGGCAGTCGGCGGCGGGGCCTGTGCTTCGGAACTGATGGAAGCGGTGAACGCCGGGTGCGACACCTTCGTCACGGCGGACGTGAAATACAACCAGTTCTGGGATGCCCACGACCTGGGCCTGAACCTCATCGATGCCGGGCATTTTGCCACGGAAAACCCGGTGGTAAGCCTGCTTGCCGCGAAAATTGCCGCGGAATTTCCCGAGATAAGCGTAGAAATCTCCAAAACCCACCGAGACTGCATGAAATTCTTCTGAAACGGGTTGATTTTTTTCCTTTCCTCTGCTAGAATAGATAAGCAATTGTTATACTTTAACCAGAAAGGGTAGATATAGAATGTCCGGACATTCCAAATGGCATAACATTCAGAAAACCAAGGGTGCGCAGGACGCCAAGCGCGCGGCTGCCTTTACGAAGATCGCCAAGGAGTTGATCGTGGCTGTGAAGGAGGGCGGCAGCGCCGACCCCGCCTACAACTCCCGCCTTGCCACCGTCATCACCAAGGCTAAGGCCGCCAATATGCCCAACGATAACATTAAGCGGTGCCTTGAGAAGGCTGCCGGCGCCGGCGGCGACAACTACGAGTCCATCACCTACGAAGGCTACGGCCCCGGCGGTGTCGCCGTCATTGTGGAGACCATGACCGACAACCGCAACCGCACCGCCGGTTCCATGCGTCACCACTTCGACAAGTTCGGCGGTAATTTGGGCGCTACCGGCTGCGTCAGCTGGTCCTTTGACAAAAAGGGCGTGCTGGTCATCGACAACTCTGAAGGAGAGCTGGACGAGGACACCGTAATGATGGATGCCATGGACTGCGGCGCGGACGACTTTGAGGCAGAAGATGACTGCTTCACCATCTATACCGACCCCGACGACTTCAACGCCGTAGCCGACGCCCTCACCGCCAAGGGCTACAGCTTCGTCTCCGCCCAGATTGAGATGGTGCCCCAGAACTACCAGAAGCTGGAATCCGAAGAGCAGATTTCCCTGATGGAAAAGCTGCTGGACATCATGGAAGAGGACGACGACGTGCAGAACGTGTGGCACAACTGGGAAGAGTAATTATCAAGCTCATGAAATGAAGGTCTGGCTGTTTTCGAGAGAAAATAGCCGGATTTTTTCAAAAGGGATCGGTTTTTGTGCTGCGGCTCCGGGTTATGCGTACCCGGGCCGATTGTTCGATTCATACTATTTCTCGATAAAATGGTTAACACCATTTTATCCTGCGCTTATCGCGCAGGCCGCCACTGGCGGCGAGAAATGTATGGACTACGTTTTTTAGCGGCGATGCCGCTGACCGCGAGAACGCGGTCTCATAAAACGGTATTGAACCGTTTTATGAAAAACTAGTATCACCACAAAGAAACAAGGGAGTGGATTTCCATAGTATTCTCCAGTCTGATCTTTCTGTATGGCTTTTTGCCGCTTTCCCTGTTGGCGTACGCTTTGTGCCGAGGCAACCGCCGGGCGCAAAATTCAGTCCTGCTGATCTTTTCGCTGATCTTTTACGCCTGGGGGGAACCCAAATATGTCCTTCTGCTGATGGCGATGGCCTTCGTTGCCTGGCTTTGTGCCGGACAGGTAGCAAAAACCGACGGCATCGTGAAGAAGATATGGCTGGCGACCGCCGCAGTGATCGTGCTGGCACTGATCGGATATTTCAAATACGCGGGCTTGATCTGCGGCATTTTCGGGCCGGTTCCCGAATTTGTGCAGAAGATCGCGCTACCCATCGGCATTTCCTTCTATACCTTTCAGCTGCTGACCTATGTGGTGGATGTGTACCGGGGGGAAGCGCAGCCGCAAAGGAGCTATTGGAATGTGCTTCTGTACGCAGCACTGTTCCACCAATGCATTGCCGGCCCCATTGTCCGTTACCAGACCATCGAACAGGAGCTGTTCGGGCCCCGGCAGCCGGAAATTGCTCCCGGTGTGTCCCGGTTCTGTGCCGGTCTTGCCAAAAAGGTTTTGCTGGCAAATCCCTGCAGCTCCCTGGCAGATACGATGCTGCTTGCCGACAGTACGGCGGCAGACGCAGCCCTTCTGACACAAAACCTGGAAGCACTGAGCTCCCTGTCCGTTCTGGGGGCCTGGCTGGGCATCCTCGCCTATGCGCTTCACATCTATCTGGATTTCTCCGCCTATTCCGACATGGCCATTGGCATGGGCCAGATGCTGGGACTGCATTACCCCGAAAACTTCAACTATCCCTATATCTCCCGAACCGTTACGGAATTCTGGCGGCGGTGGCATATTTCCCTGAGCACCTTTTTCCGGGACTATGTCTACATTCCCCTGGGCGGAAGCCGGTGCAGCGTGCCGCGAATGGTACGCAACACCTTCATCGTCTGGGCGCTCACCGGCCTGTGGCACGGCGCCAGCTGGAACTTTGTGTTGTGGGGACTGTGGTTCTTTGTTTTTTTAATGCTGGAACGGGCGGGTCTGAAAAAGCTGCTGGAGAAAATTCCGATACTATCCAACCTGTATCTTCTGGTGGTGGTTGCCGTGGGCTGGGTCATCTTCCGGTTTACGGATATCCGCCTGGGCTTGACGCTGGTGAGATCCATGTTTGGCTTAAACGGAAATCCTTTGACAGAATTTACCGCGGAAATACAGCTGCAGAGCAATCTGTTCCTGCTGCTGGCTGCCGCCGTGGCATCCGTGCCGCTGATGAAGCATTTGAAAGAGAAACTGGAAGTACTGGTTTCCTGCCAGAGATCCTTGGAAACGGTATGGAACGTGGTTGTCTATTCCGTGATCCCGGTGGTGCTTTTGCTGCTTTCTACTGCCTGTCTGGTAGGGAACAGCTACAATCCATTCATCTATTTCCGATTTTGAGGAGGGAATTCATACTTATGTGTCAAAAGCCGATCAAGCCCGGAAAGAAATATGCCCTGCCCTTTTTTCTGGTATTGGCACTGCTGACGGCTGTTTCCCTGATTGTCCCTCTTCGTCCGACGTTTTCCTACAGCGAAAAGCGCGAGCTGACGAAATTTCCGGCGTTTTCTGTGGAAGCGCTGCTATCCGGGGAATATTTTGACGATATTACTCTGTGGTTTTCCGATACCTTTCCCGGCCGGGAACAGTGGCTGGATGTATCCCAGTCCATGGCTTCCCTGCACGGCTATTCCAAAATTGCCATCGCCGGCGCGTTGGACGAAATGGAGGTAATCCCCAGTTCTCCAGAGCCGGAAACACCGGCCGCCGTTTCGGCAGCTACCGAAGCCCGGGAAGAAGCCGCCCGAAGCGAGACGGCTGATGCCGGCGCGTCCGATGTCACAGAAGCATCCGGCAGCGCGGGCGCACCCGAGATCGATGTCAACGAGATCTATCTTGGAAAAGCGATCCAAATCGGTGATGCCGGCTATAATCAGCTGAGCATTTCCACAGCTATGAGCGATAAATACGCCAAAACCATCAGTGCCTTTGCCGACCGCATGGCTCAGGAAGGCATTCGCGTTATCAGTGCGCCGGCGCCTACTGCTATCGGCATTATGGTGGATGATTCGTATTTAACACAGCTGCGCTGCACCCCTCAAGACGAGATGCTGGACTACATGCACGGTCAAATGAGTGACAACGTGCTGAAGGTCGACACAGTCCGCAAGCTTCAGGCCCACAACGGGGAATACATCTATTACCGCACGGATCATCACTGGTCCGCGCTGGGTGCCTACTATGCCTACCAGGCTCTGTGCGAGGCTGCCGGCATGGAGCCTGTGGCCCTGGAGGACATGGAATACAAAAATCAGGGGGAAATGATCGGTTCCATCTACGGCAAGGTTCCCTATCCGAAACGACTGAAAAAGGATGAGTTGGAGTGCTGGATCCCCCAGGGCAACATCACCATGTACCTCAGCGAGACCACGTTTTCTGAATTTCCAATGATCCGGGATGTATCCAACGAAAAATCAGAAGGGAAATACTGTGCCTTTCTGGCTGCCGACGCGCCCATTGTCCATATTGTCAATGACGATATCCCGGATGGCCCCAACTGTCTGGTGGTAAAGGACTCCTTCGGTAACTGCTACGTTCCCTATCTGAGCCAGAATTACCACAATGTTTATGCCATTGACTACCGCAAGTACTGGAAGTACAGTATGGCGGATTTTGCCCGAAAGTTCAACATTGATGATGTGATCATCGCGCCGTACATGATTGCCACCCAGGCCACCGACGCCAACGAATGGTTCCAGGCCCACTTCCGCTGACACTTATTCGGCATCTTCTTCGCTTTTCACAGTAGATTGGGAAGTTTAGCGTATTGCTGTGATAGCCTTTGACGGTTCTTGGGGACAGCCGCCGAAGCTGGCAGTCCAAAATAAACTCATTATGAGATATGGTAAATGCTTGAGTATACGGCAGATATACTGGGGCAACACCGCACAATGGGAACTGCGGGCTTCGGCGGATCTTTTGCCCCATTATGCGGTGCTGCCCTGGGAAATTCCTCCATAGAGGAAAGGCTTTCCGAAACCGCTCCTGCGGAGCGGTTTCGGAGTACACACGCTTTCGTGCTTTTCATAATACGCAAAGCACTCACCTTTTTACGCTTAATCGCTTCTATCTCAAAAATACCTCTTTACAAACCGGGGAATCCATGCTATAATCCCGTCAGTTCTGGCCCGGTGGTGCAGTCGGTTAGCACGCCAGCCTGTCACGCTGGAGGTCGACGGTTCGAGTCCGTTCCGGGTCGCCATAGAAAAGCCATCCGTTTGGATGGCTTTCTTCTATACTGGAAAGCAGTATTTCAGTTTGGAGCATTTCCTGCGGCTTGTTCTGCTTGTGAAATGTAATATTCATAAATTTATAAAAGAAAATTTTATTTTGGCTATGTCCTTTTTTTCCATTTTGTGTTATACTAGGAAAAGAAGCGTTATTTTGGAAAGGAGGGGTTTCCCGTATGCGTTCTGTCCGTCAGATTTGCGGACTGTTGACCGCTTTGGCTCTCATTGCTTCCACTGCAGCTCCCGCCCGGGCCGTGGAAGAGACAGACGTTTCCCCGGCTGAGGAATCTGCCGCCATGGGCGCGGCATATTACGTGGAAGCTCCCTCCGATTCTGAAGACCCGGAGGTCATAACCTCCGCCACAGAGCCGGAGGAAACTGTGCCCGCGGAGACAGGGGCTGCGGAAACCGAGCCTGCCGAAACGGAAACGGAGACAGATCGATTTGGCTGGACAGAGGTCTATACCCACGAGTTCCCCCTGTACTCCCAGTTGGACTATCCGAACACGCGCTATGGAAACGGCACCGTCGCCACCAGCGGTTGCAGCATCACTTCCCTTGCCATGGTGGCCTCCTACCTGACGGGACATGCCTACTATCCGGACGAGCTGGCGGGCTACTTTGGCGGCTATGGGGAAAACAATGTGCAGCGCTTTGAATACGGCGCTCAGCAGCTTCAGCTTCCCATTCACAAGGCAGATACCATTCTCGATGTTTTCGCCGCTCTGAAAAATGGCGATGTGGCGGTTCTTTTGATGAACCATATGTCGATTTTTACCGATACTCAGCATTTCATTGTGCTGACCGGTATCAACGAGGAAACCGGAAAGATCATGGTCTATGACTCCTATCCGCCCAACTATGGGAAATGGGACTTAAAACGTGGCTTCGTAGAAGGATTTGAGGAAAAAGACCTGATGCTTGGCTACCATGGCGGCTGGATCTTCAACGTCCGGGGAATGCCGGAGGTTCCCTTCATTTACACGGAGGAAAAGCCCGACGTGGAACCCCGATACCCCGGTGTGGAGCTGACCTGGGAGCAGCAGCAGCTGCTGGCGAAGCTCATCTGGCTGGAAGCCCGGGGCGAATCCAAGGAGGGGCAGCAGGCCGTTGCCGAGGTGGTTCTCAACCGTCTTGTCTCCGGCAAATTCGGCGACACACTGGAAGAAGTGATTTACGGCGAGGGTCAATTCCGAACGACCCCGTTCCTGGATGAGGCCGAAGCCTGGCAGGCGCAGTATGAAGCCATTGACGATGCGTTGGAAGGCCCTTACATACTTCCGATGGATGTGATGTACTTCGCGACCTACCCGGAGAACGATCAGGTGTGGGGAAAAATCGGCGGACATATTTTCTGCTATGGATAACGATTTGCGGCAGGCACGTCATGTGCCTGCCGTTTTTTCTGTCGTATCCGAAACCACCGCACCGGAATCGCATCCGCCGCGATAATTGGAATTTTATTCGTATCATTCCTCCCCCAGCGTCACCAGCCGGGGGCTGTGCTCCATGGCGGGAAGGATTTTCTCCAGCAGATCCGACATGTGTAACCGCAGGGAGGACGTATTGATACAGGGGTGGCAGCCAAAGAATTCGCCCTTCACCACCTCCGCGTCCATCAGCAGCTCCACTTTGTGTTCATGGTCATTCATCAGGCCCAGCACGCTGACGGAACCGGGGGTGATGTCCAGCAGGGCCAGCATGTCCTCCGCAGAGGCAAAGCTCAAGCGGGAGGAACCGATTTCCTTCGACAGCACACTGGTCTTAAAGTGCTTTTCTCCGGGCAGCATCAGCAGATAGAACTTCGTCTTCTGGCGGTTGCACAGCAGCAGGTTCTTGCAGATTACCGCGTTCAGTGTCCGGTCGATTTCCTCGCAGGCCTCCATGGTCATGGCAGGCTCGTGGTCAATTCTCTGGTATTCGACACCCAGACTGTCCAGCAGATCATAGCAGCGAATTTCCTTGGCAAGCCGCCCTGTGCAGTCGGCGGGGCGTCCATTTTGCAGTTCCATATCTCTTTCTCCTATAGCTCTTTCATCATCAGAATGCTCTTGCTGGAGGAGCCGTCCTTCAGGCGGTATGCGTCCGGTACTTCGGCAATCTGTCGGAAACCCATTTTCTCATAAAGATGGCGTGCCCGCTGGTTTCCCTCAATGTAGTCCAGCTCCAAATAGGCCAGCCCTCGCGCCCTTGCCAGCGCAATCATCTCCGTAAACAAGGCCGTTCCGATGCCCAGCCCCCAGAATTTCCGGAGCAGGCCGATGGCAACGCTGCCCCGATGGCGGGTCTTGATTCGGCGGTTCATGGTCAGCATCGCGTTTCCCGCCAAGCGGTCCTCCACGAAGCAGCAGGGCATCACCTGATCCGGGCTGTTCAGAATGTCATCGATGAAAGCCGCCTCCCCCGCCGCATCCATGGTGCACTCCTCGGGATAACGAAGCAGAAAGTCAGTCTCTGCGGCGGTTGTCTTCATGAAAGCCACCATTTCGGCGGCATCGCCGGGCTGGGCGCTGCGCAGGATGGCTTCCCTGCCATCCTTTAAGCGGATGGTTTTCTCGGCAAGTTCCATAGTTTCACCTCATTTTCTCAGCTGCCAGAAGGCCACGGCGCTGGCAGCGGCAACATTCAGAGAGTCCACCCCGTGATACATGGGGATTTTTACGGTGTAATCACAGCTTGCGATGGTGGTGTCCGTCAGGCCGTCGCCCTCGCTGCCCAGCAGCAGCGCGATTCTTTCCTCCGCCATCAGATTTGAGTCATCGATGGAGACAGAGTTGTCGCTGAGGGCCAGCGCGGCGGTTTTGAAGCCCAGTGCCTTCAGCTGCTGCATGCCCTTTTCGGGCCAGTCCCCGGTGTAGGCCCAGGGAATCTGGAACACCGTGCCCATGCTGACTCGGGCGCTACGGCGGTACAGGGGATTGCTGCACCCCGGTGTCAGCAGCACCGCGTCCATACCAAGCGCCGCGGCGGACCGGAAAATCGCGCCTACGTTGGTGGGATTCTGGACGTTTTCCAGAATGACCACCCGGCTTGCCTCCCGGCAGATTTCTTCCATTGTCGGCAGCTTCGGGCGGCGCATGGCGCACAGTACGCCCCGGGTCAGGTGGTAGCCGGTGAGATTGCACAGCACCTCCTCATCTGCGGTAAATACCGGGATGTCCGGGCATCGGGCAAGAATCTCCCGGGCGGAGCCGTCAATATCCTTGCGTTCCATCAGCAGCGACACCGGCTCACAGCCTCCGTCCAGCGCACGGCATATGACCTTGGGACTTTCGGCAATGAACATTCCCTTTGCCGGCTCAAACCGGTTTAACAGCTGGGCCTCGGTCAACCGGGCATACACGTCCAGCGCCGGATCGGAAAAGTCTGTGATCTCCACGATCTTCGCCATACCCTCACCTCTGAATCAAACTTTTCCTATCTTATCAGACTTAAGAGAAAAAGTCAAAGCGAATGTGATTTTATCACAGAAAACGCCGGACGCTTGCTGTATAATCAGGGCATAATAAAAGAAAAACCAAGGAGGGTACAGCAATGTCTGTCATGAAGATTACGAAGGACAATTATCAGGAAGCCGTTTTGAACGCGGACCGGGAGGTTCTGCTGGATTTCTGGGCACCCTGGTGCGGCCCCTGCCGGATGGTCAGCCCCATTGTAGACGAAATCGCCGGGGAGCGGAAGGATATTCTGGTGGGCAAGGTCAACGTGGATGAAGAGATGGAACTTGCCGCGCAGTTTCAGGTCACGAGCATTCCCACGCTGGTGGTTCTGAGAAACGGTCAGGTGGTGAACCGAGTGGTCGGAGCCAGACCCAAGGACGCCATCCTTTCCCTGCTGTAATGAGGACACCGCCCATCTTCGGATGGGCGGTGCCTTTCTGTTTGCTGAAATGCAGTTAATTTGTATAATTCCGGCTTCCGAAATTATATAAAATGACAAATCTTATTCGCCGCAGAAAAAATCTGGGAAAATTTGTTTACATTTGTGTCGAAATCGGGTATAGTGAACCGCGAACAGAGTAGGAGACCCCGCGTTAAGTGCCACCGGGACGGGGAGTTTGCCCGGAGGACGAAGGATTTTTCCACGATGAGGTCACCGCACCCGCTGTTGCATATGGGATATCCTCCTTTATGTAGCAACGATACTCGGTCGGGCGAAGGCTTCGGCTGTGGGCTTTGTGTGCCCTGTTGTTGCTGCCTTTCCCCACGGGTCAGCCTAAATCTGTCATACACTCCCCGACGCCTTGCGCGCCGGGGTGTTTTTGATTCGGCACCCCCGGGGCAGCGACAGGTCAGATGCGTTCGCAACATCAAAAGGAGGAATCTCTATGAACAAATCAACCAGACCCTTTACCACCAAAACCCTCGCCTACTGCGCCCTGCTGGCAGCGCTCAGCGTTGTGCTGGCCCGGCTCATCATCCCCATGCCCAACGTGACCACCCGGTTCTCCATCGAGGCGGTGCCCATTTTCCTTGCCGGTATGCTCTTTGGGCCCATGGCTGGCGGGCTGGTAGGCTTCAGCGCTGATCTGGTAGGCTGCCTGTTCTCCGGCTTCGGCTACAATCCCCTGTTCTGCCTGCCGCCTATTCTCTACGGTGTCTTCGGCGGCGTGTTCCGCCGGTATCTGGCCGCAAATCCCACCCTGCCCCGTCTGGGTCTGTCCTTCCTGCCTCCCGTGGTAATCGGCTCCATCCTGTGGCAGAGCGCCGCGCTGTCCTTTGTCTACAACAGCAAGGGCAGCTTTACCGCCAGCCTCATTTACTTCCTGTCCACCCGCTCTGTCCAGTTCGCCGTGACGCTGGTGCTGGATGTGCTGATTATTTATCTCCTCCTGCGTACCCGGGTCTTTGAGCGTATGGGCATCTGGCCCCCTGTGGCAAAGGAAAAATAAACCCGAAAGGAACGAATCCCCATGAACGCCGCGCAAGCCATTGAATATATCCACTCCGTCTGCTGGAAGGGAAGCATTCCCGGACTGGGGCGAACCCAGACCCTGCTGAAAAAGATGGGAAATCCGGAGAAAAAGCTGAAATTTGTTCACATCGCCGGCACCAACGGCAAGGGCAGCACCGCTGCCATGACCGCTTCCATCCTGCGCAAGGCGGGCTACCGGACAGGACTGTACACCTCTCCCTACATCTACCACTTTCACGAGCGGATGCAGGTGGACGGCGTGGAGATCTCCGACGAGGAGCTGGCGGAGGTGACGGAATTTGTAAAGCCTCTGGCAGACTCCATGGAGGAGTCCCCCACGGAATTTGAGCTGGTTTCCTGCATTGCCTTTGAATACTTCTATCGGAAGCAATGCGACATCGTAGTGCTGGAGGTTGGCATGGGCGGCGCGCTGGATTCCACCAACGTCATTGAGGTGCCCGAAGTTGCAGTTATTACCAACATCGGCCTTGACCACACCGAGTATCTGGGTGACACCATTGAAAAAATCGCGGAAACCAAATCCGGTATCTTCAAGGAAAATGGTCATGCCGTGGTCTACCGGGGCGCGCCCTCCGTGGAGGCGGTCTTTGAGCGGGTCTGCGCCGAACGAAATGTCAGCCTGAAAAAGGCGGATTTTGACTCTCTGGTGCTCAAATCCCACACGCTGGAGGGTCAGGTCTTCGACTGCGGCAGCCGGAAAAATCTGGTGCTGCCCCTGCTGGGAGATCATCAACTGCACAATGCCGCTGTGGTGTTGTCCATTGCCGACACGCTGATCGAGGAAGGCTGGAAGATCACCGAGCAGAATATCTATGACGGCATTCGGGACGTGCGCTGGCCCGGGCGGTTTGATATCGTCTCCCGGCAGCCTCTGTTCATCATCGACGGCGGCCACAATCCCCAGTGCATTGAAGCGCTGGTGAAGAACATTCAGGATTATCTCACCGGCAAAAAAGTCGTTGCCCTCACCGGCGTGTTGGCGGATAAGGACTACGCGGATATGTACCGCCCGGTGATGCCGCTGGTTGACCGGTTTGTGTGCATCACGCCTCCCAATCCCCGGAAACTGGAAGCGTTGAAGCTTGCCCAGTATCTCCGGGAGGTCGGAGCGGACGCCGATGCCTGTGAAACCATTGCGGAGGGTGTCAAAAAGGCCATTGAGCTGGCCGGGGAAGACGGCGTGGTGCTGTGCTTCGGCTCCCTGTACTCCATCGGAGCCATCCGGGACGCGCTGGTGGAACTGGGCAGAATCTAACAACAAAGGGCGGTCAGTCGACCGCCCTTTCTCATTCTCCTTCAAACTTCTTCTTGGCCCCCGCGAATTACAATTTATCTGTCTGCAACGTCAGGTCGTGCCTCAATATTTGTCTGCCGCACCAGATAGATGGGCCGGTGCTTGGTTTCCAGATAGGTCTTTGCCAGATACTGGCCTACAACGCCGATGCCCAGCATCTGAATGCCGCTGAGCAACAGCATGATACACACCAACGAAGGCCAGCCGGAGGTGGGATCCCCGAATACCAGCGTCCGCACAATGACCACAACGATCATCACCAGTGCCAGTGCGCAGCAGATCAGGCCAAACACCGAGGAAATCACCAGCGGCGTTGTGGAGAAGGCTACGATTCCCTCGATGGCATACAGGAACAGCTTCCAGAAGCTCCACTTGGTCTCCCCGGCGACCCGCTCGATGTTCTCATACTCCAGCCACTTTTTCTTAAAACCGATCCAGCCGAAAATGCCCTTGGAGAACCGGTTGTACTCCCCCATGGACAAAATCGCCTCTACCACCTGACGGCTCATCATCTGGAAATCCCGGGCGCCGTCCACGATCTCCGCGTCGGACATTTTGTTGATGAGCCTATAGAACATTCTGGCAAAGAAGGACCGGATCGGCGGCTCTCCCTTCCGGGTCACGCGGCGGGAACCGACGCAGTCATAGCCCTCCTCCTTGATGGAGCGGTACATTTCCGGCAGCAGTGCGGGAGGATCCTGCAAATCCGCGTCCATGATGACCACGTAATCCCCCGTGGCGTTCTCCAGGCCCGCATAGATACCCGCCTCCTTGCCGAAGTTTCGGGAGAAGGAGATGTACTTCACCCTGCTGTCCCGGCGGGAAAGCGCCACTATTTTCTCCAATGTTCCATCCCGGGAGCCGTCGTCGATAAACAGGAATTCAAATTCCACGCCGCGCATCTGCTCCGCTACGCTGGTGACCGCAGCGAAAAAAAGTTCCAGCGCCGGTTCCTCATTATAGCAGGGCACCGCAATTGAAATCTTATCCATGCTCTTTCACCCTTTCCGCGTTTTTTGTATTATACATCCGTTCTCACCCTTTGGCAACACGGAGGGCGAAAATACTTGACAAACCGTGAGAAATGTTTTATCCTTTTTTAGGCTGAAAGGAGAATACTTTATGGAGAAAAAGGCTCAAAAGCTGCCTTACGGCGCTTTCTTTCTATTGATTTTCGCGTTTCTCTTCGTCTGGTTTACCAGAATACACCCTCTGATTCCCTTTGATGGAGATGACTGGTCCTATCTTGCGTATGCCCGTCTTGCCACTCCCATCTGGGGCGAATGGAATCCATCAAAGGTGTTTCCCGAGGTTCTGTATCCCTTTTTTGCCACCATCGCGGCGCATGCCCTGACACCCCTTACCGGAGATTACATCACAGCCCAGACAATCATGCACGCGTTCGTGGTCAGCGCCGCCATTACCGGATACCTGTGGTGCTTCGCCTGCCTGATGCGCAGAGTATTCTCCTGTTCCCGGGCAACCACCGCAATTCTCTCTGTTCTCTTCTTTGCTCTGCATTTTCTGGTCTTCCGTACGGAGGAAGAAAACAACCTGTATCTTTTCCACTGCGTCTCGGTAAACTGCTACTATAACTATCTGCTCCCGATGCTGCTCAACGCCTCCTGTGTCATGCTTCTTCTGGCAAACCCCAGGGCGGACGCGTTCCTGCGCACCGGAAGGCCGGAAATCATTGGTCTCGTATATGTGATTGTCTATCTGGCAATCTTCTCCAGTCTGCCCGCCAGCGGCATTCTCGCGGCACACGCCGGGAGCTGTCTTCTGCTGGAACTGATTCGTCAGAGGAAACACTTCCGATTCCGGGCATTTCTGCGGGATAACTGCTTCCATGCCGGAATTCTCGCCGCATGGCTGATCAGCGCGGTATTTGAGCTGAGCGGCGGCCGCGCCGGAAGCGCCATGGCTGGCGGCTCCCTCCTGAGCCGACTGCATCAGACCTGTTTTCTGCTAAAAACCGCGCTGCTGGAAAGTAACCGGCTTTTCCTTGTTTTCTCCGGCATCGTGGTGCTCGCCGCCATGGTGTGTATGCTGTTCAGCGGCGGCGTCCGCAGTCTGGAACCGAAGCTGGCTTCGGTTCTGGGAACCATCCTGATCTCTACAGCCGCGGTTTTCGTCTACATGATTCTGCTCTGCGCCGCAGTGGGCCCGGCAAAGATCTCCGCCTGCGAGTATCTTTTCGTAATCTATTTTCACATTCTTCTACTGGTGCTGCTGGCGCTGGGGTATCTGGTGGGACGCTTTCCCAAGCTGATGCTGGTTCTGCCGCTGCTTACCCTGTTTCTTGTCTCCAGCATTAACACCGGAGGGAACACCTTCCGGGATTCCAACACCTGTGAGCTGCCCGCTGAAACGTGCGGCGCGCTCAGCCGGTACATTGTAGGGCAGTTTCAGGCTGCTGATGCCGCTGGCAGGCAGGAGATGACACTGTACGTCCCCCAATTTACCGCCGACCCCGAGACGGAGGATAACTGGCCCTGCAGTCTGTTCCTGATGCAGCGCATTCCCGGCACGCTGTATGCCCACGGGATAACCAGTCAGCGAATCGACATTGCCATCGTGGTTGATCCCGCTGTGAACCGCCTGCTCCATATTCCACTGCCAGATAAATAACGGAATTCCCCCTGTTTACCAGCTTTTTCGGCAAACAGGGGGATTTTTATTCTCTTTGGTACAGTTTTTGCAGCAGTTTCCGCATTGGTTCAAACAGCAGCAGCGCCAGAATAAAGTTACCGGCGCAGTGGGCAATGTCAAAGGGAATGCCGGACACCCACCGGGTCAGCGCATAGGAAAAGCCGCCGATAAACACATCCACAATGCCGCACAGCGCGCCGAATGACAGCCCGAAGCCGCCGGACAGCAGCGCCCAGCCCAGTCTGCCCTGCATCCGGCGTAGGCAATACGCCGCCACGCCCAGCACCGCCCAGATATACAGGTAATTGATGTTCCACAGGCTGATTCCGTAGAACAAAACCTCCAGCAGCACATACAGGTAGACGGGATAGACCCACTTTTTTCCGAACACCACCGCGAAAAGCATAACGCACAGGCTCACCGGCTCGATATTCGGCAGAAAGCTCATCACATACTTTGCCGCGAAGGTCATAGCCCCCAGCACCGCGAACAGCACCAGTTCCCGGACGGTCAGCTTACCCAATGGTGTACACCAGCCGGAAGCTGTCCCCATCCTTCACCGGGGTGGAATCCGCGCCGGTGACGGCATAGTCCTCCCCCACGTACAGCGCCCAGTAGCTCTGGTTCTCATTCCAGTCCGCCTTTTCACCGTCCACCGCAGAAATGGTCAGGCCATAGGGGCCGTCCTCGCCCTCCACCAGGCCTTCCGCCAGCAGAACAGGGCCCAGATATTCCGCATCGGTGTGATACTGGAACTGTTTCTCGCTGCCATCGGCGTGAACCACCGTCACGCTTATGGTCTTGGCGCCCGCTTCCGTTGTGGGACGGGCCGCAAAATATACGCCTGCCAGAATGGCTGCCAGCGCCACCAGCACAGCCGCCGCAATCAAGGTCTTCTTATTTTTCAAAACACATTCCTCCCTTTCTGCTCAGCAGCACAGAAACATCCCCCGTCCGCCGCAGCAGAACAGGTTTACCAGGTAGCACAGGCACAGGTTCATGCAGGGGTTGCCGCCCATGGAAAAGCCACGGAAGTTTCCGGCGGTCTGGCGGTAGTCCGCGCCGCCGTGTTCCATGCGGTTCAGGGCGTTCAGGTACTCCGGGTTGTTCGGATCCATACTCACCGCCCGGCGGATGTGCTCCATAGCTGTAACCTGATTGCCCAGCCCGTCATTGGCAAGGGCGCTGAGGTAGTACCACCGGGCGTCCCGCTGGGTAGCATTGTCCAGCGTATTCAGTGCCTCCTGGAACCTGCCAAAGCGGATGTACTGAGCGGCTGCCTGCTGATACTGGTCGTCGTTCGACTCAGGCCTGCTCTGCTGGCGGTAGCCGCCGAAGGGATCGTAGCCGTAGCCGCCGGGCTGAGGCTGGGCCTTCTCCGGGTTCTTGATCTGCTCGTAGGCAGCGTTGACCTCCTGCATTTTGCGGGCTGCCTCCTGATCTCCGGGGTTCAGGTCGGGGTGGTATTTCTTTGCCAGCTTTCGATATGCCTGCTTGATTTCTTCGTCAGTGGCGTCACGGCTGATGCCCAGAACCTTATACGGATCGTCAATCATGGCGTTCCTCCTCTTTTCGCTTTCCTCTGTAGTTTACCCAAACGCCGCTGTAGAGAATATTGTCAAGCAACTGCTTGTCCTGCACCAGTGGCAGCTTTTCAAATTCCGCCGTGCACCGGCCCATGGTCAGCACCAGATAGTCCTCCCACCGGGCCCAGTTTTTTTCCTCGCCCCGGGCAAGGAAGGGGTTATATTTCCCCCTGCGCTTGTCCTTATCATAGTCCAGTTCCGCGTCCAGCAGATAGATAAACCGTCCCAGTGCGTTGCCCATTTTTCGCAGGATTGGCGCCCACCAATCCTCCCGCACCACCAGCAGCTCCCCCATCAGCTCGCCGAAAGCCCCTGCCGGCTGGTCCGGGTTGGGGCAGTTTTCCTTTTCCAGCGCCGACAGCTCGTCAATGCTCTTTTTGATTGCCTGGCACTGACGGGGCCAGCGGCTTTCGATGTCGGGCAGATGGGGTTCGTAGGCCTGCGCCATCCATTTTGCCGTCCGTTTCCCGTCATCCTGCCAGTCATCCAGACAGTTATAGTAGGCCAGCGCCACATTCATGTCCGCCGCGTAACGGATATAGTCGTTGTCCAGCCAGTCCCGCCGGGTGATGGGATGGAGGGCGCAGCTGTTTTTGCCGCTGTCCTCCTCCGGCTCGTACAGGCTCATCAGCAGCAGCGCCAGAAACGCCATATCGTAGCTCAATCCCAGCCGGGACAGCTGTCCGGACTGCTCCCGAATCCGGCGGCAGATACCGCAGTACACCGCGCTGTAGCGGCGCTGCTGCTCTTTTGTCAGCTCCCGAAGGCTGGCCGTTACATAACCAAACATACCATTCCCCTCCTTTTGGGGATAATCTTACCGAAATTGTGTGAACAGAACGTAAACACCCCAAAAATTTACAATTTTTTCACTGCTGATTCAGGTAGTGATTCAGCGCGCCGCCGTAAAACAGGATGCTCAGGCAGCAGTACAGCCACAGCATTCCCAGCGCCACCGCGTAAATCGACCCAAAAATGTTGGAATAGCTGTTGAAATTTTCCACGTAAATGGAGAAAAGGTCGGAAAACACCAGCCAGCCGATGGAGGACAAGATACCGCCCGGCAAACTGTCCGCAAAGCGGTTGCGCTGGTTGGGCAGAACCATGAACATCAGCGTGAAAATCAGGCTCTGCAGAATTAACAGAAAGAAAAAGCGCAGATCAATCAGATCCATCAGAAAAATCACGACTCCGTTGTCCACCATGCTCAGCCAGCCCAGAAGGGTATTGCCGAACACGTGCAGAAACAATGTCAGCAGCAGCACCAGCCCAAAGAGGAAGGTATACACTACGCTGATGCCCCGGGTGTAGAGCCAGCCCCGATCCTCCCAAACGTCATACACCGCGTTCAGTCCCCGCAGCAGGCCGAACACGCCCCGGCTGGCAGACCACAGCGCCGTCAGAGCAGACAGGCCCAGCACCGTGCCGGTGGAATTGGCCCAGGTGCTGTAGACCAGCTCCTCCACCGTATCCGTCAGCGCATGGGGCAGGAAAGCGTCTATCAGCGCCACCAGTGTCTCCACCTGGATGCCCGTAAACCGCAGAATGCTCAGGAGCATCAGCAGCGCCGGGAAGACAGACAGAATGATAAAATATCCGGCATAGGCCGCGTGCAGCGGGATCTGTTTTTCCCGGATCGAGAGATATGCGTCCACGGCTTTTCCGATCAGACCGCCTTTGGGAATTTTACTCATCCGATTCCCCCATTTCACGAAAAGGACACAGCCCGCCGCCTTCTTTGGCAGCGGGCTGACCGATTATCACGAAATATGTGAAATTGAAACCAATGGAAGCTCTGATGAAGCCGACAAGAGCTGGCAGCGGAAGATTTTGGCACAGGCGAAAGCTTGGAAAGCAGAGGAATACTTTGTGTATTTCCTGCTTTTCAAGCTGCGCGGCTGGGGCAAAAGATTCGCTGCCCAGCCGCAGGCGGTTTCGTCAGAGTTTCCATAAAATATTATTCCGCGGAAATCAGATAGTAGTACACCGGCTGACCGCCGCTGAGCAGATTTACGTCCGCATTGGGGCAGATGTCCGCGAAGATGTCCGCCGCCTTCTGGGCATGCTTCTCCTTCACGTCCTCGCCGTAGTAGATGGTGACGTACTCCTTGCCCTCGTCCCGAACCTTCTCCGCCAGAGATTTCAGCAGCACCTTTATGTCCCGGCTGGTGCCGAAGAGCTGGCTGCCGTAGAGGGCCAGATAATCGCCCTCGTGGATGTCGTAGCCGTCAAAGTCAGAGTTCCGGGCGGCGTAGGTGATCTGCATGGTGTCCACGGCGCCCAGCGCCTCGGTCAGCGCATCGGTATTCTCCTCCACACTGCCCTCGGGATTGAAGCCCAGCATGGCGGTGACGCCCTGGGGTACGGTTTTGGAGGGAATCACCACCACGTGCTTGGGAGTCAACGCATCCACCTGCTCTGCCGCCATGATGATGTTCTTGTTGTTGGGCAGGACGAATACGGTCTCCGCGGGAACACGGTTGACCGCCTCCAGAATATCCTGGGTGCTGGGGTTCATGGTCTGACCGCCGGAAATGATCTGGTCAACGCCCAGATTGAGGAACACATCCGCAAGGCCCGCGCCGGCGCAGACGGAAACCACGCCCATAGCCTTTTCCGGCTCGGCAATCTTGGGCTCCTTCTCGCTTTCGGTCATGACCTTCTCGGTGTGCTGCAGACGCATATTCTCGATTTTCACGGTGACAAAGGAGCCGTAGGTCAGAGCCTCACTCAGCGCCTTGCCGGGATCGTTGGTATGCACGTGCACCTTGATGATCTCATCGTCGTCCACAAGCACCAGACTGTCGCCCAGCTGGCTGAGGAAGGCGCGCAAATCCTCGGGATTCTTGTCGTTCTCCCGGTCAATGATGAACTCGGTGCAGTAGGTAAAGGTGATGTCCTCGGTGTTAAAGTCGGAGAAATCCGCCGCTTCCTTCACGGCGGTGCCTTCGCCGGCGCTCTCCAGAACCACGTCCTCACCCTGCATGGAAGACAGCATGGCTTCCAGCGCGGTGACCCAGCCCTTGCCGCCGGCGTCCACGACGCCAGCCTTCTTCAAAACGGGATTCTGGTTCACGGTGTTGGCCAGCGCTGCCTTCGCTTCCTCAATGGCGGCTGCCTGAACGAACTCGATGAAGTTATTCTCCTGCGCCGCGTCCTGTGCCTTAGCGGCAGCCAGACGGGCCACGGTCAGAATGGTGCCCTCGGCGGGCTTCATAACCGCCTTGTAGGCGGCATCCACGCCCTCCTGCAGAGCTTCGGCCCACAGCACGCCGTCGCAGTACTCCAGCCCCTTCAGCTTCCGGGAAATGCCCCGGAACAGCAGGGACAGGATCACGCCGGAGTTACCCCGGGCGCCCCGCAGCATGGCGGAAGCGGCGATTTTCGCGGCAGTCCCCAGGTCCGGATCCTCCGCCTTGCGAAGGTCGGAAGCGGCGGCGTTGATGGTCATGGACATATTTGTGCCGGTGTCGCCGTCGGGAACCGGGAATACATTCAGCTCGTTCAAAGCCTGCTTATTGATCTCTATGGCAGCTGCCGCGCTGATAATCATTCTGCGCAGATCAGCGCCACCCACAGTTTGTTTCAATTTTTTTACCTCCGATACTTAACCGATCATCATGGAATCGATATAGACATTCACTTCCCGCACCTCGGTACCGGTGCACTCGGTGACCTGATGGCGCACTTCCTCAATGATGGATTCGCCCACAGCGTTCATGTTGACGTTATCCACCACAATGTGCAGATCGATGGAAATGGATCCGTCCTCATTGAACTGAACCTTGACACCCTTGCCCACAGACTCCTTGCGCAGCAGGTGATACACGCCGTCGGTCAGGCTGCGGGCAGCCATGCCCTTCACGCCGAAGCAGTTGGCGGCGGCGGTTCCCACGATATCGGTGTATACATTGGTGCTCACATTGACGCTACCGTTTTCATTCGCGTGACGTACCATATTTTACAACCTCCAAAGTTTTAAGATGGGAGATACCAGAGATACAGGATACATAGATACAAGATAATGTCCGCTTTCTGCCAGAATATCTTGTATCTTATATCTTGTATCTCAGTATCTTTCCGTTAGATCATGCTTGCTTCCCAGCAGGCGGGCGCTTCCAAACCCATCATCTTTACGATGGTGGGGGCCACGTTAGCAAGGCCGTAGTGACCATCCTTAATGACCCAGTCGTGGTCCTTATCATAGATGATGAAAGGAACGGGGTTCAGGGAATGGGCGGTGCGGACAGAGGTCTTGCCCTTCTTGGTCTCGGTCATCTGGTCGGCGTTGCCGTGGTCAGCCGTAATCAGGACAGTGTAGCCGTACTTGTCGGCGGCTTCCAGAATGGCCTTCAGGCCGTTATCCACGCACTCCATGGCGTACACCACCGCCTCCATGACGCCAGTGTGGCCCACCATGTCGCCGTTGGGGTAATTGCAGCGCAGGAACTGAAATTTCTTGGAAGCCATGTTGGCAACCATTTTCTCGGTGATCTCCTTAGACTTCATAGCGGGAGCCTGCTCGAAGGGGATGACATCGGAGGGCACTTCCTCGTAGACTTCCAGATTCTCGTCCACCTTGCCGGAGCGGTTACCATTCCAGAAGTAGGTGACGTGACCGTACTTCTGGGTCTCGGACAGGGCGTACTCGTGGATGCCGGCCTTGCACAGCACCTCGGTTAGGGTGTTGGTAATGACGGGGGGCTGCACCAGATAGTGCTCAGGGATATTCAGGTCGCCGTCGTACTGCAGCATACCGGCAAACTTCACGCCGGTGTAGTCGCCCCGGTCGAACTTGTCAAAGTCCTTGCGGTCGAAAGCCAGAGAGATTTCCTGCGCCCGGTCGCCCCGGAAGTTAAAGAGAATCACGCTGTCGCCGTTGGCAATTTTCGCCACAGGCTCGCCGTTCCGGGCGATGACGAAAGCGGGCAGGTCCTGATCGATGCAGCCGATCTCGGCCCGGTAGGTTTCGATAGCCTCCCTGGCGGAAGCGAACATCCGGCCCTGACCCTGCACATGGGTGCGCCAACCCTTCTCCACCATGGCCCAGTTGGCTTCGTAACGGTCCATGGTGATCTGCATACGGCCGCCGCCGGAGGCGATGGCGTAGTCGCAGCCGTCGGTGCTGAGCTCGGTCAGCACCTTCTCCAGCATCTCCACGTACTCCAAAGCGGAGGTGGCGGGCACGTCACGACCGTCCAGCAGGATGTGGCAGTAGGCCTTCTTCACACCCTCAGCGTGGGCCTGCCGCAGCAGGGCGATCAGGTGGTGGATATTGGAGTGGACGTTGCCGTCGGACAGCAGGCCCAGGAAGTGCATAGCCTTCCCGGTCAGGGCATTGGCAACCAGATCCTTCCAGGTTTCAGAAGCGTACAAAGCGCCATTTTCGATGGACTCGCCCACCAGTTTGGCGCCCTGAGAGTAGACCTGACCACAGCCCAGCGCGTTGTGACCGACCTCAGAATTGCCCATATCCTCATCGCTGGGCAGGCCGACGGCGGTGCCGTGGGCTTTCAGGTAAGTATGGGGGCAGGTTTCCAGCAGCATATCCAGCGTAGGAGTCTTTGCAACCGCGACCGCGTCGCCGCTGCCGCCGTCACCCTTACCAACGCCGTCCATAATGACCAGTACAATCGGTTTTTCCATAATGTTTAACCTCCAAAAGCGAGTTTTCGCGCAGTTTTGCATTTTATTAGTCTCCTTATTTTACATCATATTGACGCAAGTTACAACTACTTTTTTATTTTTTCCGTTCCGAACAAAAAAACTCCCGGGATCCTCACAAAATGGGTGATTTTCCCGGAAGTTGTTAAAAATATTTTAAGCAGGGCTTCCCCTTTGGGGAAGCTGGCAAAAATCTTTGATTCTTGACTGAAGCGGGCAGAGATCGTCCGAAAACAAAACGCACTCCGGCAAGTTCGTACTGGGATTACCTCTTCCAGCAGCCCTTCGGGCTGCTACCTTCCCCAAAGGGGAAGGCATTTTATCAATACCGTCCCTTGCGGCTGACGCCCCGGAAGATCATGGTGCCTGCCAGCAGCATGGTCAGCACGCCGGCAATAATGACCATGCCGATCCAGCCGTCGCCCCCCACCTTCTCCACCGGGTTCACAGGTTCGGTTGCCTCGGTGGTTTCTTCCGTAGTTTCGACCGTGGTTTCCTCCGTGGTGGCTTCGGTGGTGGGCTCCGTTGTTTCCTCGGTAGTAGGAACGGTGGTCGCTTCCGTAGTCTCCGGCACGGTGGTGGGCGGCACCGTTGCTTCCTCCGTGGCTTCCGTCTCCGCAAGCGCCGCCACAGCCGCTTCTGCCGCTTCCGTTTCTTCCTCAGTTTCCTCCGTGGAATCCACTTCTACCGTTGTTTTGGTGTCCTTCACCGGCAGGTTGTCGGGGTCAAAGTTGCCCATCATGATGCCCAAATTGCCGCCGTAGCTGCTGATCAGGCTGGAAGTATACTCACTGGGCCAGGGGTTATTGGTGGGGAAAAACACGGCGATGTAGTTGCCCGTCCACAGGCAGCTGTCATTGAACCGGGGCATCCCCCCGTCGCAGTACACATATTTCAGGCTATCACAGCCCCGGAAAGACTGGGCGCCAAAGCTGCGGAAGGTAGCAGGCAGGTGGATGTACTCGATATCCTCGCAGCCATAGAAGGCCTTTTCTCCGATCTCCACCAGTGCGTCGCCAAAATCCACGGTCTCCAGCCGGTCACAGCCGGAGAAATTCTCTTTGCCGACTTTGGTCACGCCGCCCTCCAGCACCACATGGTCGATCTTTGTCTTGTAGTCCGCCCAAGGGCAGCCGTCCTCCATGTCACCGCTGCCGGTGACGGTGAGGGTATAATTCTCCAGCTTCCAGGTCAGCCCCTCGCCGCAGCTGCCGCTGGCGCTGACCGCTCCCGCTGCGGGGGCCAGCAGCATGAGCAGCAGACCTACCAGCAGAAGATTCATAATCCATCTTTTTTTCATGGGTTTCATCCTTTCTTTCAGGAAAATGCTCAATTCATCGTTCCCTCGGAACGGGCAAACAATTCTCCGATCCGCTCCCGCAGAGCGTTCGCCTCCGGGGTATCCTCGGCGCCGTGCTCCTCGATCCACCGGGCCGAGGCGGTCTGGGCCTCCTTCAGCGTCGTGAGGTCACAACTCAGATCCGCCACCCGGAAGGCGGGCAGCCCCGACTGCCGGGAACCAAAAAAGTCGCCGGGGCCGCGGAGCTTCAGGTCCTCCTCCGCAATCTTGAAGCCGTCTGTAGTTTTGCACAGGGCTTTCAGCCGCTGCAGAGTCTCTGGGTTCCGGTTGCGGGTGGTGAGGATGCAGTAGCTTTTCGCCTTGCCCCGGCCTACCCGGCCCCGCAGCTGGTGCAGCTGGCTCAGGCCAAACCGGTCGGCGTCCTCAATGACCATCAGAGTGGCGTTGGGCACATCCACCCCTACCTCGATCACTGTCGTAGCCACCATCACATCCGCCTCGCCCCGGGCGAAGGACGCCATGGCGGTTTCCTTTTCCGCGCCCTTCATCTGCCCATGGAGCAGAGCAATCCGCAGATCGGGGAAAACCGTCTGCTGTAGGGTTTCCGCCCAAGCGGAGGCCGCCTTCACCCCCAGCTCCTGATTTTCCTCCACCGCCGGGCAGACCACGAAGCACTGATGTCCCTCCCTGACCTGCTTGCGGATAAAGGCGTTGATGCGGGGGCGGTAGCTCTCCCCCACAAGGAATGTGTCCACCGTTTCTCTGCCGGGGGGCAGCTCGTCTAAGATCGACACGTCCAAATCGCCGTACATTAAAAGCGCCAGGGTTCTGGGGATGGGGGTCGCAGACATGACCAGCAGATGGGGGTCTTCCCCTTTCGCCGGCAGCTTCGACCGCTGGGCCACGCCGAAGCGGTGCTGCTCGTCGGCAATCACCAGCCCCAAATCCAGAAACTGGGTGGCGTCCGTCAGCAGTGCGTGGGTGCCCACGATCACTGCGGTCTGTCCGGAAGACAGCCGCTCCCGCACCTCCCGCTTCTGCTTTGGAGTCATGGAACCGGTAAGAAGGTCAACGGACACTCCCAGTGGGTCAAACAGCTTTTTCAGGGAGGCGTAATGCTGCTCGGCGAGGATTTCCGTGGGGGCCATCAGGGCGGTCTGTTTTCCGTTGTTCGCCGCGCAGAAAGCGGCGGCAGCCGCCACCATGGTCTTGCCGCTGCCCACGTCTCCCTGCACCAGCCGGTTCATGGGCGCGCCTCTGCCAAAATCCGACAGAATCTCTTCAATCGCCCGCTGCTGGGCGCCGGTGAGGGTAAAGGGCAGCGCGCCATAAAAGGGCTTCATGTTCAAATTCGTGTAAGGAGCCGTTTTTTTCTCCGCCCGGGATGCCCGCATCAGGGAAAGCCCAGCGGAAAACACGAAGAACTCCTCAAAAATCAGCCGCTTTTTCGCCTGCTGAGCCTGCTCCATATTCTTTGGCTGATGGATGGCGAAATAGGCCTCTTTTGCAGGCAGAATATCATACGCCCGCCGTACAGGCTCTGGCAGAATCTCCGCCGGCGGGTCACAGACCGCCAGTGCCTGAGCGATGGTTTTCAGCATGACTCCGTTGCTCAGCCCCGCCGTCAGCGGATAGATGGGCAGAATTCTTCGGGTGGTAATACCCGGGGTCTCCGGCGATTCAAAAACCGGATTCGTCATATTGTAGCCCACGAAATCCCCGCTGACCACACCGTAAAATATGTACTCTTTTCCGTATTGCAGCTGTTCCGCCGCAAAGCGGTTGTTGAAAAAGGTCACGTTCAGCCGCCCGGAGGTATCCGCCAGCTGCACCTTGGTCATATCCAGCCCTTTGCGGATGTGGGCGGTTCTGGGGGTGTTCATCACCATGGCCTTGAAGCAGGCTGGCACATCCGGGGTCAGCGACCCGATGGGCACCAGCCGGGTCCGGTCCTCATAGCCCCGGGGAAAGTGGCAGATCAGGTCGCCCAGCGTAAAAATATTCAGATTGGCAAATTGCTTTGCCCGGGCCTCGCCGACCCCCTTGAGGATCGTCACCGGGTCCTTGAGCCGCGCCATGACCACACCGCCTTAAATATCAACTAACAGTAACATTATAACCCCGCTGCCGCCAGAAAGCAACGAAATTCTTCCACGTGTTTTCGACAGGCTTCGAAACGAATGGCATGAAAAAACTCCCTCCAGAAAAACGGGAGGGAGATATTTTCAGAGAAATCAGGCCAGCTTGTTCAGCTGCAGCGTCATGCTGCTCTTCTTGCGGGCAGCGTTGTTCTTGTGCAGCAGGCCCTTGACAACAGCCTGATCCACAGCCTTGACAGCCACCTTGTAGGCGGCCTCGGCAGCAGCCTTGTCACCGGACACCACAGCGGCGTTGAACTTCTTCAGGTCGGTCTTCAGCTCAGACTTGTTGGCCTTGTTCTTCTCGTAAGCAATCTTGGAAGAAAGGACATCCTTCTTGGAGGACTTGATGTTGGGCATGGATTTCACCTCCTTGTGTTAGCTTTCCATACAGACACACATTATAGCGTCTTTTCAAGACAAAATCAACCCCCTTTTTGAATTTTTTTCCCATTGCCGGGACGGGCCGGTTTTCCCGTCCGGCGGGATGCCTGTCAAGCCCCAAATTTTGCACAAAGAAAACGCCTTGGTAAAAATCCACCACAACCGAAAAAGTGGGTTTTTCCCGGCATGACCGGTTCCGTCTTATGTCAACCGGAAATGAATATCCACAATCTCCCCTTCCTGTGGAAAACTCCTGTGGATAAACATGTGGAGAATGTGGAAAACTTTGAGTTATCAACAGGTATCCCGCCACTTTTGTTTTCCACCATCTCCTGTGGAAAGCCTGCATATGTATTTGCATATCGCCGTCCGGTGGTTGCAAACGCCCGCGTTACGTCACCGCGATGGAGGTCCGTTTTTTCTTCAAAAAATCTTAAAAAAGTTTACAATCCGTAAAATTTACGTGTCACACTTTGTTACCATCCTTCTGCACGCCCCGAAAATTTGTGAAAAACCGCCAAAGATCCTTCCGTATCTTTTCCCGGCAACCGGGCATACTGAGCGTAGACGCCGCAGGAAATCTCAGGAACCTCTGAATTAAATCGGCAAGAGCTGGTGGCGAGGGGTTTTGGCTCAGCCGAAAGTAGTGAAATTGTGGGAATACTTTGTGTATTTCCCAATTTCAGTGCTGCGCGGATGGGGCAAAAGGCCCATCATCCAGCCGCAGTCGATTGATTCAGGGGTTCCCTCATCCATGCGGCGATATTTGGAAGCTGTGGAGGTTTCTATGCAGGGAAAAGTGGAGATCTGCGGCGTGAATACGTCCAAACTCAGCGTTTTGTCCCCTGTGGAAATGGATGTACTGCTCCGCCGGGCCCGGCAGGGCGACACAGATGCCCGGCAGAAGCTCATTGAAGGCAATCTGCGGCTGGTGCTTTCCGTGATCCAGCGCTTCGATAAGCGGGGCGAAAACCCCGACGATCTGTTTCAGGTGGGCTGTATCGGCCTCATCAAGGCAATCACCAATTTCGACCCGGAAAAGCAGGTCAAGTTTTCCACATACGGCGTTCCTATGATCGCCGGGGAAGTACGGCGCTACCTCAGGGACAACAGCGCCATCCGGGTCTCCCGATCTATCCGGGATGTTGCCTACCGGGTTTTGCAGTGCAAGGATGCCATGACTGCCCGTATGGACCGGGAGCCGACGCTGGAGGAGATTGCCCGGGAGCTGGGCCTTCCACAGGAAGAGGTCAGTCAGGCGCTGGACGCGGTGTGCACCCCGGTGAGTCTGTTCGACCCCGTCTATGCCGACGGCGGCGACCCTCTGACGGTGATGGATCAGGTGCGGGACACCAAAAACACCGAGGACGGCTGGATGGACCACATCACCCTGCAAAACGCCTTTCAGGCCCTGAGTAGCCGGGAAAAGCAGATTTTATCCCTCCGATTCTATGACGGAAAGACCCAGATGGAGGTTGCCAGCACGCTGGGTATCTCCCAGGCTCAGGTGTCCCGGCTGGAAAAGGGGGCCATCAGCTCCATGCGAAAGTCCGTCACAGTCTCTTGAGTGTGGAGCGTGAAGTGTGGAGTGATGGTATCGCCTTCGGCGATGAATATAAACTCAGTCATCTCCACTCTTAACGCTTAACTCCTCACTCTCCGCTCTTTACTCTCCACTCTTTTACGCATATCCCCCGCCGCCAAAGCATAGGGTATTGCGAAAGGGGGGGCAGGGGTTTGTCCATCAATTTTTCCGACCTGCAATGCAAAGAGGTCATCTGTGTGGGCAACGGACAGCGGCTGGGGTTCGTGTCCAATGTGCAAATCGAGATTCCTGAGGGGAATATCTGCGCCATCGTGGTGCCCGGGCCCTGCCGGATTTTGGGGATCGCCGGACGCCACGAGGACTACATCATTCCATGGAACTGCATCAAAAAAATCGGCCCGGATATCGTTCTGGTGGATACCAAGCCGAACGACTGCCGTGTGCCGAGGAAAAAGCTGCTGTAGGACGAAATTTTCCAGATTTTTTTGGAAATAATACTTGCAAATTCCGCTTTTATCCCTTATAATAGCTCGGCATAGGCTTGAGCCTGTGACAAAAATGCCACACACCCGGGGATCGCGCACCCCTGTGTTTCGGAAACGGAACGGGCAGCGCGGGATGATCGGGGTGGAGGAAAAAACAAAAGGAGAATATCAAAATGGCTGTCGTATCTATGAAGCAACTGCTGGAGGCCGGCGTGCACTTCGGTCATCAGACCCGCCGCTGGAACCCCAAAATGGCTCCCTACATCTACACCGAGCGTAACGGTATCTACATCATCGACCTGCAGAAGACCGTTAAGAAGCTGGAGGAAGCCTACAACTTCGTTCGTGAAACTACCGCTAACGGCGGCAACATCCTGTTCGTCGGCACCAAGAAGCAGGCGCAGGACGCCATCAAGGAAGAGGCTGCCCGCTGCGGCGGTTATTATGTCAACTCCCGCTGGCTGGGCGGTATGCTGACCAACTTCCGCACCATGCGCTCCCGTATCGACCGTCTGGCTCAGCTGAAGAAGATGGAAGAGGACGGCACCTTCGCCATGCTGCCCAAGAAGGAAGTTATCAAGCATCAGGGCGAGATCGCCAAGCTGGAGAAGTACCTGGGCGGCGTCAAGGAAATGAAGAAGATTCCCGCTGCCATGTTTATCGTCGACCCCCGCAAGGAGCGCAACGCTATCGCCGAGGCCAAGAAGCTGAACATCCCTGTTGTGGCCATCGTGGACACCAACTGCGACCCCGATGAGATCGACTATGTGATTCCCGGCAACGACGATGCCATCCGCGCCATCCGTCTGATTGCTTCCGCCATGGCCAGCGCCGCCATCGAAGGCCGTCAGGGCGAGGACACCGAGGCTCCCGCTGAGGCTCCCGTCGAGGCTGCCGCCGAATAAGCTGCCCTACCATACAATATAAGTATCAGGAGGAAATAGAAAATGGCTTTTACCGCTCAGGATGTTAAGAAGCTCCGTGAAATGACCAACGTCGGCATGATGGACTGCAAGAAGGCCCTGCAGGCCACCGACGGCGATATGGACAAGGCCGTTGACTGGCTGCGTGAAAAGGGTCTGGCCAAGGCCGCCAAGAAGGCTGACCGCGTTGCCGCCGAGGGCGTGGCTTACGCTGCCGTCATTGACGGTGTGGGTGTTGCCATCGAGGTCAACTCCGAGACCGACTTTGCCGCCAAGACCGATGCTTTCCTGGATCTGGTCAAGAATCTGGCTGTGGTTGTCGCCAAGCAGAACCCCGCTGACGTGGAGGCTCTGAAGGCCTGCAAGTATCCTAACTCCGACCTGACCGTCACCGAAATCATGCAGGAGAAGGTCATGTCCATCGGCGAGAATATGCAGATCCGCCGGTTCGCCCGGTTCGATTCCAACACCTCCGTCGCCTACGTTCACGCCGGCGGCACCCACGGTGTTCTGGTGAATCTGGCTGTGGAGGGCGGCATCGACGCCACCGAGATCGGCAAGAACGTTGCCATGCAGATTGCCGCCATGTCCCCCAAATACTGGGATAAGACTCAGGTGCCTCAGGCCGATGTGGACAAGGAGCTGGCTGTGCAGGTCGCTCTGATGGACAACGACCCCAAGATGGCTTCCAAGCCCGCCGCTGTCAAGGAGAAGATTGCTGCCGGCAAGATGGCTGCCTTCTACAAGGAGTCCTGCCTGCTGCAGCAGGAGTTCGTCCGTTCCGACCTCTATAAGGGCGACGTCGCCGGCTATATTGCCGACGCTGCCAAGAAGCTGGGCGGCAAGGTTACCTTCGTGGACGCCATTCACTACATCAAGGGTGAGGGCATTGAGAAGAAGGTTGACGACTTCGCCGCCGAAGTCGCCGCGCAGATCGCCGGCGCTGCCAAGTAAACTTCCCAACCGTGTCAAAAAGCCCCAGGCAAAGAGAGTTCAGCATAGGGATAACCTAAAAAGGATATTTTCGGCTGACACTCTTCGAGCGGGACCAATAGAAAGGCCACACAACAGGCTACAATGTCTGCTGTGTGGCCTTTTCCGTTTATGCGTCTTCGCCATTGTCCATCAGCGTGGATAAGCCTACCTCCGAGCCGGAATGCGCAGAAGAATATCTCCAGTTCGATCAAGCTGTACATTTCGTTGACGCTGTCATCGTATTTTTCAAGCGTCTCCCGTTGCTCCGCTGTCATGGAGTCGTGTAACCTCATCAAAAATTTTCTCTCCCAAGCGAGCAATAACTTTGATTTGCGTTTTTTCGGCAAGGAACTTATGCAGCCTCTCATTCTGTGCGTCAAATAAAGAATCAGGAATAATAAATGCCATATCTCTGAAGATCTTCGCTCTGGCACAGTTTTCTTCTATAGGATCCGGACACCCTCTTTCTTTTTTGGACAAAAGGTGCTATGATAAGGAGTAAGAAATTGACTTAGAAGTAAAGAAGGTCGTCACCATGAAAACCCCTATCAAAATGCTGGTCATCAATCCCGGCTCTACCTCCACCAAGGTCAGCTTCTTTGAAGATGAGAAGAATGTATACACCGAAAGCATCTTCCACGATGCCCCGGAGCTGTTACAGTATCCCACCACCAACGATCAGATGCCCATGCGCAAGCAGGTGCTTCTGGACTTTTTGCGCTCCCACGGCATGACCCCTGCCGATATGGATGTCTTTGTAGGCCGGGGCGGCTGCGCCTATTCCCAGGCCTCCGGCGTGATGGAAATTGACGAACAGCTGGTTCGGGACACCGCCGCCGACAAAGGCGGCAGCGACCACCCGGCAAAGCTGGGTGTCATGCTTGCCTACGAGCTGGGCAGCGAATACGGAAAACCCATGTATACCGTGAACCCCACCAATGTGGACGAGCTTTGCGACTACGCCCGGCTCACCGGCATTGCGGGGCTGTACCGCCGGGCCCAGACCCATGTGCTGAACCAGAAGGGCATTGCCGCCATTCACGCCAAAAAGCTGGGCAAGCGCTATGAGGACCTGAACCTGATCGTCTGCCATGTGGACGGCGGCATCACCATCACCGCCCACAAGGCGGGACGTATGATCGACAGCACGGAAGGCGCTGGCGGTGACGGCCCCTTCACCCCCACCCGGCTTGGCTCTATCCCGGTGATGGAGGTGCTGCAATATCTGGACGAGGGGCACACGACAGCGGAAATGCGGGCCATGCTGTCCCGCTCCGGCGGCTTCGTCAGCCACTTTGGAACCTCCGATGCGGCAAAGATTCACGCACTGGTGGAAGCCGGAGACAGCAAAGCCGTGACCGTCTGGAACACAATGATCTACCAGCTCTGCAAATCCATCGGCAGCATGGCTGCGGTGCTGGAGGGCAAGGTGGACGGCATTCTGCTGACCGGCGGCCTGATGCGCTACGCCGACATTCTGGAAGGCGTGGAAGCGCGCTGCGGCTGGATCGCGCCGATTTCCGTCTACCCCGGCGAGTGCGAGCAGGAAGCCATGGCGGATGCGGTGCTGGAGGTACTCCGGGGGCAGCGGCAGGCAAACCGGTATACCGGTTCCCCAGTTTTTCGGGGCTTTGATTGGGAGAAATAACATTGTGAAAAATCACCCCTCAGTCCAGTGCTGAGGGGTGATTCTTAGCGCAAAAGCCCCGGCGGGATTGGGCTTACCCGCCGGGGCTGTGCTAAGCCTGCTGAAAAAGGGGTGAAAAGCAGGTCGTTTAGGAGGTATCGGAATGGATTGGCTTTGTTTAGGGAAACTCTGATTCATTCGGCAAGAACTGCTGCGGACGAATGATTCAGAGGTTCCTGATAGATTCGTTAGTCGTACATATCTCCGCCTGCCGCGGCAGGTGCGGGTGTCTCCTCGGGTGCGTCGGCAACCAGACTCTCGGTGGTCAGAACCATGGCGGCAACGCTGACGGCATTTTCCAGAGCAGTGCGGGTGACCTTGGCGGGGTCAACAATGCCCGCGTCGATCATGTCCACATACTCCTCGGTCATGGCATTGAAGCCATAGTTGGGCTTATTGACGTTCAGCAGCTTGTCCACAATGACGCTGCCGTCCAGACCGGCGTTGGCCGCGATCTGACGCAGAGGTGCTTCCAGAGCCTTCAGGACAATCCGCGCGCCGGTGCGCTCGTCGCCCTCCAGACTGTCGCAGACTGCCTTCACCGCGGGGATGGCGTTGATGGGGGCGGTGCCGCCGCCTGCCACGATGCCTTCCTCAACGGCGGCCTTGGTGGCGTTCAGCGCATCCTCAATGCGCAGCTTCTTCTCCTGCATCTCCACCTCGGTGGTGGCGCCGGCACGGATGACCGCCACGCCGCCGGACAGCTTCGCCAGCCGGTCGGTCAGGTTCTTGGTATCCGCCAGAGCGTCCTCATGGGCCAGCTGGCTGCGGATCATGGCGACACGGTCCGCGATTTTCTCCTTCTCGCCGCAGCCGCCCACAATGGTGGTGGTATCCTTGGTGACCTTGACCTGACGGGCACGGCCCAGCATCTGCACCGTGGTGTCCTTCAGCTCGTAACCCAGATCGCTGCTGATGTAGGTGCCGCCGGTCAGTACGGCGATGTCCTGAAGCATATCCTTGCGGTTGTCTCCATAGCCGGGGGCCTTGACGGCAACCACTGTGAAGGTGCCCCGCAGGCCGTTGACGATCAGGGTGGACAGGGCCTCGCCCTCCACGTCGTCGGCAATGATGACCAGCTTCTTGCTGCTTCTCACCATCTGCTCCAGCAGAGGCAGAATATCCTGAATGGAGCTGATCTTCTTATCGGTAATCAGCAGGTAGGCGTCCTCCACATTGGCTTCCATCTTTTCCTTATCGGTGGCCATGTAGGGCGTGATGTAGCCGTGGTTGAACTGCATACCCTCCACCACCTCGGCGTAGGTCTCGGCGGTGGTCTTGTTCTCGCCGACGGTGATGGTGCCGTCCGCGCCTACCTTCTCCATGGCGTCGGCAATCAGCGCGCCGATGGACTCGTCACCGGCGGAAATCGTCGCCACTCGGGCAATGTCCTTGGTATCCGCCACAGACTTGCTGTTGGAAGCGATGGCCTTGACGGCAGCCTTAGAAGCCTTCTCCATGCCCCGCTTCAGCGCCAGCGGAGCCGCGCCTGCCGCCACGTTTTTCATGCCCTCCTTGACCAGCGCCTGGGCCAGCACGGTCGCGGTGGTGGTGCCGTCGCCGGCAATATCGTTGGTCTTTGTGGCAACTTCCCGGATCAGCTGGGCACCCATGTTCTCATAGGGGTCCTTCAGCTCAATTTCCTTTGCGATGGTCACACCGTCGTTGGTGATCAGGGGCTTGCCGAACTTTCTGCCCAGAACCACATTCCGACCCTTGGGACCAAGGGTGATTTTCACGGTATCTGCCAGGGTGTCAATGCCGGCGCACATAGCCTTCCGGGCATCTTCCCCATACTGAATCTGCTTTGCCATACTGTTTTCTCCTCCGAATTATTCCACAGTCGCGAGAATGTCGCTCATGCGGATGACTTTGTATTCTTCTTTGTCCAGCTTGATCTCGGTTCCGGCATACTTGTCGGTCAAAACCTGATCGCCAACCTTCACGGTCACAGGGTTCTCCGCCGTGCCGGGGCCTACCGCCACAACGGTGGCGATGAGAGATTTCTCCTTGGCGGCAGTCGCCAGAACAATGCCGCTCTCGGTGGTCTGCTCGGCCTCCATGGCCTGGATCACAATATGGTCAGCCAGTGGTTTCAGTGTCATGTTGATTCCTCCTGTAAAATGACGGGTCGCAAAACGGACAATCAGTCTTCAATGGCAATCAGGTTCTTCTCCTCCAGAGCAGGCTGCTGCTTCTTGGGAATGAAGATGCACAGGACTCCGTTCTGGAACCGGGCGTGGATATCCTCCTGAGTGACCTTGTCGCCCACGTAGAAGGTGCGGCGCATGGTGCCGACAAAACGCTCCCGGCGCAGATACTTGGACTTGCCTTCCTCCGGGTCGCTGGAGCGGCTGATGGTGGCGCTGATGTGCAGATAGCCGTCCTTCAGCTCCGCGCTCACGTTCTCCTTCTCAACGCCAGGCAGATCAATCGCCATCTCAAAGCCCTTCTCGGTCTCACGGATATCCGTGTTCATGAGGCCCGTGGTATTGTGGTTGCCGAAAGCGGAATCGGCAATCTCGTCAAACAGGTTTCTCGCAATGGTATAAGTGGTAAACATAAAAATTGCTCCTTTCAGCATTGGGGGGCATCCGCCCCGTGTGAATTTGTTTATCCGAATTATACCACCATTTTTAGCACTGTCAAGGTCTGAGTGCTAAATTCATAATAGAAGTTTTTTAATTATGATAAATTACATTTATTAATAAAGGGGGGGAAACCGCACGATAATCCCCCATTGGCAGCCGCTTCTCCGCAGTCATAATCATAATTTATCAAATATAATGCAACTTTTTTATTATTTCCCTGCCTTTGGCTTGTATTTCCTTCTCCGGCATGATATCATCACTTCATATTGCCCGACCAGGGATGGAGGGGAGCAAACACAATGAACATCTTTCAACTGAGCTGCTTTCTCGCGGTCGCCAACACGCTGAGCTTTGCCAAAGCTGCGGAAAAAATGAATATTTCCCAGCCTGCCATCACCCATCAGATCAAGTCTCTGGAAACGGAACTGAATGTGCCCCTTTTCCGGCGGACCACCCGTCTGGTGGAGATCACCCCGGAGGGCCAGTCCTTCCTTTCCGATGCCCAGAGCATAGTCGCCATCGCCGCCCAGGCGAAGCTGCGCTTCCACAACCCGGAGGAGCGTCCCGTGGAGAATCTTGCCATCGGGTGCAGCAGCTATAACCAGCTGACCCTGCTTTCGGACAGCCTGAAGGCCCTCGGCGCGCTTTACCCGAATCTTCACCCCCACCTTGTGGTGGTTCCCCATGAGCAGCTGTACGCCCTTCTGGAAAACGGAACGGTGGATGTGATTTTCGACATCCGCGGCGGGGAAAAGGAGCACAGCAGGCTGACCTTCACGGAATTGCTGAAAAGCCCCATTGTCTGTGCCTGCGACAGCAGCTGCCCGCTGGCACAGCGGGAAAGCGTTTCCATGGCGGACCTGAAGGAGCATTCTCTCATTTTCAGCAATCCAGTTAATCTGATTCCGGATGCCGCCAAACTGCAGTGGGAGCTTGCGGCGGGGAGAAGTCCGGCGGACTTTCACTTCTGTTCCTCCGTCGAGGCGTCCATTGTCCTGATGCGGGCTGGCTTCGGCGCGGCAGTGATTCCGGAATTTCTGGTGCCCCGGGATGCCCGGCTGATCGTTCTGCCATTGACGGACGCGCCGGAGGTGTCCTTCGGAATGTTCTATAAACCCTATCCTGGCGACGATGTGCTGCGGAAATTCCTTCAGCTCGCCCGGCAGCACATTTCCATATCCAAGGAGGCGCAGACATGAAAATATCCAAAAGCAGCGCCCAGCAGATCGTGGAAGAAATCGGCAAGCTGGTCAAGCAGAACATCAATCTGATGGACGAAACAGGCCACATCGTCGCCAGCAACGACCCCTCCCGAATTGGCAACTTCCACACCGGCGCCTACCGGATCATTCAGAACCATCTGAGCGAATACTACATTACGCCGGAGCTGGAGGCCGAGCTGCCCAACGTCCGCCGTGGCATCAACCTGCCCATTGAGGTGGACGGCGAGGTGCAGGGGGTCATCGGCATCACCGGCGACTATTCCGAGGTAATCAAATACGGTCAGATCGTCAAAAAAATGGCGGAAATACTGATTCGGGAACGGATGGCGCTGGATAACCGGCAGCTGGACCAGCGGGTGCGCAGCCGGTTCCTGGAGGACTGGATTCTGGGCAGCGGACTGAGTAACCCCCAGTCTCTGTCTGAGCGGGGCTTTGCTCTGGGAATTGACATTCGCAGTCCCAGACGGTGTATTGTCACCTCCGCCCGAAACCGGGAGACGTACACCGGCTCTCTGGAAGGGCAGCTGGTGCTGGAAAAGGTAGAGGGACTGGTCAGCGCCCGCGTTCAGGAGCAGGGCGGAATCATTCTGCGCAACGCCGCCCGACAGATCCTTCTGCTGCGGCGGCAGGAAACCGAAGCCCTGGAGGCGCTTTGCCGGGAGATTTCCCAAACCGTGCAGGCACGGCTGGGCGTCAGCATGATTTTCGGCATTGACGGCCCGTCTGGGGATGTGCATTCCGCGTACCTGCAGGCAAACCGTGCCTGGCGGACCTCCGCTTACAGCGACTCCACCATTACCTGCTTCGAGTCGCTGAACACGGAGCTTCTGCTGGACGATCTGTCCCGGGGCAGTAAGCTGGAATACCTTCGGAAGATTTTCCGGGGCTGTACGGCGGAGGAGGTCGCCGACCACGTGGAGCTGCTGGAGGTCTTCTTCGCGGCGGAGGGCTCTCTGCAAAAGGCTGCCCAGCGGCTGTTCATCCACAAAAACACCATGCAGTACCGGCTGAAACGTCTGGCGGAGGACACCGGCCTTGACGTCCGTAAGCCCAGTCAGGCGCCCTCGCTGTATCTGGCGATGCTGCTGTATCTGGACCTCAGCCGCAGTGACGATGCTCTCGGATTCTGACGTTTTTTGTCATCCGGAACAATATTGGCTAGTTTTTTGCGTTCTTCGAAACATTGTATTTTTATGAGAAACATTATAATATAATAGCCAAGAGGGCAGAGTGAAACATGTGCCGATCTGTGCATTCTGCTCAATATTCTGTGAGGAGGAATTCATTATGACCGGCCTACCCCTTATTATTGTATTTGTTCTGGCAATCGTAGTAATGATCGTCGCAATCTCCAAGTACAAGATTCATCCGTTCCTGTCCATCATGAGCGTCTCCCTGATTCTGGCCCTGCTGGCGGGCATCCCGCTGGGCGATATTGCCGGTGTCATCGGCGCGGGCTTCTCCGGCACCTTCAGTTCTATCGGTATCGTCATCATTCTGGGCGCCCTCATCGGCACCATTCTGGAGCAGACCGGCGCCGCGCTGAAGCTGGCGGATATGGTCGTCAAGCTGGTGGGTCAGAAGAATCCCGAACTGGCCATCGAGCTGATGGGCTGGGTCGTCTCCATCCCCGTATTCTGTGACAGCGGCTTCGTTATCCTTGACCCCATCCGCCGCGCTATGGTTCGCCGCACCGCTACCTCCAGCGTTGCCATGACCGTGGCTCTGTCCGCCGGTCTGTACATCTCCCACGTGTTCATTCCTCCCACGCCCGGCCCCATCGCCGCCGCCAACACTCTGGGCATCGGCAATAATCTGCTGCTGGTCATGGGCATGGGCGTCGCCGCCTCCATTCTGCCCCTGATCGCCGGCCTGCTGTTTGCCAAGTACATCGGCAAGAAGGTCAAGAGCGCCGACGAAACCGGCTCCGCCGCAGAGGCCGTCAAGACCTATGAAGAGCTGGTTGCCAGCTACGGCAAGCTGCCCGGCGGCTTCAACGCGCTGGCTCCTATTCTCGTCCCCATCGTCCTGATGGCTATGGGCTCCATCGCTTCCATGGCTGGCTGGACCGGCATTCTCTTCGACCTGTTCAACTTCCTGGGCAAGCCCGTCATTGCTCTGGCTGTGGGCACCATCTTCGCTGTAATTCAGCTGGCCACCGCCAAGAAGATGGATAACTTCTATCAGCTGACCAACGACACCCTGAAGGTCACCGGTCCCATCCTGTTCGTCACCGCCGCCGGCGGCGTGCTGGGTAAGGTCATCGCCTCCAGCGATATGGTCAACTACATCACCGAGAACGCTGCTGTCCTCGGTTCCGTGGGCATCTTCTTCCCCTTCCTGTTGGCTGCCATCCTCAAGTCCGCACAGGGCTCCTCCACCGTCGCCATCACCACCACCGCCGGTATCGTGGCTCCCCTGCTGGGCGCTATGGGCCTGGACACGCCCGCAAAGACCGCTCTGGCTGTTATGGCCATTGGCGCCGGCGCTATGACCGTGTCCCACGCCAACGACTCCTACTTCTGGGTTGTGACCAACTTCGGTCAGATGACTCCCGAGCAGGGCTACAAGACCCAGACCACGCTGACGCTGGTTCTCGGCCTGTCCGCTATGGTGGGCATCTTCATCCTGAGCCTGATCTTCTGATCTGTGCATGTTTCCGGGCAGGGCGGCATAGCTGCCCTGCCCCTTTTGAAACCGAAATGAGGTATCATTATGGATATGACTATGCGCAAGCGCGCCGACCAAATCGTAGCGGCTTCCATCCGCGCGGTTCAGCCGGATGACGCGGTGGCACGAGCCCTGAAGGGTGTGGTTTTCCCCGGCAGAGTGGTGCTGGTTGCTGCCGGCAAGGCCGCATGGCAGATGGCAAAAGCCGCCCGGGACTGCCTGGGCGACCGGATTGACAGCGGCGTGGTCGTGACAAAATACGGTCACGTCATGGGGCCGCTGGGTAATTTTGACTGCCGGGAAGCGGGGCATCCGGTGCCGGATGAGAATTCCTTCGCCGCCACGCAGGCTGCTTTGGATCTGGTGTCAAACCTCACCGAGGAGGACACCGTCCTGTTCCTTCTCTCCGGCGGCGGCAGCGCCCTGTTTGAAAAGCCGCTAGTGCCCGGAGCGGTCCTGCAGGACATTACGGGCCAGCTTCTGGCCTGCGGCGCGGACATTGTGGAGATCAACACCATCCGCAAGCGCCTGTCCGCCGTGAAGGGCGGGCGGTTCGCGGAAAGCTGTGCCCCGGCGAAGGTATTTTCCATCGTTCTGTCGGACATTCTGGGGGACCCGCTGGATATGATCGCCTCCGGCCCGGCGGTACCGGATACCTCCACCTGCGCCCAGGCGGAGGCCATCGCGCAAAAGTATTCCCTGCACCTGACGGAGGAAGCCAAAGTCTGCCTGCATATCGAAACCCCCAAGCAGCTTACCAATGTGACAACCCAGATCACCGGTTCTGTCCGGGAGCTGTGCGCCGCTGCCGCGGCGGAGTGTAAAAGACTGGGCTACGAGCCTGTATTGCTGACGGACCAGCTGTGCTGTCAGGCGAAGGAAGCGGGCAGTTTCCTTGGCACCGTTCTGCGCACCCACCATAGTCAGGGAAGAAAGCTGGCTTTCCTCGCCGGCGGTGAAACCGTCGTGCAGCTCACCGGTCACGGCAAGGGCGGACGGAATCAGGAGCTGGCGCTGGCGGCGGCTCCGGCGCTGGAGGGACTATCCGGCGTGTGCGTGTTCAGCGTGGGCAGCGACGGAACCGACGGCCCCACAGACGCCGCAGGCGGCTATGTGGACGGTCAGTCCAACGGGGAGCTGACCGCAAAGGGGCTGTCCGTATTTGAGGTGCTGAAAGAAAACGACGCCTATCACGCACTGCAAAGCATCGGCGGTCTGATCATTACCGGCCCCACGGGCACCAATGTCAACGACGTAGCCGTGGCACTGGTAGACGGCTGATACCAGTTTTTCATAAAACGGTCAAATACCGTTTCATGAGACCGCCGTCAAGCGGTCAGCGGCATCGCCGTTAAAAAACGTAGTCTATACATTTCTCGCCGCCACTGGCGGCCTGCGCGATAAGCGCAGGATAAAATGGTATTATACTAAAACCTGATTAAAAACTTTAAATCTTTCAATCAGGTTTAGTATTAACCATTTTATCGAGAAATAGTAATGTATGTATGAAAAAGGAGATGTCGGCGCAGCCGGCATCTCCTTTTTTATTCAGTCCACTTCCACCACGCCGTTTTCCTTGACGGTCACGGTCATTCCATCGCGTACATAGTTCAGAAATTCCTCGCCAAGGCAGTCCACAACCGGCATGGACACATCATCGAGCCACACATCCTGCAAAATTGCTCCGGCAGCTGCCAGCGAGTCAATAGGCTCCGAGAACAGCATACAGGCCGGCTGCCGGTGCATGGAGCAGGCACAGTACAGCACCAGTCCGCCGGTGGTGGAGCCGATGGTTCTGGGCAGGCACAGGGCCGTCCCCGCCATCTGCTTGCCGTAAAGATCGGGGTTATTCTGATCGCCGCAGGTGGCCTTTTTATCCCCAAACTGCAATGCCTTCTGGAAGGAGGCCAGTGTATTCAGTCCGACGTGGGACACCAGTGCGGGGGCGCTGACGGTGCCCTTTGCCACAACCCGTCCGTGAAACTCCTTCATATCAATTGCCTCCCTTCGTGATCTGGGCCAGAATCTCGTCGTCCGTATAGTACCGGGCGCTGGTATAGGTACGCAGCTTGTTGCTGGAGGTGATGACGGGCATTTTCGCGCTTAAGGGGTTGTTCATGTACATCAGCGGACAGATGTAAGACAGAACCACGCCGGTTTCCTTCAGCCGGGCGGCGTAGGGCGTGGCGTTGAACTTCTCGATCACCGCCGGGGCCGCAGTAAACACCGTGGGAATGACCACCTTTTTGTTTCCGGCGGCCTTCAGGCCCTGCTCCACCCGCTCCGTCCAGTCAATGAGCTGGTGCAGGCTCATATGGGGACATCCCATGAAGCACAGCTTGGGCTTGGCGTCTTTGTTCTTCCAGATTACGGGGTAGGAATCATACACCCGCTGCAACTCCGCGTCGTCAATAATATAGACCTGCGCGTCGGGGAGAATCAGGTCTTCCCCCTGCTCCACGGCCTCCGGGGTGATGCCCGCCACATGGTACAGGCCCACCGCGCCGTTGGAGGCGGTAGCTGCGCCCATGTCCTTGAGGTAGGCCTTGGCTTCGTCGTCCAGACTGCCCAGCCACTTGTCGAGGCCCTTGATGTAGGGTACATCCTCCATAACCTTCATGCCGATGGCAGAGCCGAGAAGCTGGGCCTCCGGTTTCTTCGTGGTACGAACCTCCACAATCCACTTTGCCTTCCGGCCTTCGTCGGTCAGCAGACCGAATCGGGGCACAAAGCCGCAAATGGCGCCCATCAGATCGATGATTCCGGAATTGCGGTTGCACCGGGCGGCAATCACCGAGTTGGCGTAGACCACGGCGGAGGATTCCGACCAGGAAAGAATATCGCCCTTTTCCGGGGTGTTGCCCACCTCGTCCATGTAGCAGGTGCAGGTGAAGGCGTCCTTCTCCATCAGGCCCAGCTTTTGCAGCTGCTCCTCATAGAAGTCCTGCTTGCTGTACATGAAGTGGTTGAAAATAATGTTCTGCAAAAAGCTGCTGGGCACGTTTTTATCCAACGGTCTGGGGTCAGCGGAGAATTTGGTACCGGAAACGGCCCCCTCCGCAATCAGCTGATCCATCAGTTCATACACCGGGGTTAGGGCCTTCAGGCCAAAGGAAGTGACCAGATGGTTGTATTTTCCCGTCACGGGAATCATGGCGTCGGCGTTGTAAAGCTCGCCGTAGCGAACCAGCGTCTCCATGACCTTTGCCATGGTCTGCCCCCGGCTGCCCTCCAAAATCTGCTGCTGTTCCTGTGTTAGCTGCATTGTTTTCCTCCTCACTTGATCGCCATGGCAACCTCATAGGCCCGCCAGATGACGCTTCTCAGATTGCCCACCTTCCGGCAGTCGCCAACCAGATGCACCTTGCCGCCCTCCTTGGCAATGGGCGCGGGCAGGTAACCGGCGGAGCAGATCACGCTGTCGCAGGGAATCTCCACTTCGCCGCTCTTGCCGGTACAGACAATGCTGCCGTCTTTGACTTCCTTCAGGGTGGTTTCCAGATACACCGGCACCTTGTGCAGGGCGAACCATTCCCGCAGGTAAGAGCTGTTGGCAAGGCACACGCCCTTCTGGGAAATCAGATCGTCCTTCATTTCCACGATGGCCACTTCTTTTCCCTGAAGAGCCAGCTCATAGGCGATTTCCGAACCGGTGAGGCCGCCGCCGACGACCGCCACCTTCTGCCCTACCGGCGTGCCGGTGAGGTATTCGCAGGCTTCGATCATCTTTTCGTATCCCGGCACGCCCCGCAGAACTCTGGGGGTGGAGCCGGTGGCGACAATCACCTGCTGGCCCTCAAAGGCGGAAAGATCGGTGATCTCTTCGCCGAAGCGGATTTCCACGTTCAGCTGCTCCATCTGACGGATGTACCATGCCAGCAGGTCCCGGAGCTTGCCTTTGTAGCTCTCTGCGCTGGCGGCAATGAAGGTGCCGCCCAGTTTCCCGCTCTTTTCGTAGATGACGGGCTTGTGGCCCCGCAGAGCCAGCACCCGGGCAGTCTCCATGCCGCCGATGCCGCCGCCGATGATGTGGACGGTCTGGGGGTTCTTGGTTTCCTTAATGTAGTGCTTATCCCACTGCATGGTCTCCGCGTTGACGGCACAGCGGGCCAGATGCAGGGAGTCCATCAGATCCTGGTCGTTGGGTACGCCCTTGTAATGGCACATATTGAAGCAGCCGTTGTGGCACAGGATGCAGGGCCGGATATCCTCCTGCCTGCCCTCCATGAGCTTGGTGACCCATGCCTGATCGGCAAGAAAGGGCCGGGCAAAGCCCGCGCCATCAATCTCCCCGGCGGCGATGGCCTCGGCGGCAGTCTCCGGCACCATGCGCCCCGCGCAGACCACCGGGATATCCACGAACCTCTTGATGTGCTTCACATCCTCCAGATTGCAGTTTTCCGGCATGTAAATAGGCGGATGGGCCCAGTACCAGGCGTCGTAGGTACCGTTGTCGCAGTTCAGCATATCGTAGCCCGCGTCCTGCAAGAATTTCGCGGCGATTTCCGACTCCGCCATATCCCGGCCCGCTTCCACATAGTCTTCCCCGGGCAGGGCGCCCTGCCGCATACCCTTGGTTTTGGACACCACGCTGTAGCGCAGGGACACCGGAAAGTCCTGCCCGCAGGCGGTCTTGATTGCCTTGACGATTTCCGCAGCGAAGCGGTAACGGTTTTCAAGGCTGCCGCCGTACTCGTCGGTGCGCTGATTGACATATTTCAGGGTAAACTGATCCAGAAGGTAGCCTTCATGCACCGCGTGCACCTCCACGCCGTCCACCCCCGCCGCTTTCAGCATCGCGGCGCTTTTGGCGAAGGAGTCGATAATCTCCTGTATCTCTGCTCTGGTCATCTCCCGAGAGGGCAGCTTATCCGACCAGCGGTTTTCCGAGGGGCTGGCGGAGGCGGTGATCTTGTCCAGATCCATCACCGGCTTGGACAGCACCCGCAGCGCTTTGTTATTGTACAGTGTCTCCATCATCTCGCTGACGGTGAAGGAGCGTCCGAAGCCGGCGGTGAGCTGGACAAACAGCTTGGCGCCGGTTTTGTGGAACTCCGGCATCCACTTTGCCAGATCATCGTACATCTTCTTGTTCTTGTGGAGCCACTGTCCGAACATGGGGTTGTACACCGGCTGGCAGCCGGGGAGCACAAGGCCCGCATTGTTTTTCGCCACCTCCATGAGGAATTTCGCGCCGGCCCTGTCAAAGTGGTTTACTTCCATCCACCCGAACAGATCCGTTCCGCCCATGGAGGTCATGACGATGCGGTTTTTGATCTCCACATTTCCAATTTTCCAGGGGGTAAATAAGGGTTTCAATCTTTCGTCCATAAACATATCCTCCTGATTGTCTTTATTACGGCTCACAGACAGCGTATGCGCCGTATTTCAGCGTTATGATCCGGCCTGCGGAATCCACCGCAAAGCGGCACAAAAAGCGATTTATTGCAGGACATCCCGAATATGGGTTTGTATTTTTCCCGCCAGACGGTTGTGCTGCTCCAATTCCTCGGGCAGCAGAGCAGCCAGCCGGGCCGCTTCATAATCCTGCCGGGCGAGCTCCAGATCCGCCAGCACAGGCTTTGCCGTTTCGGGGAAGGAAATATCCATTCGCTTGACCTGCTCTTTTTTCCGACGGATATCTGAGATCTTTACCAACCCCCGGCCTGTCAGCTTTTGCAGGGAAAGGGAAAACGCACCCCGGGGCAGGTTGGCAAAATCCGCCGCCTCCCGGCGGGTAGGCTGAAAATTCAGCTCCCAGAGCGCCAGCAGGAGCTTAGCGTCGGGAAGGGCCAGATCGTTCTTCAATGCGGCTGTTTCCAGATAGCGGTCCAGCAGCTTTCGCTCCCGGAAAGCATCATACAGTACCCCCTCGCCGTCCAGGACATGCGGGGGAACCTGCATCCGCTCGTCTCCCAGCTTTTGGGAATTGGGGAGCACCGCCGGCGGCACAGAGCCATCCCCCGCGGCATCCAGCAGGAACCGGTAGACCTTCAAACGGCATTTTTCGTATTCCTCCTCGTCCAGAACCGTCTTGAAAAACCGATGATAACACTCAAAGACCGTCAGCTTCATTTTCACGGTCTGACTGATGGTCAGGCTCTGGGAAGCCAGAGAGCCCTTGGTCTTGACGTAGTAATAAATGGGAATCTGAATGGCGCGAAAAACTTCCGCGTAGCGGATGTACTCCAGATTGAACATGAAGTCCTCGCACCAGCTGATTTCAGGGTCCATCCGCAGATGGTGCGCCTCAACGATGGCGCGGCGGTAGAGCTTGTTCCACAGAACGCCGTAGTAGAAGTCGGCGGGATCTTCCATCATGTGGGCGGCGAATTCCTCCCGGGTCATGATGCCGTCTTCATCGATATCGCCTTTTTGGGAGACCCGCTCCCCCACGACCCGGTAAAAATCGGAAATCACCAGATCACAGGGGCCGCTTTCCATGGCCCGCACCAGAGAGCTGGTGGCGTCGGAAGTAATCCAGTCGTCGCTGTCCAGAAACTGGAGATAGGTGCCGCTGGCCCGATCCAGCGCAAGGTTCCGGCTTGCGGAAACGCCGGTGTTCTCCTTATGGATAACCTGAACGCGGCTGTCAATGGCAGCATATCCATCGCAAATGGCGCCGGAAGTATCCGTGCTGCCATCATCGACCAGCAGCAGCTCAAAATCGGTATATTCCTGGTTCAGAATGCTTTCAATGCATCTGCCGATGGTATGCTCTGCGTTATAGACCGGGACGATAATACTGACGGTGGGACTCATAAGCGTACTCCTTTGGGGAAAATATGTCTGCTTTATTCTAAACATGGGCGAAAGACCATCACAGGATTGCGTGAAATGTGATTCCTTTTCCCGGTTGGAACAGAGGGCTGTGTTTTATACTGATATTCAATAGAAAACTTTAGAATTGGAGTTTTCTATATGAAGATCATAATGAGACGGGTTTCCATGATTTTCTATTCCGAAAATCATGGAAACGACAACGCCGTCAGGCGGTGTCTTCTTGATAAAATTAAATAATTTTATCAAGAAAGTGTATTACAGAATACAACCAGGCGGCCTTTCCAGCGCAAAACGCTGCGTTCGCCATCCATTTTCGATCTATATTATACCGCATTCGGTACAATCTGACAAGCAAAAATCTTATGATGTTTCAACCGGCCATAGCTTAGATGCCGCTTTTGAATAGAAATACTGAGGGAGAGCCATGCGGTTCTCTCTCAGCTTTTATCAATGGATTGCGAAAAATCCAATGCAGGTGCTTTGCGGGCGCCGTTCCTGCAGCTCCCTGCCCCGGGACGGGGTAGTTTTTGCGTAACATTCTAAGAGCCTCCTGTCGTTTCGTACGGTATCCGTCGGGATATTGTGCCATTTACCGAACAGCCAAATGTCGGGAATCATCGGAAGTAAGTAACTTTTGCTGTTTACATAATTCTCAAAAAAGTTAACATAATTACAAAAAAATAGAAAAAATTTGACTTTTTGGCCCGAATATGTTATAACATTCCCTAAATAGAGAATTCTTTTTCTCATCAGGGAATTCGACACATTATTCAGCGGAGTCGTATTATTATGAGACCGGGAGAAATTCGCCGATATTTGGAATCGGCGGCGGAAACAAAAGGAGATGACATTATGGATCCAATACTGAACGAAGAATCCAAAACAGAGGTCCAACCAGAACCTGGTGCAGAACCGAAAATAGAGCCCAAAAGAAGAAAACAGCAAAAAAAGAGAACGTTTCCCATTCCGTCCTTCCTGCTTCACCTTGGGGAGGATATTCGGTGGTATTATGATATCCGGCTGTGGTCACCGCTGATTCTGCTGCTTCTGATTCTGGCCCTTCTTCCGGGGAAGCAGAAAGCGCCTGAGGAAACCCTACCTGATGTTACCGCCGTGGTAACCGTGCCGGAGGAGGACACCACTCCAACGGAGGAAGCGGTGATTCCGGAGGCTGCGGCTTTGGCCCGGCTGGCGGACAGCGTGGGCGCGGGACGGTCTGACAACGTAAAGACGGTTATTATGTGGGTGGCCGTCAACCGCTCCGAGGACCGGGCCAACGGCTATGGCCAGAGTCTGCTGACCGAAATCGACCGGCCGAACCAGTGGCAGGGCTATGACGGAACCATCATCTACACCGACGAAACCTACGCCATGGCAAAGCAGGTGCTGGAAACCCAGGCAAAGGGCGGTCTGCGTCCTCTGGATTCGGATATGCTCTGGTTTATCCTCAATGACGACGGCTCCATCACCGTGCGCAATCAGTTCACTGCCACCGCCAATCAGAAGTGGCAGGAAAAGACCGTGAAATAGTCTGCGGGCAGGGGCTGTGAAATAGCCGCTAAAAAGATGGGTAACAGCCAAGTGCAGAAGGTGGCCCACTGTGGCTGCTGGGCGCATGCCCGGCGCAAGCGGCGTGAAGCCATGCCGGATAGGGCAATTGTGAACATCAGTACCGCCATAAATGAGCAATTCGGTCGTTAAACTTGATGCCGACAGGCGGATATCCGGCTTAACGGGACAATATCAATGTTACCGGAGTTAACAAATACAGAAAAATTGGCATAGCCGGTAAATACATACCAACTATGCCGATATTTTTCCGGGATTGCGTATCCCTAAGTTGCACCACTGAAAAGGCTGGGGCTTTTTCCGTCCTATTTTTCAGAGGTCAGCTCTTGATAAAAGACTCCCAGAGTGCCGGTATAGCCTTCGTTCCAGGGCTTGTTTCTGCCGCAGTAGTGGATGATGGCGGTGTTCCGGCGCACCCAGTTCACGTCCCGTTTTTCCTTTGGGTGGGAACCGTTATAGAAGCTCAGAACCCGGTCGCTGAGGTTGTAGCATAAGCTGTCCGCCAGTTGGATCTTATCGCCATAGAGGGCCGTGAGAATGTCCTGATCCGGCAGGATCAGGGCTTTCTCATGTTCCCGAACATAGGCGCTGATCTCCTCAAGCCGGATAACCTGCCGCAGGGCATTCAGGTTCATCAGCAGCACCCCGGTGTTGATATAGGCCACCGCCTTGTCCGATTGAAGTCTCGCCTGATTGAGCTTCGTTAAAAATTCCCGGGTGTGGGTGCAGCCCACATAATAGCTGCCCTCAAAATCCATCTCGCAAAACGTTCGCAGCGAGTTGATAACCACCACGTCCACATCCAGATAGAGAATCCGATCCAATTCCTTCGGCAGCAGCAGAGGCGCCGCCAGCCGATAGTAGATCTGTCTGGGATACCGGCCCGTCTCCGGGAAATCCGCGAACAATTCCTCCGGAACTTGCAGGAAATGGAAAGTCACTCTCTCCTGAAAATCCCGCTCCACGGCCCTCTGAATGCTTTCCTCCAAATCCGAATGCAGCACGAAAACGTCGTAATGCCCATAACCCCCGCTGCGCAGCAGAGATTTGAGGCAGACGCCCATAAGTCCCAGCATTTTCTGGTTGACACAGAACAGCAGATTCGCGGACGCTCCCTGATGGTTTTCCATACAATTCCACCTTTATTCCATTTTTGAGAAAGTATACCACGGCTTTCCCGGTTTCGCTACCGCCGGGCCCCAACCTTCACAGATTGTTTACTTCTTGGGAAGCTCTGAATAAATCGGCAAGCGCTGACAGCGAGAGATTTTGATTCAGCGGAAGGTTTGAAAAGCAGAGGAATACTGTACGTATTTCCTGTTTTTTAAACCGCACCGATGGAGCAAAAGATAGGCTCCTCAGCCGCAGACGATTTGTTCAGAGCTTCCCTTGACTTTCCTGTGAAAAAAAGATACACTATGGATAGAAAATCTTCAGGAGGTACATTATGGCATCCAAGGTCTATTTTACCGATTTCTGTACCGGCACATCCGAGACGCTTCCCCAGAAGCTGTCGAGACTGATCCTCTCCGCCGGTATCGACCAGATCGACTTTCAGGACAAATTCGTCGCCATCAAGATTCACTTTGGCGAGCTGGGCAACATGGCCCACCTGCGCTCCGGCTACGCCCGGGTGCTGGTGGATATCATCAAGGATCTGGGCGGCAAGCCATTCCTCACCGACTGCAACACCATGTACGTCGGCTCCCGGAAGAACGCCCTTGACCATCTGGAAACCGCCTACTTAAACGGCTTCACCCCCTACTCCACCGGCTGCCATGTGATCATCGCCGACGGGCTGAAGGGCACCGACGATGTGGACGTGCCCGTGGTGGGCGGCGAGTATGTGAAAACCGCCAAAATCGGCAGGGCCATTATGGATGCCGATATCGTCATTTCCCTGAACCACTTCAAGGGCCATGAGGAAGCCGGCTTCGGCGGCGCCATGAAAAACCTGGGTATGGGCAGCGGTTCCAATGCCGGCAAGCGGGAAATGCACAGCGAAGGCCGCCCCGAGGTGGATGCCGATAAATGCGTCGGCTGCGGCACCTGTGCCAAATACTGCGCCCACGAAGGCCCCCAGCTGGAGGGCGGCGTCATGCACATCGACTGGACGAAGTGCATGGGCTGCGGGCGGTGCATCGATGTATGCCCCGTGGGGGCCATCCACCCCGCCTACGCCCAGTCCGCTTCCGTGCTGAACTGCAAGATTGCCGAGTACACCAAGGCGGTTCTGGACGGACGGCCCAATTTCCACATCACGCTGGTGCGGGACGTGAGCCCCTACTGCGACTGCCATCCGGAGAACGACCTGCCCATTGTCCCCGACGTGGGTATGTTCGCCTCCTTTGACCCGGTGGCGCTGGACCTCGCCTGCGCCGACGCCGTCAACGCCCAGACCATCATGCCCGGCTCCAAGCTGGATAAGGCCAACCGGCCCGACCTCGATAACCTCACCGGCTCCTTCCCCCACACCGACTGGCGCAGTCAGATTGCCCACGCGAAGAAAATCGGTCTGGGCGAGGATTCCTATGATCTGATTACAATTTGACAGCAAAAAAGCCCTCCCTTTTGGGGAGGGTGACCGAGCGCAAGCGAGGTCGGGAGAGGTGCCACAGCATTTCTCCTGACCTCGCTAAATCATTGAACCTCTTCTGTCAGCCCTTCGGGCTGCCACCTTCCCCAGAGGGGAAGGCTTATTCATCCCCGGTATGGCTGCACATACCGCTCGTGACTGAGGGACGACGGTCGGGCGTAAGCGCCGGACACCAGTCCCAGCATGGCGAAAATGGTCACCACGGAGGACCCGCCGTAGCTGATCAGCGGAAGGGTCAGGCCGATAACCGGCATAACGCCGATGCACATACCCACGTTAATCATCAGCTGGAACATCAGTGCGGAGGCGGCGCCATAGCACACCAGCCGGCGCATATAATCCTGACACCGGATGCCTACATAGATGCACCGGGCAATAATTGCCAGCTCCAGTACCATAATGACCACACAGCCCACAAAGCCCATCTCCTCACCCATGGAGGAGAAGATATAGTCCGTATGCTGGGCGAACAGGGCGCCGCTCTGGGTACGGTTTCCCTTGAACAGGCCCTGTCCCATCATGCCGCCGCCGGTGAGGGACTGGAGGTTAATCTTGGAGTGATACCGTTCGTTGATGCCCTGTGGGTCAATGGTAGGGTCAAACAGAATGCGGATTCGGTTCCGCTGATACTCGCCAAGGAACTGCCACAGAATGGGGAATGCCGCCGCAATGGAGCCGATGGCCAGCGCGAACCACCACAGGCTCACGCCGCCGGCAAAGGCCATGCCGATAAAAATAAACACGAAGATCAGGGACACGCCCATATCCGACGACAGCCCCAGATTCAGGCCCACCAGAATCACCAGATGCAGAAGCATATGGGCAATGGAAATCGGGTGGGAAATACGGTTCTGATGGGAGGACATGACGGATGCCATAATGATGATATAGGTAATTTTGCAGATTTCCGCAGGCTGGATGTTGATAGGAAAGCCCGGGAAGTGGAGCCAGCTTCGGTTGCCGGTGTGGTTGTCCGTACCGAAGGGAATCAGCAGCAGAAGCAGGAAAATATTGAACGCCACCATCATTCCCCGGTGCTCCGACAGAACATCCAGGTCGATGGAGGACACCAGCGCGTACATGAGCACGCCCAGACCGATGGAAATAATCTGAATCGCGATATATTTAAAGTTGCCGTCGAATTTCTCAGCGGAGGTCGCGCTGGCAATGCAGACCACGCCAAAGCCTGCCACGCACACACACAAAATCAGGAGGAACATATCGCCCTTCTTTAAGAAATCCTTCAGTTCTTCAAAATAACGGCGCATTTCTCCGCCTCCTTTTCCGTACTACCCGTGGATTATACCATTCTGAGGGCAAAAAGTAAATAGCGGAAATGTTAACGTCCTATAAACAGAATGGGCAATTGACCGGTCTCCCCTTTTCCCCCGACTCCATTTACCCGAACGGGATTGCCGCAAAAAGATTGACATTTTGTAGAGAATTCTATATAATCTATATAATTCAAAGGGTTTATTCTTAAGATTTAAATTCTTTATCGTCCTGTCAGGGACATCACAAATATTCATCATTGGAGGTTCTGCAATGCAGCGTGAGCATCTGGGAAGCCGGCTGGGCTTCCTCCTCCTCAGCGCAGGCTGTGCCATCGGCATCGGCAACGTCTGGAAATTCCCATGGATGACCGGGCAGTACGGCGGCGGTGCGTTTGTGCTGATCTATCTTCTGTTTCTTCTGGCGCTGGGCGTTCCGGTGCTGACCATGGAATTTGCCATGGGCCGGGCCGCTCAGAAAAGCCCCCTGAAAATGTATGGGCAGCTGAAGCCCGGAAGCAAATGGGGCTGGCACGGCTATGTGTGCCTGCTGGGCAATATCGTGCTGATGATGTTCTACACCACCGTAGCCGGCTGGATGCTCCAGTATTTTGTGGACACCGCCGCTGGCGTATACGCAGGGCTGGACACCGCCGGAATTGAAGCAAAATTTGGGGAAATGCTGGCGTCCCCCGGCAAAATGGCATTCTATATGGGCATCGTTGTGGTGTTCGGCTTCTCCATCATATCTCTTGGCGTCCAGAAGGGTCTGGAACGTGTCACCAAGTGGATGATGATGGCCTTGATTCTTCTCATGTGGGTACTTGCCCTCCACAGCATGACCCTGTCCGGCGGCTCCAAGGGTCTGTCCTTCTACCTGATCCCTGATTTTCAGCGAATGGCGGACATCGGTGTGGGTAATGTGATCGTAGGCGCCATGAATCAAGCCTTCTTCACCCTGAGTCTCGGCATCGGCGCCATGGCGATTTTCGGCAGCTACATCGGCAAGGATCACGCCCTCATGGGCGAAGCCGTCCGGGTCAGCCTGCTGGATACCATGGTGGCTCTGTGCTCGGGCCTCATCATCTTCCCCGCCTGCTTTGCCTACGGCGTGGATGTGAACAGCGGCCCCGCACTGATTTTCGTGACTCTGCCCAACGTGTTCAACCACATTACGCTGGGGCGGTTCTGGGGCAGCCTGTTCTTCCTGTTTCTCACCTTCGCCGCCTTCTCTACGGTGCTGGCTGTGTTTGAGAATATCGTCTGCTGCGTCAGCGAGCTGACCGGATGGAACCGAAGGAAAACCTGCCTCATCTGCTGCGTGGGCATTTTCCTGCTGAGCCTGCCCTGCCTGCTGGGCTACAACCTGTGGCAGAATGTACGCCCCATCGCCGGGCACGATATTTTGGACAGCGAGGATTTTCTGGTCAGCAACATCATGCTGCCCCTTGGTTCTCTGATTTTCGTCCTGTTCTGCACCACCCGTTACGGCTGGGGCTGGGAGAAATTCATGAAAGAGGCCAACGAGGGCACCGGCCTGAAGGTGGCAAAGTGGATGCGGCCCTACATGACTTACGTCCTGCCGGTCATCGTCTTCGTGATCTTCGTCATTGGTCTGGTTGGATTCTTCAGAAAATAACACAAATGCTCCCGGCTGTTCTGCCGGGAGCATTCCTTTTTTATTGTGCGTTGACTGCGTCGATAAACTTGAGGAACGCCGCCCGGCCCTCGGGGGTGTTCTTGTACACGCCCGCATCCTCCAAAACCTCGGTAAAGACTCTGCCGGTTTCCTTGAGAAGAATGTCCAGCGCGTTGTCCTGCGTAAAGGTGTAGCGCTGCTTTAATTCCTCTACCCAGGCTGCGTGCTTGCTCAGCACCGGGTCGGAAGCAATGTCCGCCCCGGAAACAATGGCGGCCGCCAGGTCCGTCAGCTCCTGCTTCAGGCGGCTTGGCAGAACCGCCAGACCCATGACCTCGATCAGACCAATGTTCTCCTTCTTGATGTGGTGCTTGTCCGCATGAGGATGGAACACACCCAGAGGATGCTCCGAGGTGGTGATATTGCACCGCAGCACCAGATCCAGCTCGTACAGGTCGCTTCTGCGCCGGGCGATGGGGGTGATAGTGTTGTGGGGTTCCCCATCAGAGAAGGCAATCACCCCCACGCTTTCATCGGAGTAGCCCCTCCAGCAGCGAAGAATTTTGTCCGCCAGCTCGGCAAGTCTTACCGGGTCTTTGCCGTCCAGACGGATCACGCTCATGGGCCACTTCACAGTTCCCGCGTGGATATCCTCATAGCCACAGAAGGTGATTTCCGTTTCCAGATCGGCAGTTTCCATGGCGAAGGTATAATGACCGCCTTGGAAGTGCTCGTGGCCGAGAATGGAACCGCCCACAATGGGCAGGTCGGCGTTGGATCCGACAAAATAGTGCGGAAATGCTTTCACAAAGTCCAGCAGCTTCTCAAAGGCCGACCGGTCGATCTTCATGGGCACATGTTTGGAATTAAAGACGATGCAGTGCTCATTGTAGTAGACGTAGGGGGAGTATTGCAGGCACCAGTCCTCGCCGCAGACCTTGATGGGGATAATGCGGTGGTTTGCCCGGGCGGGGTGGTTCATGCGGCCGGCGTAGCCCTCGTTCTCCCGGCACAGCTGGCACTTGGGGTAGGCCGTCTGGGGGGCGTTTTTCGCGGCGGCAATGGCCTTGGGGTCCTTCTCGGGCTTGCTCAGGTTGATGGTTATGTCCATTTCGCCGTATTCGCTGGGATATTTCCAGCGCATATCTTTCGCGATGCGGTAGCGACGGATGTAGTCGGTGTCACAGCTGAACCGGTAATACCAGTCCGTGGCCTTCTCCGGGCTGACAGCGTACTTTTCCCGGAATGTGCGGACGACCTCTCGGGGCATAGGCGTCACCGCACCCATAATCCGGGTGTCGAAAATATCCCGGGCAGTGATGTTATCCTCGCACAGGCCGTTAGCTACGGCGTAGTCCAGAATGCCGCCTAAGATTTCCTCCAGATTCTCGCTCTGGGGCTCGTCGGAGGGTTCATAGTCGTCCTTGCGCAGGATATCCAGCAGGCGGTTGGTGAGCACCTGATGGTCCACCGGCTCGGCAAGTCCCCGGTTCATGGCATAGGAAACAAGAGAATCGATGCAGGTTTCAATTTTCACGCCTCTACCTCCATCTCCACGCCGCCCTGCGGACGGATGGACAGTACGTGGCAGGCGCCCTCGCCCAGCGCCGCGTCGATGCCCGCCCGGAAGGATTCCAGCAAATCAAAGGGCACAAAGGCCTGCACCGTTCCGGCAAATCCGCCGCCGTGGACCCGGTAAGCGCCCCGACCCTGCAAGTAGTGTTCACACAGGCCCAGCGCCACCGCCATGGCCTGCTGCTTCACGTATCCGGCAGGAATGACATTTTGCAGATACATCCAGCTGGAGTAGCCCGATTCCTTCGCCAGACGAAGGAAACCGTCAAAGTCGCCTTGCTCCAGACAGGCCACCTGCTGGGGCACCCGGCGGTTTTCGTTGTATTCGTGAATGGCCCGCATAATGGCCCGATCCGGGTATTTCTCCCGCAGCGCGGGGATGGCGGCATAGAATTCCTCCTCCGGAATCTGCGTAATGACCTCCTTGCCGAAGAATCCACAAAGTTCTTTCAGTTCCCCGGGAATCGCCGCATACTCGTCCGTCAGATCCGCGTGATCCGCCCGGGAATCGATGATGCACAGGGCGTGTCCGGTTGTGGAGAAGTCAAAATGTACCGGGCGGATATCCGGGTGCTCCTTGTCGGCAAAGTCAATGGTGACCAGGCCGCCCACCGCAGAAGCCGTCTGGTCCATCAGGCCGCAGGGCTTGCCAAAAAAGACATTTTCCGCGTACTGTCCGATCTGTGCGATCTCCGGCTGGGACACCCGGCCGCCAAAGAACAGGTGATTGATGATGGTTCCGATCAGCACCTCAAAGGCGGCAGAGGAGCTTAAGCCGGAGCCAGGCAGAACCGTGGACTCACAGTAGGCATCGAAACCCTCAACTTTGCAGCCCAGCTGGGCGAACCGTGCCGCCACGCCCCGAATCAGCGCCGGAGTGGAATTGACCTCCGACGCCACCGGCTCCAGCGCATCCAGGCGAACCTGACACAGGGGGTATCCTTTGGACTGCACCCGGATCACATTGGTTCCGTTTGCCCGAACCGCCGCCACCGTGTCCAGATTCACCGCGCCGGCCAGTACCCGTCCGCGCTGATGGTCTGTGTGGTTGCCGCTGACCTCCGTACGTCCAGGTGCGGAAAAGTATCGTTCCGCCGCGCCGTCAAAGGCGGCGGCGAACCCGGTATCCAGTCTTTTTTTGTCATTTAAGGAAAGAATCAGTGCTGCCATGAAAACCTCCCGATATCTGCCCGCAGGCAATTTGAAACATGGTGCTATGTCCGTTGTTATTATATCGTGAATTGCCCGGAAATGGAAGTGGGTATTTGCCAAAATTCTTCCGGTTTCGATGCCTTGAAAAAGAAAAATAAAAACGAGAAAAAACGCTTGACATTTCCGCGAAGTATGTTATAATACAGAAGCTGTCCGGTGAGACAGCAAGGGAAGATAGAATATGGGGGTATAGCTCAGCTGGGAGCCCAAAGCTACCGTTCACATACCCCGTGATCCTCAACTTAATAGATTGCATTCTGGCTGATTGTCCTATTTGGGGGTATAGCTCAGCTGGGAGCCCTAGCAAACCAGAAACACACCCCACTTCTTCAATTTAATAACTTGCTATTTGCCATTCTACAGCCTATGGGGGTATAGCTCAGCTGGGAGAGCGCTTGAATGGCATTCAAGAGGTCAGCGGTTCGATCCCGCTTATCTCCACCATGAAAATGGCAAATAGCCTTAGGAAACACCTGAAATGGAAACATTTCGGGTGTTTTTCTATGCATGCCACTCATTCGCTTCCCAGCCGTTTTGTAACTGCTTGTCACATTTGGAGGTGACTGAGCGATACCCCCAATTTTAGGCGGAAATATCCAGCCCGTTCAGGAACTGATTCAGATCAAAATTGAATTCTACATTCAATTTGTAGTCCCGGAAAACCTCTACCCGCCGGATCATACAATTCACGATCATCTTTTTTGCCTCAAAGGTGGCGTGGTCATAGAGGTCAGCCCAGGAGATCAGTTCTTCATACTGATCTGTAAGCTGATTCAGAAGCTGTTCCTCGTTCAAAACAGCGGCTTCCGCTTCTTCATGCTGATTTCTGAGTTCGCTGCATTTTGCCTCGGAATCCCGGATCAGTCCGGCGAGGGTATCCTGAGAAAAAGCACTCTCGCCCTGGATGCTGCGGACAATTTCTGCCCGGAGTATATTCAAGGTCTCCGTGGCTTTGCTCAGCTCTGCCTTTACCGTAACCATATGGGATTTCCGAAGATTCAGTTCCTTGGCGTATCTTGCCTGAATCAAATCATTCTTGGAAATACCCTTCATCTTGCGGAAGATTTCCCGGATCATCTTATCGATAATATCGTCCAGAATGTGCATGGTGTAGCCGGTGGGGCCATCGCATTCCGTTTGCTTTCTGGTCTTACCGTAGCAGACATGGCGGATGCGGGGCGTTTTGTCCATGGAGCCATCCCGCAGGCGGCGGTACTTTCCGCTGGTGGTAAGGGTCAGCCTCGCGCCGCAGTGACCGCAGAACACATTGCCGGACAGCAGGGACTGTCCCTTGGTGTTTTGGGGAACCGTAGGACATTCCTTTGCACGGTCAGACCGATCCTCCCGGATTTTCTGCGCGGTATCAAACTGCTGGGGAGAGATGATCTGCAATTCCGGCAAAACATCGGAACGGCTGTCACCAGAACGAAGCACCCCGGTATAGGTAGGATTGCAGAGAATCCCACGAATAGAGGCCGGATGCCAGTTCTTCCCGGCGCGGGTACGGTAGCCAAGACGGTTCAGGTAAGTAGCGATCCGCTGAGCGCCGTAACCCTCGCTGGTGTACTTGTCAAAAATCAGACGAACGACAGCAGCTTCTTCCTCGTTGATTTGCAGGTCAAGAAGCTCATGCTTTTTCTTGTTGAACCGTCCGCTTTTCACCAGATCATAGCCATAGGCCGCAAAGCCGCCCTTGAAGTGACCGGCTTCCACAAGCTGACCCAAACTGGTGCGGGTACGGATGGAGGTTTTCTCACTTTCCCCATCGGCCTGCCAGAAGCGGATGTAATTGAGCAGCTTGTCCGTGTGATTGTCGAACCGCTGCTCCCCTTCCTGGGTGCTCCAAACCTGAATGCCATGCTTGCAGAACCACTCCACAACAAAGGGCGTTTCGTCCGCAATTCTGCCGATCCGGTCAAACATGAAAACCAGGAAGATGTCAAACTCCCCTCTGGCCGCCATGGCCTTGATGATTTGCAGCTTGTCCCGGGATTCTGCGCGAACCTTGTGCCCGGACACGCCTTCCTCCTGTTCCTCATGGACAATGATCCAGCCCATCTTCTCCGCAAAGCTGTGACAGGCTTTTCGCTGCATGGGAATATCGGCCTCATGGTTTTCGGTATAGTCCACCTGCTTGCCCGTGGATACACGGTATAGGCAGCAAACTCGGTTTTGATTTGTCATTGTTCGGTACTCCTTTCATTTTCTGAAAGGGGTATCTTTGTATGGGATGTGGAATTGTCAAGGTGCACATCCTCATTATAACCACAGTTCCCGGATTCCGCAATAGTAAAAGCGGAATACATCAGAATATCCCGAATTCTGAAAAAGGTCTCCGGCATGGGCAGCTTGGAAAAGGTGGCGCACACTTCATGTCCATCCACCTGAAAGGTTTTTTGAATACAGTCTGTTATAAGCATTTCCTCCCTGGTCGCTTCCCGATTCCTCCGTTGGATACATAGAGCATTTTCCTCCGGATGGCAGCGACCTTGCGACAAATTGTTGATGTGATTGATTTCATAATGAACACTCCTTTTTCAGTTGTCATTTTGAGATTTCAAAATCTGACCGCCAAGCGATCATCAGTGAATCGTCTCCTTTTGCTTCTTCTCTTTGGCAATGGCTGCCTGCGCCTGCCGGGCAGCTTCCAGTGTACGATCCAAAACCTGTGTGCCCATATGCTTTCGGAGCAAATGATAGTCAGACAGTTCCTGATTCATCTGTGCCTCCCTGCCCTCGGATTCGGTCAGACGGACTTGTAGTCTTTCAACCTGACGGGTTAGATTCTCATTGCGGTGAACCAACTGCCGACACTTTTCTTTCAGGTTGACGCACTGGGTGTACAGCTTCAGAAGCAGCTTGCCGAAGTGTGCCATCATGGGTATAATCCGGGAGCGGTATCCCTTGGCAGATTCTAGTGGCGTGGGGGTAGGGAGCCACTCATCCGGCGGGCGGATAAACTCGGCGGCATACTTTTCCGCGTTTTTCATCCCGCTGGACAATGCCCTGTACTGCTCCTGAATGGCATCCCGATTCTGCTTGGCGGAATCCAGTTCTGCCTCTGTGGTGCTCAGCTTGTCTGTGACAGCTTCCAAATCAGAGAGCAAGGATTCCATATCATTCTGTTTTTCGCTGATCGCTTCCCGGAGCTGTTCCAGCCGCTCCTGCTCTGATTGCACCTTGAACTGCGTCACTGTCAGATGCTCCTCAGTGCTGCCCCGCTCGCCGCGCTGCACATCCGTATATCCGGCGGCTCGCATGGCGTTGAAGAAGTCGTCTTGGAGAACGCTGTAGGATTTTTTCAGAATCGGCTTTCCCTTTGCGGTCAGCATGGGATTTCCGTTTTCGTCCAGCGCCGGCTTGGACTGCCACTTCTTACTGCTGCTGACCTGCATGATGGTTTCCTTCACAGTGCCAACCAGCGATTTGTCCTTGCAGCGTTTGCTCCAAAGAATTTGCTTTTCCACCACCGGAATGTACACAACATGAAGATGGTAGTGGTACACATCCTCGCCCAGAGCTTCGGACATGGCCCGGTTCCGTTCGTCGGCGTGCATCACAGCGGAGAGGATGTACTGCTCACCACCTACAATATCCACGGCGGCTTTGTAGGCATCAGCATAAAACTGTTTTGCAAATACATAGCCGCCGTGATTGTAGAAGTAGGCGGAGTTCACATCGAAGATCAGCTCACCGTAGAGGTTGGCATCTTCTTTCAGACCACGGGTGGAGATAACGCCATCGGTTTTCATCTGCTCAAACATCTCTGTATAACTGCCGGTGGGTGTTTTGAAATGGACATTGCAGGATAGGCGCTCTGGTACAATATCCGGGTTGGTATAGGATTCCTTTTCCCGCTCATTGTGCCGCTGAGCATTGGCGATTTTGGAAGCGGTCAGATTTACATTTCTTGCTACGGTACGGTCAATACCGTCATTTCTTGCCATAGAGGTTCAATCCTTTCTTTATTCATTTTTAGTTTCGGGAAGCCACGGGGGAGCACTTCTGCGGAAGTGTAATACCACCCAGTACACGACGCTGCTGCGGCCTGACAGCAAGACGCCGGTAATCGCAAAACACATGATCTATGTTTCCTTCGTGGGTATGTTCCGCTCTGATCTGTATGAAGGACTGTGTGTAGGACACGCTCCCAAGAAGTGCCGAACCTGCGGGCGCTGGTTTCTGACCATCAATGCCAGACCAACAAAATACTGCGGCGGTTATGCCCTCGGAGATAAGCGTCACAGAAGCTGCAGGCAGGTTGGAAATCTGAAAGGCCGAAAGGAACGGGAACTGGCAGAAGACAATCCCAATGTGGAGTTATATAAGAAGCGGTTGGATTCCATCAACCATCGCTTAAGAAGAAAGAATGCAGATAAACCGCTGGGAAAGATGATGAAGAAGCTGGCAAAAGATAAAATGCAGCGATCAAAAAACAGCGTCGATTATGCCGACGGAAACTATATTCAGGAGATGGAGCTGGATGCCTTGGAGGCGGAAGCCAAAGCTCTCCTGTGATTTTGAAACAGAGGAAGGAGGTGTCCCATGCCCAAGTTAGCAGAAAGGTACACCACCAAATATGGTTTCCAGTGTCTGGAAAAGAATGTGACCCGATTTGAGGCGGAACACGCCTTTCAGATATCGCCGGAGCCGCTGGTTGTGGAGGATATCAATCAGTTTATCGTCATGGCAAACCGGGAGCACAATCTTCTGTATGTCTGCTTTTATCTCCACCACATCGAGAAAATTCTGAACGGACGGATTTACAGATTCTTCCACCGGGAGGGGTTGTACGCTTACGACCCGGTTCGCCTGCTGGATTACAAGCTGAACTGCGTATCTGCGATTGTGGATTGCTGTCCGGGATACGATCCCGACAAGGGTGCAGATTTTCTGACCTACGCTTACTATGACATCGGCAACGCAATTCTCAACTGCCGCCGCTATGAGGAATCCGGCTCTTTCAAAAATCTGGACGAGTACAAAACTGTCCGGGGCATTGCATGGCTCTATAACAAAGCGAGGGATTCCCGGAAGAAAACCATTGCGGCATTCATGGAGAAAACCGGCTGCACCAAAAAGACGGCGGAGGATTATCTCACCGCGGCCCGCAAAAATCGGGGCATCGTTTCTATCTATGATACCATTCTCCGTGAGAGCCACAAGGAATTCAACGAAGATTTCGATGAGGATATCACTGAGGACACTGGTGAGGATTTAAGCCGGGATGCCGGTGGCGTGTACAGCGCCATGCTCTGGGACAGCTCCTGGGGTGGTGCTGTCCAGCGTGCACACAGCAAACTGGATTACCGTTCCCAGATTTTGATAGAGCGGCATATGGCAGTCTGCATGGACTGCCGCTGTGTGCGGCCAATGCGTCGCCGTCCCACATGGGAGGATCTGGCAGCGATGTTTGAAGGCTCCACAGCCAGCGGTGCAGAGCGGGCTTACAAGAAAGCGGTACAGAAGCTGACGCAGCTGCTGATTGAAGATGGTCTCTTTCACACAATCGTTTTGAAACGCAAGCGTCAGAAAAAGCGAAAAGAAAAAATCGCCGCCGCGACCTACCTGTATCAGGCAGACAGCGACGGCGAATGGGGTGAGATTCAGTTTGACTTTGAAACCAAAACGGCAGAAATCATCCAGCTGGCAGACTGGGACAAAATGATTTCTCAGCCGTTTGCCAAATATGCGATATCATATCTTCTGAACTGTCGGAATGAGAAGCTGCCGAAAGAAACGGTGATTTCATTCGAGGAGTAGCGTGAGAGAGTAGTGTCGCTTCGGCGGGACGGGGGTTTGATATCCCTTTGGCTCCCCCGGTGATGCTGCTGCTCTCCAAGAATTTCTTCCGATATTCTCTCCGCTCCGCCGCACCACCTACACCCGAGCAGGCGGATTCTGCTAAAGCAAACTCCTGGGCTTCTCGTCCTGGAGGACGCAGAATCCGCCTGTTCTGTGGGTAGCGGAAAGTGCTTGTTCCTGCCCCGAACAACCCCTTTCCGCCACCCACGGTCGCCAAAGGTATAACACACTAGACTTTGCGGTCAAAGTCGTGTGCCACGAAACCGCCGGTTTCATTGGATTCTTCCTGCCAAGGCGGCGCCGCCGCCTTTGGAAACCACCGCCAAGGGAACGCTGTCCCCTTTGGATTCCCCATCCAACAGGGCGCTCCCGCCCCTATTGGAAACCCAGAGCCAAAGGAATCGCCATCCCTTTGGAATCCCAGCCCGTTTTGAAATGAGTACCCACAAATAGAAAAAAGTTTGTGGGCATTCCTTTCAAAACGCAAAAATCCCCAGAGCTTCATCCAATAAGGAGATGAAGTCCTGGGGATTTAAAATGTTGCACGCATGGAGAATCTGAAATAATATGCGAGTCACTCAGCCACCATCGTACAGCATTTTTATTGTTCGGAAAATCAGAATACTGTAGATTGAGAAGTCTTATTGATTTGGCTCTGCATTTGCCCTATACCACATAATCCTCGTAAGTTAGGTGTTTACCTTTTTCGTGGTTTGTGATATGATTGGGGTAGTCCATAGCGATTGCCTCTTTCTGTGTTGATCTTTTGTAGCAGATTGATTCTAACACAGAGGTCCTCGCTATGGACCTTTTTATTTGATTAAATGTGCAACTTCATTTTACAACGCGCGTATAATATAAAAAAGGGATGGTGAGCTGCATGACAATCAGGAAGCGGTTGTTCTGGTCTAATATCTTTATGATTCTGGTTAAGAATAGCAAAAAATCCGCTCCGGTCAATCCGTCAAAGGAAAACCGGAGCGGAATTTCTCCGCATGGCTGTTTATTCAGCGGCTCCATAGCTTGCGAGAAGAAGCCTGCGCATTGCCGCAATATCCTCCCGGGATGCAGGCTCTCCGCCAAAGCAGCTTCGATACAATTTTTCCACAGCGGGTCGAAGCAGGCAGGCCGCTTCAGGGCAGCGCCTGTTTAATTCCGTCTCGCAAAAGGACAGGAACTCCTCCGACTGACTGTTTGCGCTCCGGGGAAGCCCCAGTCTGCGCATACGGGAATACAATGCCTGAAATACAAAAATCAGGAGCTGCTGCCGGGAGTACCGGTGAAAGGGGTCGTACCCAAAGATCCTGCAGAAATACCTCACGGCAAATGCAAGCCCGGCCACGGTCAGGATTACCGATACGCATCTCAGCAAAACCAGAATGATCTGCGAATCCTCCCGTATATGGCGTCCGCCGGAGTCGGGAAGGGGGCTGTCCTCACCGCCGGCCTGCGTCTCCTGAGCGCCCGCATCCGTCTGGCTGCCCTCGTCTGCAAATACCTCGATTTGCTCACCGCCGGGGCCAACCTCCTCATAGGTTCCGATCACGCCCGGGGTCATATCTCTGGGCATCCACCCAATCCCCGGGACATAGATCTCCGCCCACGCTTGCGCCTGATCTCCCTGCACGGTCGCGGTGTAGGTTCCGTTGGACTGCACCGAGAACAACGACGCAGGAACCTCATAGCCCACCACATATCTGGCCGGGATGCCAAACATACGGTACAAAATCACTGCGGTTGACGCAAAGTGGACGCTGTTTCCCGTTTTGGATTCCAGCAGGAAATACGCCAGCGCGTCCTTTCCGTCAGGCACAGGTTCCGGGTTTTGCTGATATCGATAGTTTTCCACCAGATATTGCCGGATCCAGGCCGTAATTTCCTCCGCGTTTTGATCGGCGCTCCAACGGTTCTGGGCGATCGCCCGATTGACTTCCTCCTGCAGGCTGTCCAGTCCGGGGCACCCGGATTGATGATTTGCGTCGCTGAACGCCCGGTAGGATTCCTCCACCCGATCCAGCACACTGCCGGTGCCTTCCATTGCATTCCATGCCGACAGCACGGCCTCCATATCCTCCCGGAAAAAGAAGTAGAACCTGTCCTCCTGCTCGGACTGCCCCGCAACCGCTCCATCCCCGGAATTGACCTGATAGTAATCATTCAGATAGGTACCATAGGGAAGGTATGTATAATCGTCATTCGCGTTTATTCTCTCCACCAGCAGTTGGGCAGGCTCAACGGAGAAAGCAGACATTGCCGATGCCACATCCGGATTCTCAGACTGTCCCTGCGCCAATGCGAAGGCCGTCCGAAGGAAGGGAAGATTCTGGATATAAAGTCTCGGCGACCCCTCCGTATTCCAGTTGATCGCCGCGCCGTCAAAGGTAGTGCCGTAATTGTTCTCCCAGCTGCCGTTTTCGTAGATCGTACCGATATAGCCTTTCAGGAAGATGGCTTCCCGGGGTTTTGTATTCAGCGTCAGCTTCAGATCCTCCACGCCTTCCAGAAGGTATCCCTCATTGTTGTCCACCGCGCCGTCCTGCACGCCTCCGCCAACGGTTTCCAAGCGCAGATTCCACTGACCGGCGCTGTACTCCGGCAAAAACTTCATCACCTTCGTCAAAAAGCTGCTTTGTACGCTCAAAGAGATCTGCCGGGCGGGTTTCAGGGAAACGGACAGCAGCGGGCGAACCAGAAAAAATCCCGGAACGGACAGGATCAGAAAGGCAAGCAGCACAATGAGGGTGCTTTTTTTCTGAATGGACTGAAAACGCAGCTGGTTTTGCCTTTGCAAATGGAGATTCCCGCCGCCCCACATTCGGTACTGCCGTTTTGGTCTGGCAAACGCCATGCACAATACAGCCCCAAGCAGAACGAGAAACAGTGCCACTGTGTTTTTCGCCGCCCCGCACAATACAGGCAAGACCAGCAGGGGGAAAAGCAGTAGACAGGACATCAAAAGAGAATTCTTCTGAAATAAGGACGCGCCAAACCAGAGCATCGCCGGGACAGCTGCCAGAATGAGAAAAATCTCTGCCGCGCTGCCGCCTGCAGCAGATGCCGGGACATCCTGCTCCGCATGATATGTCCAGCTCAGGGTGTCCGCCGCCAGATCGCCGAACTGCTGCATCCCTCCGAAAAAGGTATCCTGACAGAGGAACAACAGCAGCATGTACACAAGGAGAACCGCCGTGCCGATCGCCAGCCGGTGCTGCCGGCACCATGGATTGCGAAACAAGGCGGTCACCCCCACGCACAGAAGGAAAACGGCAGGGTAAAACCACAGCGAGGTTGGAACTGAAAAGCCGGATGCATACAGCATCAGCAGCCCGGTCATAAGACATGACAGCAGCAAAGCATCTGCCGCAAACCAGAGCAGGCGATGGGGCTTCGGCACGCTTTCAGGCTGAAAAAAGCGGTCGGAAACAGATAGGCCTGATGGTTCATCTCGGCGTTTTTGAACGGACAAGATTGCCCTGTAGGTCAATTTCGATGCAGATCCCTTTCGTTTCATCTAAATATATCTCCTCCGGCAGCGGGGAATTCTCTCCCGGACGGACGGAATCCGTCCGCAAAAGTTCGCACAGCATTTCCTGCTGACTCATCTCGTCGGATACACAGCTGCGCACGATCGTACCCTCGAGGCTGTCCACCCAAAACACCATGTGCCGTTTTCCCATCTTCAGCAGCAGCGCCGATGTGTCCGCGACGGTTTGGACGAAATGATCCCAAGCCTGCGGATCATGCCGGACTTCGGGCAAATCGGGAGATTGCCGCAGATTCAGATACAGCCACGTCAGGCTCTCGGCAGGGTCTGCCATTTCCTTCACCATCAGATCATTCCACCGTGCTGAGAGCTTCCAGTGAATCATCTTCAGGGGGTCGCCTTCCCGATAGCTGCGGATCTCAGAGACATCAAGGGCGTCATTCCCCTGCTTCCCGCCGTCCTCGTCCGGGAAAATGCCCTGCACGTCCGGAAGCTCCCGGTCTAAGTCCATTGCCTTCGGCAGAATAAACAGCAGCGATTCCTCTTCGCCGTCCATTGGGCAGCGGCGCTGAAAGGCGCCAAGAAAGTCCGTAATCATCAACTGATCCGGCCGGATTTCCAGACAGCCGCAGTGGCTGCCGTCCATTTGAAAGCACAGGAAGCCCTGTTCCCTGCCGTCCAGCATGAGCTTTCCCTTGAGAAGCAGCGCCTCCTTTTCCGGGAATGCGCGCACCGCAAGCCGCACCATCAGCTGGGGAATGGGAAGGCGGCTGGCGTTTGTCAGTTCCACCCGGATTTGAAAGGATTCTCCCCGAAGCACCCGCGTCTCAGGGAGCACAATCCGCGCTTTCACCCTTTTGGACAGCCAGAGCGTCTGGCAGAACGCTGCCAGATATACCATCAGCTCAAATCCAAGAAGGAAATACAGGAAATCGTTTTTCAGCGACACTGCCAGAACGAATGTTACCAAAACAAGCGCAATAGGTTTCCACCATTTAGCCACGGAATTTCATCCTCTCCGGCAGAGGTGCCTCCACACGCCCCATGATCTGCTTCAGGATATCACCCGCCTTCCAGTGATTCATTTTGGCCTCCGAGGACAGGCGCAGCCGGTGAATGGCGATGTAGGGAAACATATCGGATACATCCTTCGGGATCACATAATTTCTCCCGGAAACATAAGCGTTGGCTCTCGCGATGGACGCCAGTGCCAAGGTTCCCCGGGGGCTGAGTCCCAATTCGATTCCCGGATGATGCCGGGTTTCGGAGCACAGAGCGACAATATACTGATAAATCGGGTCTGAAACCACCACCTGACGCACCTGTGCCTGCATCTGCAGCAGCTCTTCCCGGTTGGTTACCGGGCGGACGGACTGCATCGGGCTTCTGCACGCCTGTTTTTTCAAAATGGCAATCTCATCGTCATGGCTGGGATACCCCATAACAACGCAGACCTGAAATCGATCCAGCTGGGATTCCGGGAGCATCTGGGTGCCTGTATAGCCGATGGGGTTTTCCGTGGCGATTACCACAAAGGGAGACGGCACGGGGCGGGTAACGCCGTCCACCGTAACCGCGTTTTCTTCCATAACCTCCAGCAGAGCGGACTGGGTCTTGGGGGAAGTTCGGTTAATCTCATCCGCCAGAAACAGGTTGCACATAACCGCGCCGGGCTGGTAGATAAACTTCTCCCGCTCACTCTGATACATCGTGAAACCGGTAATATCCGAAGGCAGAATATCCGGCGTAAACTGAATACGCTTCTGCTCCAGCCCCATTGCCGCGGCAAAGGCCAGGGCAAGGGTTGTCTTTCCCACGCCGGGGATATCCTCGATCAACACATGGCCGCCGGAGAGGATAGCACACAGGATGGTGCGGATGCATTCCGGTTTGCCAATAATCGCTTTGGAAACCTCCCGGATGATCTGCTCGGCCTTTTCATTCTGATTCATGGATGTCGTTTCCTCCTGTCGTTGCCCGGTCTTTTCCGTGATATTTCCGGAAATCCCGGAGGGTCAAAACCGTCAGCCAGATTCCGGTCAGCCCGGTCAGCGCAGCGGCTATCCAGGCGGCGGTTTTCATGTTATCCTCTGCCAGAATGGCGAAATTGGACAAAACCGAACCGTATTCCCTGCTGTCGGGCTGTATGGAAGCCGGATCGACGAAAACCGCTTCACTGCTTCCGTCGGAATTGACCACGGTGACCTCTCTGGGCGCAGGGTCATAGCTTTGGAGATTCTCCTGAAGAATCTCCTCCTCAGAGGGCTTGTCCTCCGGGGAAAGCTCGGCAAATACGATATAGCGCTGGTAGTTCTGCCCGTAGGGATGGCAGGTCATCAGGGAGATCAGGGTTCTTCCCTGCTGAATTTTGCACCAGGTGTTATCCTCCGGCGTGACGATCCGAATCTCGCACACCCGGTAGACCAGCGTCTGCCAGGGCGTCGTGACATAGATCGGGTCATCGATCTGCAGCTTCTGGATTTCCCGGAACATGGGGGCGCCCCGCCAGCCCCGGTGCCCGGCAATTGCGGTATTCTCGCTGTCCCCGCCCAGCGGCAGGGAGGTCATGCCGAAAATCGCCGCGCCCTTTGCCATATTTTCCGCGTTGGCCCCCAGATACAGCCCCAGTTCAATCTCCATCCGGGGGATTTCCAGTGTGCCGATCAGGTTCTCCGAATAGCCAAAATTCAGCGCGTTAAGGGCAAATTTCTCCACATCCTCCTGAGAGCGCATATCCTCCTGCCTGTTTTTCAGAAGAGAGGCGTTATATTCTTTCGCGGTCTCGTAAAACAGGTCATAGGGTGCGGCGGTTTCCTGGGCCGGGTCTGCGTCCGCCACCGCTGTTTTCTGCTGGTCTTCCGTCTGATAGAAGTCCTCTACCACCCGCTGCTGGATTCTCTGCTCCCGGGCGCCCAGCAGGAAGGGGCCGGCCAGCAGCCCAAGGCCAGCCAGCATAATCAGAAAACCAATCCATTGCCGAATGCGCCGCGCCACTTAATCATCCTCCCTCTGCTCTCTCAGCCGTTTCAGAAGCGTCAGCATCAGCAGCGCTTCCAGGCCGATGGCGAGCATGGCTGCCAGCGTCAGCCATGGCCAGATCTCCGTCAGGCGGCGGACAGCCGTACCGGTGTGCACACTCTGATACAGGGTGCCGGAGGTCGTCTCTTCCTCCCCGTTATAGTCTGTCCGGATGCCGCGAACCAGCAGCCGGTGGGAATTGATGCCGATGGGGGTGCAGGTAACCAGGGTACACAGATCCTCCCCTTCCACAATTTCCAGCGCCTCCACCTGATCCGGTTCCACGGTGAGTATCTGATCCACCCGGTAGGCCAGCACC
>JALFAD010000072.1 GCA_022772525.1 Clostridiales bacterium
AAGGTGGCACGGCGTAAGCCGTGACGGATGAGGGGTCTCCCGGAAGAAGAATTGGCCTGTTTTCCCCTCATCAGTCAGAAATCAAAGATTTCTGCCAGCTTCCCCCCAGGGGGAAGCTTAGTTAGCGAAAGCGCAATTTAGTCATCTACAGTCGTGGCGGGGAAACCAGATAATTCACAATTTGGAAAAAAATAGTTTCGGCTGCGTTCATCATTTTGCTGTATTTTTGAGGTAGAAGGAGTGATCAGTATGAGTTTGCTGCTGACGTTGGCGTTCCTGTTCTTTGTGGGTTCCGTTCTGGGGTGGGTGCTGGAGCTGCTGTTCCGAAACCTGACCCAGCGCCCGGAAAAAATTGTCAATCCCGGCTTCTGCACCGGGCCGTATCTGCCCATTTACGGCTTCGGCCTGTGCACCCTGTATCTGCTGGCATCTCTGGAAAAATTCAGCCTGATTTCCGACCCATTCTGGAATAAGGTAATGCTGTTCGCCGCCATGGCGGTGGGCATGACGCTGATTGAATACGTTGCCGGTGTGTTCTGCCTGAAATTCCTGAAGGTTCGGCTGTGGGATTATTCCAATCTCTGGGGCAACGTGCAGGGCATAATCTGCCCACTGTTTTCCTTCTTCTGGGCAATCCTTGGGGCCATGTACTATTTCCTCATTCACCCCCATATTCTGGAGGGACTCAACTGGCTTGCCAACAATCTGGCCTTTTCCTTCTTCATCGGTATGTTTTACGGCGTATTTATCCTTGATGTGGCGCACTCCGCACAGCTGGTGGTGAAGCTGAAGGCCTTCGCTGAGGACAACGACGTGATTGTCCGCTATGAGGCCCTGAAGTCCCACATCCGTCAGCGCCGGGAGGAGCGGGCGCTCAAATATCACTTCTTCCGCCCCTTCCGCACCGATCTGCCCCTGACCCAGCACCTGCGGGAGATGCAGGAGACGCTGGAAACCCGGATTCACCGGAAATAACGGAGGCGTTCCCATGCGGTTTCCTCAGCCTGAGACGGATTTGCGTAACTTCCGCCTGAATAAAATCAACGAACCCCAGTACCGGCATCTGTGGTGGCTGCTGTTCTGGCTTGTTTATCTGATGCGGTATTTTCTCATTGAAAACTGCAACCCGGCCCAGAGCTACCATGTGATGCACTGCTTTCTGGACGACAGAATTCCCTTTCATGAGGGCTTTCTGATTTTCTACGGGTGCTGGTACGTCTTTATCGTGGGCATCCACCTGTATACGCTTTTGTACGATGTGGATACCTTCAAGCGCTACAGTAAGTTCCTGTGCGTTTCCATCACCATGTCCACCGCCATCTTCCTGCTGTATCCCAGCTGCCAGAATCTGCGCCCGGAGACGTTCCCCCGGGACAATCTGCTGAGCTATGCGGTGGGACTGATCTACGCGGTGGATACCAGCACCAATGTGTTCCCATCAGAGCATGTCATCGGGGCCCTCGCCGCGCTGGCAGCCGCGGCCCACACGGACAGACTCCGCAAACCGGGAAGGCTATTGGCGCTGACGCTGCTTACGGTTCTCATCTGCGCGTCTACCCTGTTTTTAAAGCAGCACTCCGTGCTGGATGTTCTGGGAGCGCTGCCCATTTGTATCATTTCCTATTTACTGTGCTATGAAAAGAGAGGTTATCATGAACACCTATCGTGCCGGTATCGATATCGGCTCCACAACCGTAAAACTGGTTATTCTCAGTGAGGAAGGGAAAATTCTCTACGGGGAATACCGCCGCCACCACGCACATACCCAGCAGACCCTGAAATCCCTGCTGATGGAGGCAAAGAAAACGCTGGGGCCTTGTGACCTGCGGGTGCGCATCACCGGCTCTGGAGCCATAAACTTAGGAAAGGCGCTGGAAATCGACTTTGTTCAGGAGGTCGTGGCGGTGGCAACGGCCCTCAAGTCCGTTGCCCCTCAGACCGACGTCGCCATCGAGCTGGGCGGCGAGGATGCCAAAATCATCTATTTTAAGGGCGGTCTGGAGGAGCGGATGAACGGCGTGTGCGCCGGCGGCACCGGCTCCTTCATCGACCAGATGGCGGCGCTTTTGCAGACCGATGCCACGGGTCTGAACGAGGCGGCAAAGGACTACCAGAAGGTGTACCCCATCGCCGCCCGGTGCGGCGTGTTTGCCAAAACCGACATTCAGCCCCTCATCAACGAGGGCGCTACCCGGGCCGATCTTGCGGCGTCTATTTTTCAGGCGGTGGTCAACCAGACCATCTCCGGCCTTGCCTGCGGCAAGCCCATCCGGGGCACCGTGGCGTTCCTCGGCGGGCCGCTGCACTTCCTGACGGAGCTGAAAGCCGCCTTTATCCGCACCCTGAAGCTGACAGAAGAAACCACCGTTGACCCGGAAAACTCTCATCTGTTCGCAGCCATGGGCGCGGCGCTGGAAGCGAAGGATGGGGGAGCGGTGGCCCTGAACGGCCTGATTGAACGGCTGGAACAGGGCGTGGCGGTGAGCTTTGAAATGCCCCGTTTGGAGCCCCTGTTCCGGGACGAAATGGATTTTGCCGAGTTCCAGTGCCGCCACAGCCGGGCGGTGGTGCGGAAGGAGCCGCTGGAAACCTACCGGGGGCAGTGCTATCTCGGTATCGACGCCGGTTCCACCACCACCAAGCTGGCCCTCATCGGCGCGGACGGACAGCTTCTCTACCACTTCTACCGGGGCAATCAGGGCAATCCCATTCAGACGGCCCAGTTTGCCGTTGCCGAACTAAAGCGGCTGCTGCCCGAGGGCGCGAACATCGTCCGTGCCTGCTCCACCGGCTACGGTGAAGCCCTCTTAAAAGCCGCCTTCTCGCTGGACGAGGGCGTGGTGGAGACCATCGCCCACACCACCGCCGCGGCGTTTTTCGACCCGGAGGTTGACTGCGTGCTGGACATCGGCGGGCAGGACATGAAGTGCATCAAGCTGAAAAACGGCACGGTGGACACGATTCTTTTGAACGAAGCCTGTTCCTCCGGCTGCGGCTCCTTTATTGAAAATTTCGCAACGAGTCTGGGCTTTACCGCCGAGGAATTCGCCCACGAGGCCCTGTACGCCAAGGCCCCTGTGGACTTGGGTACCCGCTGCACGGTGTTCATGAACTCCAACGTCAAGCAGGCCCAGAAGGAGGGCGCGTCCGTTTCCGACATTTCCGCGGGCCTCGCCTATTCCGTCATCAAAAACGCCCTGTATAAGGTCATCAAGCTGGCATCTCCCGAGGACTTGGGCAAGCACATCGTAGTGCAGGGCGGCACCTTCCACAATCAGGCGGTGCTGCGGGCCTTTGAGAAAATTGCCGGTGTGGATGCCACCTGCCCGGATATTTCCGGCCTGATGGGCGCTTTCGGCGCGGCGCTGGTGGCCCGGAGCCACTACACCGGGCAGAAAACCGCCATGCTGTCTTTGGATGACATTCTGAATCTGTCCTACACCGCATCTTCCGTGCGCTGCGGCGGCTGCTCCAACAACTGTATGCTCACCGTCAACAAGTTCCCCGGCGGCCGGAAGCACATCAGCGGCAACCGCTGCGAAAAGGGCGCAGGCGGCGGCGACAAGGGGGAGAAGGCCCCCAATCTGGTGCTGTACAAGCGCCAACGGCTGTTCGATTATCCGCCCCTTGAGGAATCGGAAGCCCCCCGGGGCACCATCGGCATTCCCAGAGTGCTGAATATGTACGAAAACTACCCCTTCTGGGCTACGTTCTTTAAGGAACTGGGCTTCCGGGTGGTGCTGTCGCCCTTCTCCACCCGGAAAATTTACGAAAAGGGCATGGAGTCCATCCCCTCGGAGTCCGAGTGCTACCCCGCCAAGCTGTCCCACGGTCACGTCCAGTGGCTCATCGATCAGGGCGTCAAGACCATCTTCCACCCCTGCGTGTTCTATGAGCATCAGGAGACGAAACAGGCCCAGAACCACTACAACTGCCCCATCGTGGTGTCCTACGCGGAGAATTTGAAGAACAACGTGGAGGCCATCAGCGACGGGGACGTCCACTACATCCGTCCCTTCATCGCCTTTACCAGCGAGAAAACCGCCGCCGACCGGCTGGTGAAAACCGCCGCCGAGGAGTGGGGCATTCCCGCCAAGGAAGTCCGCGCTGCCGTCCATAAGGCATGGGAGGAGCAGCTTCAGGCCAAGGCCGATATCCGAGCCGAGGGCCAGCGCCGTCTTGCGGAAATGGAGGAAAAAGGCGGACGGGGCATTGTTCTCGCGGGCCGTCCCTACCACATCGACCCGGAAATCAACCACGGCATTCCCGAGCTGATTTCCTCCTACGGCCTGACGGTGTTCACCGAGGACAGCCTGCCCATCGACTTTGACCCCGAGCGGCCCATCCGGGTGGTTGACCAGTGGGTGTACCATTCCCGGCTCTACAGCGCGGCCCAGTTCGTGTCCCGGCGGGACGATTTGGAGCTGATTCAGCTCAACTCCTTCGGCTGCGGTCTGGACGCCGTCACCACCGATCAGGTGAGTGAAATCCTCGAAAAGAGCAACAAGCTGTATACGCTTCTCAAAATTGACGAGGTGAACAATCTGGGCGCGGTGCGCATCCGTATCCGTTCCCTGCTTGCCGCCATGGATATGCGGCGGGAGAAGCACATCGTGGCGAAGCCCGTCCCCATTACCTATGAGCGCAAGGAGTTTACCAAGGAAATGTTCCGGGAGGGCTACACCATTCTGGCCCCCCAGATGAGTCCCATCCACTTTGATATTTTGGCGCCAGTGGTTCGCAAGCACGGCTATAACCTTGTCCTTCTGGACAACGACAACCGGCAGGCCATCGATACCGGCCTGAAATTCGTCAACAATGACGCCTGCTTCCCCTCCATCACCGTGGTGGGCCAGATCATGCAGGCCATCCTCTCCGGGAAATACGATACCGACCATTTGGCGGTCATGATGACCCAGACCGGCGGCTGCTGCCGGGCCAGCAACTACGTTGCCTTCATCCGCCGGGCGCTGGAAAAGGCGGGCCTAAGTCAGATTCCTGTGATTTCCCTGAACGCCAACGGCATGGAGAAAAACGAGGGCTTCCATCTGTCGCCCAGCTTACTCAAGGATATGGTCAAGGCCGTGGTCTATGGTGACCTTCTCATGCGCTGCCTGTACCGGGTGCGGCCCTACGAGCTGGTGCCCGGCTCTGCCAACGCCCTGCACCACAAGTGGCGGGACATCTGCATTCAGGATCTGATCGACGGCGAGACCCACCGGGGCTACAAGGAGCTGTGCACCCAGATCGTGGAGGCATTTGACAATCTCCCCATTGACGAAAACCTGAAAAAGCCCCGTGTGGGCGTGGTGGGGGAGATTCTCGTCAAGTACATGCCCCTTGCCAACAACCACCTTGTGGATTTGCTGGAACGGGAGGGGGCGGAAGCGGTGGTGCCCGACCTGATGGATTTCCTGAACTACAGCTTCTACAACGGAAAGTATAAGTCCGAGTTCCTGGGCGCGAAAAAGAGCAGCGACCTGGTGGCGGACTCCGCCGTGAAGCTCATCCGTCAGATTCGCAAGCCCGCGCTGGAGGCTCTCGAAAAGAGCAAACGCTTTGAAGCGCCCATGCCCATTGAGGAAGTCGCGGAGCAGACCAAGCCCTTCCTGTCCATCGGCAACCAGTACGGCGAGGGGTGGTTCCTCACCGGCGAAATGATCGAGCTGATTAAGACCGGGGTGCCCAACATCGTGTGCATCCAGCCCTTTGCGTGCCTTCCCAACCATGTGGTGGGCAAGGGTGTCATCAAGGCCCTGAAAAAGGCCTATCCGCAGGCCAACATCGCGGCTGTTGACTATGACCCCGGCGCGTCGGAGGTCAACCAGCTCAACCGCATCAAGCTGATGCTGTCCACCGCCCGGGAAAACCTGAACCGGGAGCTGTCCGAGGCCCGCTGAGGGGCAGTTGGCTATTGACAAAACGGCGAAAATAGAGTATCTTTAGGTTAGATGAGGAAGCGCTTAAGTGCCGCGGCAGCCCGTATCTCAGGGGCCGCGGAGAATAGTGAATCCGGTGTGATTCCGGAACGGTACCGCCACTGTATGCGCGAAGATACCGCACGAGGCGAAAGCCGGTCATTGGAGAAATTCTCTGAGAAGGCTGTGCGGTGTTGTGGATGCGTAAGTCAGGAGACCTGCTTAAGTGTGATCATACTTTTGCCTCCGAGATAGGGGCAGATGGATGTTGTGAGTCAGCGGAAAAACGGCCGCGGCAACCCCCACAGGGTTGTTGCGGTCGTTTTGCTTCGCTGGGCGTTGTTTCCTCCCCTTGACAGCGCCTGAGAAAAGCGGCTGATTGCCCAAGGGCCGCTTTCCGCACAACCGCCGGGCACCGGTTGTTCCTGCCGGTGCCCGGAGAATACCATCAGGAGAAGGCGATTGCCGATGAATGCGGTTCGACAAGGGAATTGTATAGTTTCAGCTTCTGCATAAACGCGTGCAGAGGCTTTCTGCGTATCTGCCGGAAGCATACCGGATATGACACAATGTTGTTCTTTAGCGCGCCAAAGCCTTCCCCCGGGGGGAAGGTGCCCCCCGCAGGGGGCGGATGAGGAACGGCGAACGCTTTTTATTTCGTATGCACTAGGATATAATGAAACCAACTGTCAGGTTTGTACCTCTTTTACCAACCTTGCAGAAATGAAATCCCTGTCGCCAATCCTCATCCGACCTCGCTTACGCTCGGCCACCTTCCCCTCGGGGGAAGGCATAGGCGCTGTAAGCGCCGGTGCTGCTTAATTAACGGTATTCTCCTTTCGCGGCGTTACCCAAGGCTCCCCTTGAGGGGAGCTGTCAGCAAAGCTGACTGAGGGGTGCACCCCTCCGACCACGCATACGCTCGGCCACCACCCCAGATAGGGGAGGCCAAAGAGCGCCAAATTCACCAGGAATTGACACGTAAGAAGGTGAGAAGATGCAAACCCATCAGCCCAGACAG
>JALFAD010000073.1 GCA_022772525.1 Clostridiales bacterium
TTACAGAACGAATTTGACGTGCCGATGACACAGACACTGGAAACGGAGGTGTACCAAATGTGCAATTTGAGCCAGGGCGCGATTGAGAAGGGAATCCAGAAAGGAATCCAGCAGGGAATCCAGCAGGGACTCCAGAAAGGCATGCAACAGGGAATTCAGAAAGGAATTGGGCAAGGCCGTGAGGAAGAACGGATTGCATCCGTCCGAAACCTGATGCAGAATTTGCACATGACTGCGGAGGATGCCATGAAGGCGCTGAACGTTCCACAGGAGGACCGTGACCGCATCAAGCAGGCGCTGGCAAACTGAAGAACTCATAATACGCGGGGACGAGTGAATGAACGACTCGTCCCCGCGTATTGTTGGTGCGCCCGGTGAGCGCACATTCTATAGGGTGAAAGTCCCGAATCCACCCGGTAGCGGGAAGGGTTAGCCAAAGGCAAGGGTGTCCGTCGTGAGGTGGAATCTGAAGAAAGCCGGATTTTGGGAGTTAAAAGGTCTCCCAATGGGCAAATCTCTGGCCTGACGAACAGAAATCACATATAAGGCTGTGAGCGAGGGTGAGTTTGCCAACCAAAACAAAGCCCAATAGCTACACGGAATCGCTTACGGTAAATGCGGCAGGTAAAGAGGGAAAGAATGTGTGAGTACCCGGGGAGGTCTTGCGGACGCATTTGAGTAGACATATTCGAAAAAAATGCGCAGTAACAACGAACCGCAAGAAGTCAGCAGAGGCCGTAGTACCGTGGAAAAAAACGGGAAGGGCCGAACAATCGTTAGTCCTAATTAGATTTCGGAAGGAGGTCAACATGAAGAACGCAGAATATCAGGGAAACCTGAGCTGCCCGCAAAGAGATAGTGCGGAACACGAAGGGTATGCGGGAGCGCAGAGTGTTGGCAGTCAGGAAGGAAAGGAACAGGACGGTGCATACTTGCTTGAGAGGATACTGAGCAGAGACAACCTGAACAGAGCCTACAAGCGTGTGAGAGCCAACAAAGGCGCGCCGGGAATCGACGGAATGACCGTCGAGGACGCGCTGCCTTGGTTGAGAGAACACCGGGAGGAACTACTGGACATGATACGGCAGGGGAAATACAAGCCCCAGCCGGTACGCCGGAAGGAAATCCCCAAGCCGGATGGCGGAGTACGAAAGCTGGGAATCCCAACAGTTGTAGACCGTATCATCCAGCAGGCAATTGCACAGCAGCTAACACCCATCTACGAACCGTTGTTCTCGGATTTAAGCTTCGGCTATCGTCCGGGCAGAAGTGCACAGATGGCAATTCAAAAGGTGAAGGAGTACGCGGCGCAGGGCTATACCCAAGCGGTGCTTGTGGACTTGTCCAAATACTTCGATACCCTGAACCATGAATTGCTGATGAACCTTCTGCGGAAGAACATCCATGACAAACGGGTCATTGAACTCATTAAGAGGTATTTGAAAGCCGGTGTAATGGAAAACGGACTGCTGGTAAAGACAGAAGAAGGCTCTCCTCAGGGAGGACCACTCAGTCCATTGCTTGCCAACATCTACTTGAACGAATACGATCAGGAGATGGCAAGACGGGGCGTGCCTGTCATCCGATATGCGGATGACATTGTTGTCCTGGCAAAGAGCAAGCGAGCGGCAGAGCGACTTCTGGAAACCACCCAGCGGTATCTTGAGGGAAAACTGAAACTCAAGATGAACGAGGAAAAGAGTAAAGTTGTCAGCGTGTTTGCAATCCGAAATTTTAAGTTTCTGGGCTTTGCGTTAGGGAAGGGCAAGAATGGCATTTACATTCGAGCACACACAAAGTCCTTGAAGAAAGCCAAAGCCAAGCTGAAAGAGCTGACTTCCCGCAGCCAGGGCAGAAATGTCCGGGTCGTGATGCAGAAGGTAAAGGTCTACATCCGGGGCTGGCTGGGCTACTTCGGGATAGCGAGCATGAAGACAACCATGCAGGAATGGGATGGTTGGCTGCGTCGCCGGTACAGATGCTACATCTGGAAACAATGGAAGAAACCCCGGACAAGAGCAAAGAACCTTATAAAACTGGGGATTCCGGAGTGGCAGGCATGGGCAGTAAGCAATTGTCGGAAAGCCTACTGGCATATGGCAAGGAATGGTCATGTACAAAGGGCTATCTCAAAGGAAAGACTCGCACAGGCTGGATACTACAGCATCCTTGACCGGTACGAGTCTGTGCACTTATGCGATTGAACCGCCGTGTACCGAACGGTACGCACGGTGGTGTGAGAGGTCGGGGCTATTCAGCCCCTCCTACTCGATTCTGGCCGGTGAGCGGCGGGGAAGGGCGGAACCGGCTCACTCCGCCCCGGCCCAGCCCCGGGTGCGGCCAACTGCCTTGTGCCAGCCGGCCAGCAGGGTTTCCCGCTGCCCGGCGGGCATCTGCGGCTCATACAGGCGGTCCAGCGTCCACTGGCTGCGGATGTCGTCCAGGTCGCGCCACACGCCGGTGGCCAGCCCCGCCAGATAGGCGGCGCCCAGGGCGGTGGTCTCCCGGATCATGGGGCGGCGGATGGTGCGGTCCACAATGTCCGCCTGGAACTGCATGAGGAAGTTGTTGGCCGAGGCGCCGCCGTCCACCCGCAGCTCCCGCAGCGGCAGGCCGGTGTCCTCCTCCATGGCGTGGAGCACATCGCAGGTCTGGTAGGCGATGGATTCCAGCGCCGCCCGGATGATATGGTTGCGGCCGGTGCCCCGGGTCAGGCCAAAGA
>JALFAD010000046.1 GCA_022772525.1 Clostridiales bacterium
GACTACCTTGCTTGTCGCTCCCCGCACGGGGAGCGTGGATTGAAATCTGTTCCATGCATTTTCGGCTGCTTCCCTTGTCGTCGCTCCCCGCACGGGGAGCGTGGATTGAAATGCCCTTGTATACATCATCCATGTGGAAGCCATAAGTCGCTCCCCGCACGGGGAGCGTGGATTGAGATTGTTTGGCAAAGCTCGCAGAGGCCGCCGTCGATGGTCGCTCCCCGCACGGGGAGCGTGGATTGAAATATTTCACACTCTAGCATAAAACTTCTCGTTAGTCGTCGCTCCCCGCACGGGGAGCGTGGATTGAAATGACATTTTCCACATGGAACAGTTGTATACCACTCGTCGCTCCCCGCACGGGGAGCGTGGATTGAAATAAAGTCAGAGCCGGCTTCCAGATCGTCAATGGCTGTCGCTCCCCGCACGGGGAGCGTGGATTGAAATTTTTTTGTGTCCAGATTGGACACGATTTCCCTTGTCGCTCCCCGCACGGGGAGCGTGGATTGAAATCGATATAAAACAACTGTTTCCTCTTTTAACGGTAAGGGCGCATTTCTATACGGGTCGAGTCCCGTATGTGCGCTCTGTGAAACTGAACAGCCCGGGCACCTGAGTGTCCGGGCTGTTTTGCGTCACTTCGTTCCGAGCAAGGGGCTGGTCTCGCCTGCCGGCTCGTGAAGTGCAACGCTTACAAAAAGCAGGGTTTTTCTGTTGTAACGCTGATACAGTACCTATTCTGCCTGGCCTTCCGCAACCGCAGTATGTTTCTGGATATGCAGTTGGAAAAAGCACCGGAATTCCGGAAGGACACGGTATACCATCTGAAAAACTCCACACATATTGACTGGAAACGTATTACCGCTCTGCTTGCCTCCAGGATTATCGGCGACACCATTGCGCCGCTTACTTCCGAGAATCGCCGGAAGCAGGAATCCGGGTGAATTATGTGCTGTTCGACAGCTGGTTTTCCTCCCCCAAAGTGATCCGTTCCATGAAAGCACTGGGGCTGGATGTGGTTGCCATGGTGAAAAAGAGCAGCAAGATCCATTACCGTTTTCAGGGGCAGATGTGTTCGTGCAAGGATATCTGTTTCTGGCAGTGGGCATCCGGGAGGACAGGGATCTGCGCTCAGCCGGGCCGCTGTTCTGCCTGGCAGCGGATGAAATGGCGGATATCTCCTTTGCTGCCGCCTTTAAAAAATGCATCTTTTTCTCCAAAAACTGCTGGAGGGATTTATTACCCGGAAAGAGGAAATCTGCGCGCTGGTCACGGATTTCCTTGGGGGGTTGCCTGCTGACATGAAGCGTTTCCTCGTTTTTGAGGGCTTAATGGGTACTCCTGCCCCTAAAATGGGGTGCGAAGTTTGAGTTATATAATTTTATCAAGAAAGAGTATTACACAGCGTTGCCGCAATCTCCACGATGTGCTCAGCACTCAGACCGAACTGCTTCAGCAACGCGCCGGCGGGGCCGGAGTGGCCAAACTCGTCGTTGACGCCGATACGGCGCACGGGCGTGGGCAGCTTCTCGCTGAGCAGGCTGCAAACCGCCTCGCCCAAACCGCCGATGATAGAGTGCTCCTCGCAGGTGATGATCTTGCCGCACTTGCCTGCCGCAGCCAGTACCAGTTCCTCGTCCAGAGGCTTGATGGTAGCCATATTGACGACCATGGCGCTGATGCCCCTGGCAGCCAGCTCCTCCGCCGCCGCGACAGCTTCATAGACCAGCAGGCCGTTGGCGATGATAGCAACGTCCGTGCCGTCCCGCAGAACCTCTCCCTTGCCGATCTGGAAGTTGAAGCCTTCCTCATGAACAACAGGCACTGCGGCCCGGCCAAAGCGCATATACACAGGGCCTTCATACTCGTAAGCGGCCTTGACCATAGCCTCAGCCTCCACCGTGTCCGCAGGGCTCATGACCACCATACCGGGAATGGAGCGCATCAGGGCAAAGTCCTCGCAACACTGATGGCTGGCCCCGTCCTCACCCACGGAGATGCCGCCGTGGGTGGCACCGATCTTCACGTTCAGGTGGGGGTAGCCGATGGAGTTGCGTACCTGCTCAAAGGCACGGCCCGCCGCGAACATGGCAAAGGAGGAAGCGAATGGCACCAGCCCGGTGGTAGCCAGGCCCGCCGCCACACACATCATATCCGCCTCCGCAATGCCGCAGTCAAAGTGACGGTCAGGGAAAGCCTTCTTGAAAACACCGGTCTTGGTAGCGCCCGCCAGATCGGCATCCAGCACAACCAGATTTTCATGCTCCGCGCCAAGCTCCACCAGAGCCTTGCCGTAGCCCTCCCGGGTCGCGATTTTCTTTACGTCTGCCATATTACCTGCCCTCCAGTTCCGCCAGAATCGCCTTCAGTTCGCCGATGGCCTGCTCATGCTCGGCATCGTTAGGTGCCTTGCCGTGCCAGCCCGCGTTGTTCTCCATAAAGGACACGCCCTTGCCCTTGATGGTCTTCATCACAATGGCGGTGGGCTGTCCCTTGGTTGCCCGAGCGGTGTTCAGAGCGGCCTCGATCTGGTCAAAGTCGTGTCCGTCGATGGTGAGGGCCTTGAAGCCGAAAGCCTCCAGCTTGTCCACGATGGGATAGGGGCTCATCACGTCGGCAACATCGCCGTCGATCTGCAGTCCGTTGTTGTCAATAATGACGCACAGGTTGTCCAGCTTGTAGTGGGAAGCGAACATACAGGCTTCCCAGACCTGACCCTCCTGAATCTCGCCGTCGCCCAGCAGAGTATATACCCTGGCAGACTTGCCCTGATGCTTCAGGCCCAGCGCCATACCGGCGGCGCAGGAGATGCCCTGACCCAGAGAACCGGTGGACATATCCACGCCGGGAACGCTGTTCATATTGGGGTGGCCCTGAAGATAAGAGTCAATATGGCGCAGGGTGAGCAGATCCTCCACAGGGAAAAAGCCCCGGTACGCCAGCGCGGCGTACAGGCCGGGAGCAGTGTGGCCCTTACTCAGAACAAAACGGTCCCGGTTCTCCCATCTTGGGTTTTTGGGGTCGATGTTCAGTTCCTTAAAGTACAGGTAGGTAAACATTTCCGTCGCGGACAGGCTGCCGCCGGGATGGCCGGCCTTGGCGCTGTGGGTGGAATCGATGATGCCCATGCGAACTTTGCAGGCAGTGATCTGCAGCTGCTTTTTCTCATTCGGAGTCAAAACAATCACATCCTATATCCTAAGTAATCTTTCTTCCTTCATACGGCAGGAAGGAACCCCAAACATCGCCGCACCGCTCCTTCGCTTCCGTGAATTCTGCCGATAATAGTTTACCACCGAACACGCAAATGGTCAACCGATTCCATTTTTTACCTCTTTTTTTCAGCGCTTTGTACAGTTCCTGCCGTGCCGGCAGCCATTTCCTTCGGAAATACAGACGATTCCGTTCTTTCCGCAGACTGCCCGGTATCCGCCCGCCGTCACCATTGGCGGCAGAAGGTGTGATTTCCTATTGTGCCCCAGACGTTGTCATTGGTAACGTAGGTGCCGAAAAACACCACATCCTCGTCCGTCACATAGGGGCCATACTGCGCCCGGCGGATGGCCTCATACTGCACATGGGTGGGCTTGGCGGCGTAAATCTGACTGATCGCCTTGAACTGATCCGGCGCATAGAGCACATCATGGACAGTATTGGGAAAATTATCCGCCGCCACCCGGTTAAGCACCACCTCGGCAATGGCCTGCTGACCCTCAAACGGCTCGCTCTGGGCCTCCGCCCAGATGAGCTTCGCCAGAAGGTTCGTGTCCTCATCGCTCAAGGTCAGATCTGGATACCGCGGTTCTTCGGCAGGGGCAGTTCCCTCATAGCGGAAGGGCGTCTCCGGCATCTGGGCCGGGTCGTAGATCCAGGTGCCTTGATAGCCGCACAGAATATCTCCCTCCCGGAAGCCCTCGGCGAAGGATTTCTGCAGATTCCACAGGTCGTAATTCTTCCGGTTTGGGTCGTTGACCGTTATTTTCCCCGCTTCGTTGATTCCGGTGAGCACGATGAAGTGCTGCCCGGTGGTGAATACGGACTTTGGCCCCATCAGGGCAATGACCACCTTTCCGTCGTGCAGGGCCTGTCGGGCGATATGGAAATTCTCCGCCCGCTCCCAGGGAAGCTGAAGCTCGTCGGAAATATATTCCAGCGTCTGTATCTGGTTCCCGGTATAATCGGAGAACCATTCCGCCAGCGTATCCGGGCGGTATTCATAGCCGGTCAGGTAGGTGGCAACCATGGCGGCACTGGTAACACCGCTGCCGTATTCCGCGAAGGAGCCGGTGCCGTAGCGGATGTCCGGGTAGTCTGTCTCGTAATAGTTGGGGACGGAGTCATAGTGCGTCCGCTCCGGTTCCTCCGGCACCGTTTCCGGCACCGTTTCCGGCGGCAGGGTCTGCGTAGGCTCTGTGGTTCCCTCCGTCGGGGGTTCCGTGGTTTCCTCCGGCTCCAGCGGCGCATAGTACACCGTCTCCGTCGGCAGATTGACCGTCCGGCGCGTCTCCAGCGTAAACGCATCCCGAAATGCCGGCAGGAAGCCGGATACCACGCCGCACAATGCGCCGATGGCCGCCAATAAAAGAATGATTTTCTTTGTTCTGTTCACAAGGGGCTCCTTTTCCAAGGGGAGGTGTGTTATCCTTCCAGCTCGTCGCGGACGAACTGCAGCAGATCCCGGATATGCAGCTGCTGAGGGCAGATTTCTTCACATTTTCCGCAGCGCAGGCAGTCGTCCGGCTTTCCGCCGCCCATCGGGGCGTTGTCCGCAGCGCCGGTGCGCCGTTTGTCATTCAGGCGGGCGAACAGGTCTGGAATGGGAATTTCCATGGGGCAGACCTCGGTGCAGTAGCTGCAGCCGGTGCAGGGAATCAGGCCCTGTCCCCGCAGGATTCCGCGCACCCGAGCAGCCGCCGCCTGCTCCTGGGTCGAGAGCGGCTGGAAGTTGCGCATAAACGCCGTATTTTCCCGCACCTGCTCCAATGTGCTCATGCCGGAGAGCACCGTGCGGATTCCGGGAAAGCCCGCCGCGTACCGGATGGCGTAGCTTGCGTTGGAGCCGCCGCCCAAGTCGTCAAAAATCCGCTGGGCCTGGGGCGGCAGGTTCACCAGAGAGCCGCCCTTTACCGGCTCCATGACGAACACCGGTTTCCCGTGGTTCCGGCAGACCTCATAACAATCGAAGGAGCGCACCTTTGGGTCGTCATAATCCAGGTAATTGAACTGAAGCTGCACCACTTCGATCTGGGGATACTCCGTCAGAACCCGATCCAGCACCTGTGGGCTGTCGTGAAAGGAGATGCCAAAATGGCGTATCTTCCCTTCCGCCTTCAATTCCAGCGCCGTCTCATAGGCCCGGCAGCGCCTGTATTTTTCAAACCGCTCCCCGCTCTGGGCGTGCATCAGGTAGAAATCAAAATAGTTTACCCCGCAGGCTTCCAGCTGCTGCCGGAACAGGGGGCGGATATCCTCCTGCTTCTCAAAAAAATAGTGGGTCAGCTTGTTGGTCAGAACGTAGCGCTCCCTTGGATACCGGGCGGTCAGGCAGGTTTTCAGTGCCTTCTCGCTCTGCCCGCCAAGGTAGCCGTGGGCCGTGTCAAAATAGTTGAAGCCGGCCGCCAGAAAGGCATCCACCATCTGCGTGGTCTGACGGATATCCACCTGCTCACCGGTCATGGGCAAGCGCATAAAGCCAAACCCGAGTTGCTTCTGAATTTCCGGAAATACCGCTTCCATATCCACGTCTCCTTTTCATTTTGCTGCGGGGATGGCCTCAGTTCAGATAATTGTTCGCGGCGAGTCGCCGCGGACAATGCGTGCACAGCGTTGCATACTCGTTACACCATTGGGTATAGCTCGGTATCGGCGGTACTCGATAATGTAGTATATTTCCCTTTCGCTAACTAAGCGACGACCACTGTAGGGCGGGCTGCCCTCAGCCCGCCGCTCCGCTGTAAGGCGGAAACAGCACGAATTCCGCTTACGCGGACGGCGGCTTGAGGGCAAGCCGCCCTACGGAGAGTGTTCGTTAACTATGTTCTTCTTTACCGCATCCATTGGCTTAAATTATACCAGAGCGCCGACGGAACGTCAACCGTTCCGCCCGCTTCCGTTCCCCCATTATTTTTACGACAACTCTTCTTCTCTTTCGTACAATGGCAGGGAAGCCAACCCGGCTTTCAAAAAAACACACAGGAGGTTATTTTGATGCAGATTCAAACAAAAATCGGCGTTGACCTGAACCGTCCCGGCATTCAGGCGGTTCCGGCCATGCAGCACGACGGGCAGACCCGGGCGGTGGAGATTTCCCTGCAGTGCGATGGGGAAGCCTGGCAGCCGCCGGAGGGCGTCACTGCCGCCATCGGCTACGAAAAACCCGACCGCACCCGGGGCCTTTACGACAAGCTCTCCGACGGCAGCGCCGCCGTCACGGTCAGCGGCAGCACGGCAACTGTCATCCTTGCCCGGCAGATGCTCAGCGTGCCCGGCACCGTCCGGGCCTGCCTGGTATTTCTGGACGAAAACCTGAACCAGCTTTCCACCTTTCCTTTCCAGATTCAGGTGCAGGTCAACCCGGCGGTGGACGCGCCAGAGTCGGAAGACTACTGCCGTCTGCAGTGGCTGGAGGACAAGCTGGCGGAATATCTGGCGCTGGCGAAGGACAGCGGGGAATTTACCGGCCCCACCGGCCCCGGGCCAGTGCTTCTGGGGCAGGAGGTCGCTTTTCAGGTCAGTCAGGATTTCCGGCACATTCCCACAGGCATCTGGAGTGAAACTCTGCCCTCCTGCTCCCCGAAGGAATATGTGTGGAGCCGCACCACGGCCCACTACGATTCCGGGGATGTCATTACCTACAGCGTCAGCCGCAACGGCGCCGACGGTTCCGGCGCGGTGTCCACCGTATGCGGCGTTGCCCCGGACGATGAAGGGAATGTGCCCCTCACCGCCGAGGATGTGGGGGCGCTGTCCTGCGTCGGCGGCACTGTGCAGGGCCAGCTGGACATGGGCGGGCAGAAGCTCACCGGCCTGCCCACGCCCACGGACGACGCCGACGCTGCCGGGAAGGGCTATGTGGATACGCAGGCCGCCGCTGCCGTGACCGCCGCCAAACAGTCCGTGAAAACCAAATTTGTATCCTTCCTCCTCGGCAGCGCCAAATGGGTAGGTGACAGTGCGCCCTACACCCTGTTTATCCCTGTTTCCAATCTCACGGATGAAATGCTGACCCGGGCCTACCCCCTGTACACCGGCACCGACATCGACAAGGATCTGGCAGTAAAGGAGGCCAGCGCCGCCGTCAGCTTCGCCAAGCGCACAGGCGGCGGCATCACCTTCACCTGTCTGGAGGAGAAGCCCGCCGCCGATATCCCCGTGACGGTGGAGGTGTATGTGTAAGCGCCGATATATTTTCGGCATATGTCAATAATTTTGCTTGCCATTTTGCTGTTTCTCTGGTAAAATATAGACATCATTCGGGGAGTTCCCCGTGTTAAAGGAGGATACCATTATGGCAAATAAATATGCTGGAACCCAAACCGAGAAGAATCTGGAAGCTGCTTTTGCCGGCGAATCCGGAGCCAGAAACAAGTACACCTATTTCGCTTCCAAGGCCAAGAAAGACGGCTTTGAGCAGATTGCCGCTCTGTTCCTGAAGACCGCCGACAACGAGAAGGAACACGCAAAAATGTGGTACAAGGAGCTGCACGACGGCATCGGCTCCACCGCTGAGAACCTGCTGGCAGCCGCCGAGGGTGAGAACTACGAGTGGACGGATATGTACGCCGGCTTTGCCAAGACCGCCGAGGAAGAGGGCTTCCCGGAGCTGGCCGCCAAGTTCCGTCTGGTCGCCGCCATCGAAAAGCACCACGAGGAGCGTTACCGCGCCCTGCTGAAAAATGTGGAGACCGCTCAGGTCTTTGAAAAGAGCGAGGTCAAGGTCTGGGAGTGCCGCAACTGCGGTCACATCGTCGTGGGCACCAAGGCCCCCGAAATCTGCCCCACCTGCAACCATCCCCAGAGCTACTTTGAGGTTCACGCTGAGAACTACTAATCAAACGCAGAAGCGCCGCGGCTCATGCCGCGGCGCTGTTACGCTGAATACGGAAATTCCCTTGACTTCTTCATCCTGTGTGGTATAATGAACATGAAAAGAGCACTGCCGATAAGCGGTCAGCTCTTGTGGGTGATTTCTACAATATCATAGAAACCGTCACTTGGCCGAGTGGCGGTTTCTGCTTTTTACACAAATTGTAATGGTAAATCTACCAATATGTACAGTCAGTGTAATGGGCATATGCTTCACCTCCTTTCGGAGATGCAGCTGACCGCCTATCCGCGGTGCGTCGCGCAGCGAATCAGAATTTTCTGATTGCTTGGCAATCACACCGCTATCCACTATGGCAATGCTCTTCCCAGCCCCATATGGGGATGCAAATATTCTATTAAGAAGAAAGAAAAAAGTCAATTGTAGGCTTAGCCTTATGATACGAAACAACAGGCCGCCCCGAACGGGACGGCCTGTCTGCTATTATTGGGGAAATGTAAAGATACCGGGCGGTACCCAATGGTGCAACGATCACCGACCAGGTTCGTAACGTATCAGTCGGCCGTCTTACGGCCCGCATTGGCTGTCGGCCCTGCCGAATCAAACCATGGCGGCGGTAATAATGGCCATCTTGTAGACCTCGTCAGCGTTGCAGCCACGGGACAGGTCATTGATGGGAGCAGCCAGACCCTGCAGGATGGGGCCGTAGGCCTCGAAGCCGCCCAGACGCTGAGCGATCTTGTAGCCGATGTTGCCGGCCTCGATGGTGGGGAAGATGAAGGTGTTGGCATGACCAGCAACGGGAGAGCCGGGGAACTTCAGCTGACCAACCTCGGGAGCCACAGCGGCGTCAAACTGCATCTCGCCGTCAATTTTCAGCTCGGGGTCCATCTCCTTGGCGATGGCGGTGGCGTCGTGGCTCAGCTTCACAGTGCCGCCCTTGCCGGAGCCGTTGGTGGAGAAGCTCAGCATGGCGACCTTGGGGTCGATGCCAAAGACCTTGGCGGTCTTAGCGCTCTCGATGGCCACCTCAGCCAGCTTCTGGGCGGCGGACAGGGTCACGTTGCCGTCCTTGTCCACGCTGTCCTCATAGCTGATGTTGATGGCGCAGTCGCCCATAGCCAGCTTCTCCTCGCCGCGAACCAGAATGAAGCAGGAGGACACCAGATGGGAACCCTTCTTGGTCTTGACGATCTGCAGAGCGGGTCGGACGGTATCGGCGGTGGAGTAGGTAGCGCCGCCCAGCAGGGAGTCGGCGTAGCCCATCTTCACCAGCATGGTGCCGAAGTAGTTACCCTTGGACAGGGCCTTGCGGCACTCGTCAGGGGTCATCTTGCCCTTGCGCAGCTCCACCATCTTGTCAACCATGGCGTCCATCTCGGGGTAGGTCAGGGGATCAATAATCTCCACACCGTCGATGTTGAAGCCGCCCTTGGCGGCGTTGGCCTTGACCTCGTCCACATTGCCGATGAGAATGGGGGTCAGGAAGCCGCCCTTGACCAGGCGGTCGGTGGCTTCCAGAATACGGGCATCGTGGCCCTCGGTAAACACGATCTTGCGGGGATTCGCCTTCAGAGTTTCGATCATAGCATTGAACATGGGAATCATTCCTCCAATTATCGGGCATATGCCCGTTTTTTTACAGGTTAATTATAGCTCAGTTTCCCACCGCGCGCAACCCTTTTTTGCGGGACCGACGCAAATTTTGTAAGCCCGCCCGGAAGGATGGGAGACCATGTCCGCAAGGATTCTTATTGGGTTATAACCGTCATAACTTTTGTTTATTTTGATGAAAAAGTTTTCCGTATGGCTGTTTTTCCCCTTGCATTTTGTGCGAATTTTCTGTATAATAGGGATAAACTATGGAATGGAGGAGATTGGGCTTGGGCGAAGTGTTGGCTGTGCTGTCCGGCAAGGGCGGAACCGGGAAAACCTCCGTCTGCGCAGGGCTGGCCTCCGCTCTGGCAGAAGCCGGGAAGAAGGTCCTGTGCGTGGACTGTGACGTGGGTCTGCGGAACCTGGATATCTCCCTGGGCCTGTCAGAGGGCGCCGCCCTGTCCTTTCTGGATGTCGCCAGCGGCAATTATCCTCTGAGCGACGCCGCCCGGCACCCTGTGTACTCCAGTCTGTCTTTTCTCACCGCGCCCATGAACTGTCCTGTGGAGAAAATCGAAACGGAGCCCTTCCGCGCCATGCTCCGGCAGGCCCGGCGGGAATTTGACTTCATTTTGCTGGATGCCCCCGCCGGTGTGGATGCCGGCTTCCGGCTGGTCTGCGCCGCCGCGGACCGGTTTCTGCTGGTGACTGGCTTCGGCCCCGCTTCCGTGCGGGACGCTGCCCGGGTGGGAGACCTTCTGGAGCTGCAGGGCAAAAAGGATGTGCGGCTCATTGTCAACCGGGTGGACCGGGAAATGCTCAGCACTGTGCGCACCACCGTTGATGACGTGATGGATAACGCGGGTCTGCCTCTGGCGGGCATCGTCCCGGAGGACCCCTGCGTGACGCTGGCGGCATCGTTTGGAAAGCCCCTGTTACAGTATTCCCCCCGCTGCCCCGCCGCGAAGGCCTGCCGCCGGATTGCCCGGCGGATTCAGGGCTTCCATGAGCCGATTACCTTACGATAACGCAATGCTTTGACATATAAAGAAGGAGTGACAGCTGTGAACATCGCATTTCTGGCTCACGACAAGAAGAAGGAACTGATGGTGCAGTTCTGCACCGCCTACAAGAGCGTGCTGATGAAGCACAACCTCTTCGCTACCGCTACCACCGGCAGACTGATCGCCGACAACACCGGCCTGCCCATTACGCTGTTGCTGTCCCACAAGCAGGGCGGTCACCAGCAGATCAACGCCCGGATTGCCTACAACGAGATTGATCTGGTGCTGCTGTTCACCGACCCCAACACCACCGACCCTTGGGACGACAGTCAGATGATCGAGACCATCCGGCACTGCGACAAGCAGAACGTGCCCATCGCCACCAATCTGGCCTCCGCCGAAATGCTCATCATGGGCCTGCAGCGGGGCGATTTGGATTGGCGGGAAATGCTGCACAGCAAAAACAGATTCTAAAAAGATACGGAGATACGAGATACAAGATACAAGATATGCCTGTTCCGGAGCGCATCTCCTATCTTGTATCTTGTATCTTCTATCTTGTATCTTATTTTTTATTGTTGAGAGGTAACAATTATGGAAATCATCAAGCCCCGGACGCTGTCCGGCTTTATGGAGCTGCTGCCCGGCAAGCAGATCCGCTTTGAAAAAATGATGGAAATTCTGCGTACCACCTACGCCTCCTACGGCTTTGCCCCGCTGGACACCCCCGTCATCGAGGATGCCCAGATCCTTTTGGCAAAGGGCGGCGGCGAGACGGAAAAGCAGATCTACCGCTTCACCAAGGGCGACAGCGATCTGGCCCTGCGGTTCGATCTGACGGTGCCGCTGGCAAAATATGTGGCGCTGCACTATAACGAGCTGGCTTTTCCCTTCCGGCGGTTCCAGATCAGCAAGGTCTACCGGGGCGAGCGGGCCCAGCGGGGCCGGTTCCGGGAGTTCTATCAGGCGGACATTGACATCATCGGCGACGGCAAGCTGGATATTCTCAACGAAGCGGAGATTCCCGCCATCATCTACAAGGTTTTCCGGGGTTTCGGCCTGAGCCGGTTCCAGATTCGGGTCAACAACCGCAAGATTCTGAGCGGCTTCTACGCCATGCTGGGCCTGTCCGAGAAAAGCGGCGACATCATGCGCACCGTGGACAAGCTGGACAAGATCGGCGCGGACAAGGTCAAGGTCATTCTGCTGGAGGACTGCGGCCTGACCGATGCGCAGGCGGACGAGATTCTCAAGTTCATCGCCATCACCGGCACCAATGCCGAAGTCCTCGCCGCGCTGGAGGGCTACGCCGGGAAGAATGAAATGTTCGATCAGGGTCTGAGCGAACTGAAGGCCGTCACCGCCAATCTGACTGCTTTCGGTGTTCCCGAAGCCAACTTTGCCGTTGACCTGACCATCGCCCGGGGTCTCGACTACTACACCGGCACCGTTTACGAAACCACCCTGCTTGACCACCCGGAAATCGGCTCTGTCTGCTCCGGCGGCCGCTACGACAATCTGGCGGGCTACTACATCGACAAGCCTCTGCCCGGCGTGGGCATTTCCATCGGCCTGACCCGTCTTTTCTACGTTCTGGACGAGCAGGGCCTGCTGAACCCCGCCCTGCCCAGCGCTCCCGCCGACGTGCTGGTACTGCCCATGACGGGCGACCCTGCCGCCGCCATCGCCGTGGCGGAAACCATCCGCTCCGCCGGCCTGCGGGTGCAGCTGTACGGCGAGCAGAAGAAATTCAAGCAGAAAATGGCCTACGCCAACAAGCTGGAGGTGCCCTTTGCCGTGCTTCTGGGCGAGGACGAAATTGCCGAGGGCGTCTGTTCTGTGAAGAATATGCAGACCGGCGAGCAGGTAAAGCTGACCCCTGCCGAGGCAGCTTCCTACATCAAGAGCGCGCTGGCGGAAACCGACTGCAGCTTGATTCTGGAGAAGTAAAGGCCCCCGCAGTCCGCCGATACAGCCGATGCGGACACCGGAGGCTCGGAAAACGCAGGTTCTTGGTACGCTGAAGGAGCTGTCTCACCGCATTCGTGAGACAGCCCCTTTTTATCATTCGAGTCCCAAAAACAAAAATAATCCGAACCCTTCTCCCACTGAGATAAGGTTCGGATTATCTTGCCTTGGTACGAGTGTTCTTATAGGGCTTTTCGAAAAAGTGTGCCGCACCAACACATTTTGTAATCGGACAGATTCCAATTTGATCCACATCCCTATGGGATGCGTCTCAAATCGGAGGGACTCTCCCACGGGCTAAAAACAGTCCGCCGGACTGTTTTTACAGCAGCTTACGCTGCCGCCGCCCTTTCGAGTCCTGCCCGGAATATCAAAAAACCAGATACCCGAACGGGTATCTGGTTTTTTGGTACGCCGGAAGGGACTCGAACCCCCAACCCTCGGAACCGGAATCCGATGCTCTATCCATTGAGCCACCGGCGCATTTTTTAAATTCCCGATTATTATAGCAGGATTTCCCGGATTTGTAAAGAGGAAAACCAAAATTTTTTCTGCCGCCCCCCGGGAGAGTTTTGGGGAAAGTGGTTGTTTTTCCTGTTTTCCTGTGGTATAATTCAAGAAATTCAGAGGATGATCCCCTTACAAGGAGGAACTTTTATGTCTACGCCTCAGAGCTTCCGCTCCGCGTTCAACGGCTTCAACCGGGAGGACGTGGTGCATTACCTGGAATATCTCAACACCAAACACAACAACCAGATCAATCAGCTCACCGCTGAGAACGAATCCCTTCGCCAGCAGGTGGATGCTTTGCCGGACGCGGAAAGCCAGCGGCTTCTCGTGGCCTCGCTGGAAGAAAAATGCGCCGAGCTGACTCGGCAGCTGGACACGGCGCAGACCCGGTGCGCGGAACTGGAACAACAGCTGGAACAGGCTACCGCAAAAGAACAGCCTGCGGAAGCTCCGGCACCGGCCCTATCCCCCAGCGCCAGCGATGAGCTGGAAGCCTACCGCCGGGCGGAACGCATTGAACGGGAGGCGAAGGAACGGGCGGAGCTGGTCTATTTTCAGGCCACCAACGTGCTGACGGAGGCCTCCGCTAAGGTCGACGGCATTTCCTCCGACATCACGGAAATGGCAGACAAGGTCATGACCCAGCTGACCCAGCTTCAGGTTGCCGTCAGCTCCAGCAAGCAGGCCCTGCAGGACGCCTCGTCCATTATGGGCGCTATCCGACCCAATCAATAATCTTTGGAGCGCGTACTGTCCGTATGCGCTCTTTTTCCGGAGTGACTTCTGATGAAACTGGGAAAGCCCGACTATTATGACCGCTTCCGCTGCCTTGCAGGAAACTGCCCTGACAGCTGCTGCAAGGAGTGGGAGGTAGAGGTAGATACCGATTCCGCCGCCTTTTACCGGAAGCTTCCCGGCGCGCTGGGGGACGATCTGCGCCATGTCCTCCGTTGCGAAGATGGCAAGACCTATATCACCATCGCCGACAGGCGCTGTCCCATGTGGCGGCAGGACGGGCTGTGTCGGATTCAGGCAGAGCTGGGGGAATACGCCCTGTGCAAAACCTGCCAGGAGTTTCCCCGTCTGACCCACGATTACGGCGATTTTGTGGAGCTGGGGCTGGAACTGAGCTGTCCGGAAGCCGCCCGGCTGATTCTGAGCGGCGCCGCTGCCTTCGTCACGGAGGAAGTCCCCGGGGACGGAGAGGCAGAATACGATGCGGAAGCTATGGAGATTCTGAAAACCACGCGGCAGCAGGCGCTGGCTCTTCTGGACGATTCTGATCGTCCCGTAGGGCAGGCGCTGGCGCTGCTTCTGCTCTATGGCTGTCAGGCCCAAGGGGCGCTGGACGGTGGGGAAGCGGCTCCCTTTGACCCGGATGCCGCGCTGGAAACTGCCGCAGAGCTTGCCCAACCGGGGAATGCCGCCGAAATTCTCCCCTTTTTCCGGTCCCTCGAAATTCTAACGGACAGGTGGGAAACCTGCTTACGCACCCCGGCACCATCGGACTGGGACAGCCGCACACCGGCGCTGGCCCGGTACTTTGTGGGCCGCTACTGGCTTCAGGCGGTGTCGGACTACGACCTGTACAGCCGGGTAAAGTTTATGGTTATTTCCTGTCTGCTGCTGCGGCAATTGGGTGGGGATTTTGTAGAAACCGCCCAGCTCTTCTCCAAGGAAATCGAAAACAACGCGGACAATGTGGATGCTCTGCTGGACGCTGCCTACGAGCACCCGGCTTTTACCGATGTCAGGCTGCTGGGAATGCTGCTGGAATAGCCCCTGCACGTCCGGATATCAGGAGTGCCCGGCATCGAGTCGCCGGGCTGTCCCATTTGATTTTTCGAATCTCCAACGGCAAAAGACCAGATGCCCAAATAGGCATCTGGTCTTTTGTGTTTAAGCAACATTTAAGATGCTGTTTCGTTACCGGGCGATAAACCTCGGAAAAGGGAAAGGCCCGGAGCGCATTGGCTCCAGGCCCTGCCTGGTGGTGACCCGCCGGAGATTCGAACTCCGGACCCACTGCTTAAAAGGCAGTTGCTCTGCCGACTGAGCTAGCGGATCATATTTGGCTGGGATGGCCGGATTCGAACCGACGAATGTCAGAGTCAAAGTCTGATGCCTTACCGCTTGGCGACATCCCAATGTTGGAGCGTCATCCTTTGAACGGACACACGGGGGATTATATCATGAACAAAGAAAATTTGCAATCCTTTTTTTCTGGAAGATGGTATTTTTTCGGGAGAGGAAGTATTTCCCCTCCCGAAATTGGAAATCACAGCCCGCAGTAAGCCACGGCGGTCCGGGCAGCCAGCTTGGCGTTGTTGTACACCAGCTGAATGTTGGAAGCCAAGCTGTCGCCGCCGGTCAGCTCCGCCACCCGGGCCAGCAGGAAGGGTGTGGTCTTCTTGCCGTGGATGCCCTGCGCGTTACACTCGGCAATGGCCTGGTCAATGGCGGCATTGATGGTGGTGAGCGGCATGGCGTATTCCTCGGGGATGGGGTTGGTCACCAGCATACCGCCCTTCAGGCCCATGTCGTGGCTGGCCTTGAAGGCGGCAGCCAGCTCCTCGGGGCTGTCCATGCGGTAGTCCACGCCGAAGCCAGACTGGCGGGTGTAGAAGGCGGGCAGCTCCTCGGTGCCGTAGCCAATGACAGGCACGCCCTTGGTTTCCAGATACTCCAGCGTCAGGCCCAAGTCCAGAATGGACTTGGCGCCCGCGCAGACCACCATAACAGGGGTCTGGGCCAGCTCCTCCAGATCGGCGGAGATGTCCATGGTGGTCTCGGCACCCCGATGCACACCGCCGATGCCGCCGGTGGCGAAGATTTTGATGCCCGCCATGTGGGCGATCATCATGGTGGTGGTGACGGTGGTAGCGCCGTCCTCACCCCGGGCGCACAGGACGGCGATATCCCGGCGGGAAGCCTTAGCAATGGCCTGCCCCTTCTTGCCGAAGTACTCGATTTCCTCGGCAGTCAGACCGGCCTTCAGGCGGCCGCCGATGATGGCGATGGTGGCGGGCACCGCACCGTTTTCCCGGATGATCTTCTCCACATTCAGAGCGGTTTCCACATTCTGAGGGTAGGGCATACCGTGGGAGATAATGGTGGATTCCAGCGCCACAACGGGCTTGCCGGCAGCAATTGCAGCGGCGACCTCGGGATTTACATCCAGATATTTGTTCATGTTCATAAGTGTCATTCCTTTTCTGTTTTTGTAGGGCGGGCTGCCCTCAGCCCGCCGCTGAGAACGGTGGAAGCTTTGCGGCGGCTTGAGGGCAAGCCGCCCTACATATTACATGGTCATTTTCTTTTTCAGGGCCAAGGCAGACATCTGGGGATTGATGGTCTCCGGGGATTCCATGGCGATGGAGCCGGCGGCAAGCCCCGCCTTGGCGGTGGTTTCCAGATCGCTGCCTTCCAGATAAGCCCACACCAGCGCTGCCATGAACGCATCGCCGCAGCCGGTGGTGTTGACCATGTGCCCGGGAATATTGGCCAGCCACAGCTTCTGCTTCCCCATGGCGGCGTACACGCCGTCCGCGCCAAGAGAAATGAACATCCGGTGCACGCCCATGGCGCTCAGCGCGTCGGCAGCTTTTTCTACGTCCTCCCTGCTTTTGATCTTCACCCCGGACAGCAGCTCTGCTTCCAGCCGGTTGGGCTTCAGCGTGTGGATGCGGTGCAGGATGGGGCGGAGCTTCTCCGCCTTGGCAGTGGAAACGGGGTCAACAAACAGGGGAACGGTGACATTTTCCGCCAGATATTGCAGAGCCTCGGCGGGAATATTGGTGTCTGCCACGATGACCTGGGCGTTTTGCAGGAGGGGCAGGTTTGATGCCAGATAGGCCGGGGTGATTTTGTCGCAAATGGACATATCCGACACCGCCAGCGCCATTTCCCCTGCCGGGTCTGCCAGATACAGGTAGGTTGAGGTGGTGCCGCCAGGGATCCGCAGGGCGTGGCTCAGATCGATGCCCAGCTCCGAGCAGGAGGCTGCCACCTGCTGCCCGTGGAGATCGTCGCCGTAGGCTGTCAGCAGCCGGACGTCCAGCCCCAGCAGGCTCATGTTGTGCGCAATGTTCCGGCCCACGCCGCCCATACTGACGCTGACCTGACCGGGATTGGAATCCGCCGCCACCAGCGGAGCGAAGGAACGCCCGCCGATGTCCACGTTGACGCCGCCCACCACTACGGCGTAACTGCCGCTGCGCAGGACGTAACCTTTTCCGGCGATGCAGCCTTTTTTCATCAGATTGGAAATGTGAACTGCCGCGGAGGACCGGGTGATGCCCAGCTTGTCCGCGATTTCCTGCTGGGAAATCATGGGATCGGCTTCAATGAGCTGCAAAACCTGCCGCTCGCGTTGTGTCATGGGCGCTCCCTCCTTTATTAAGCATAAGCTTATTATATAAGCTTATGCTTAATTCGTCAAGAGATTTTTTGAGTGAAGAGTTAGGAGTGAGGAGTTAAGAGTGACGAGATGAAAGCGAAGAGTGAAGATAACTGGGTTTCGTTTCAGATTCATCGCCGAAGGCGATATCATCACTCCGCACTCCGCACTTTATTGCGGCAACCCTGTAGCCCCCGTAACCAATATGCCCAGATTTGCCTTGTAAATGTCGTCGAATTGACTTAAGGGCAGGGGGCTTTCCCCGATTCCCGACTCGATGGTGAAGCCGGGCCGCCGCCAATCCTGAATAAACCAGTCCTTGTATCCGGCGAAGCTGGATTCATAGGGGGTGTCCTCCAGCGCGTAGCCGCTGAGCCGGGCGAATTCCTCCGCCAGAGCTCTCGCGCCGGGCACCACGTAGTCCCCGAACTGCCAGTAAATCACTTCCCCCTGCGTGTGGAAGGCAACGACCAGCGCGGGGTCAACTTCCTCCGTGTAGCGGGCCATGGCGATGGATTCCCGCTGGTTCAGCGGAGCACGGCCCACATAATCTCTCGGGCCGGGTTTGGTATACCCTTGGGAAAACTTGATCTCCCGTGCCCGCAGCCATCCGGCGGGATATTGCAGATTCAGGTCAACCCCCAACAGATTGGCCTTCCAGCCCTCGGGGAAAGGAATAGCGGGGTAATTGTCTGCCAGCGTTTGGGCGGTGGTGTATTCCAGCGTCCCCGGCTCGATGGTTCCGGTGACCAAATCTACGCCGTCCGGATTTACCATGGGCACAGTGTAAATGGTGGCAGCCTTCAGAATGTTCTGGGCAGGCACGCCGAAAATCTTTCCGTCATTTTCCGCCGCCAGAGCCAGCTCCTCCAGAAATTTCAGCAGCACAGGAGTGGTAATCCACTCATTCGCGTGGTGGGCAGCGGAATAGAGCACTTTCCGTTCCCCCTGCCCGATGGTCAAAGAGAGGACGGGCCTGCCAAAGGCGGTGGTCGTCAGACTTTCGGAGCGAAATGCGGGATACCGCCGCAGCAGCTGCCCAATGGTCTGCTCGCAGAGTTCAGCCGTCATGGGTACGTCGGTCTGCACGATAGCCAAAATATCACCTCCCGCTAGAATATGCAGGAGACATCCAAAAGGTGTTGACCGGTTTGTCATGCCAAGGAAGAAAGATTCCGGCTGGCGGAGTCCGGCGCAGAATGCCCAAATCCGTAGAAATTTGTCAGAAAACGTTTTCGTTGCATCTTTTGTGAATGATATCGCCCCGCAGCATTCAGCGGATACGCTCCTGACCCGCCGCACAGGCGCAGCGTCGGCACTGGCCTGCAATTCGGTGTTCCACAGGTGATGACCGCAGCGCCGGAGACATCCGTGAACAATCCGCTATCGGGAAAACCAGTCTCAAATTCCATACCTTGGCGGCGAAGAATATGGCAACGCACAGTTCAATCCCGAAAAGGCAGCATAATACATAATGTACAGAACAAATTAAAGCCCGGTCTTATGAATAATCACAAGTCTCTGCACACTTCATGGCCCTGCGCTATGAAAAACCATGCTGGTATCCGCACGCCGCCTTTGTGTGGGAAAGAAGCTGATTACACCAAAATATAGCTGCATCCTTCCGGATGCCCTTCTGTTCTGCCGGCAAAAAAGGTGTTTTTGCGTTTTTGCACCGCAATTGTCGGAAAATAGCGGCATGAAACAATCGGCGGGTGCTGGGCTATTTTGACGCTGAGGCCGTGCGGATATCCAGGCGCAGACGTTTTTTGACGGTGCCTGAGATTGCAGGAAAAAGAACGGAGTCGTTTTCGGGAAGGGCGTTTTTTCATCGCCGTGAGCCACAAACTACCAGCCATTTGGAGCTTTCCGCCGTAACAGGGCGGTAAAATAATGGATTATTTTGGGAATTCGCCGTCATATTGCACAACAGCAAGGTTGGAAAATGCACAGAATCCACAAATCGTCGAGATATGCGCAAATTTTTCTTGACTTTGAAAACGATTAAGTTTAACATATAGGCATGGAAGGGGTCAACGAAAACGTAAATTGTGAAATTTGCGTAGGATCCCGGATAATACGGACATAATTGCAAGGAGGAAAAAACATGAAAAAACTGATGGCTATGCTGCTGGCTCTTACCATGGTTCTGAGTCTGGCTGCCTGCGGCGGCTCTACCGCCGCTCCCGCTACTGAGGCCCCCAAGACGGAGGCTCCCGCCGCGACTGAAGCGCCTGCCGCCACCGAGGCTCCCGCCGAGGAAGAAGGCAAGGTCTTCAACATCTACGCTTGGAACGAAGAGTTCAAGGGCTTCTTCGAGAAGTACTACACCGTTCCCGATGGCATCACCGTTAACTGGATCATCAACCCCTCTGACGGCGGCGTTTATCAGGACAAGCTGGACGAGGCTCTGCTGAATCAGGAAAATGCCCCCGCTGACGAGAAGATCGATATGTTCCTGGCTGAGGCTGACTACATCCTGAAGTACACCGATTCCGAGTTCACCCAGGACATTCAGGCTCTGGGCGTCACCGATTTCTCCAACACCTATGAGTACACTGTGCAGGCCGCTTCCGACGCCAACGGCGTTGTCAAGGGTGTCTCCTTCCAGTGCTGCCCCTCCGCTCTGATCTATCGCCGCTCCATCGCCAAGGACGTCCTGGGCACCGATGATCCCGCTGAGGTTCAGGCCAAGCTGGACAGCTGGGACAAGTTCAACGCTGTCGCCGCTGACGCCAAGGCTAAGGGTTACTACATGACCGCCTCCGAGTCCGAGACCTTCCGTGTGTTCTCCGACAACGGCACCTCCGCTCTGGTTGACGACTCCGGCAAGCTGACTCTGAACGACTCCATCAAGGCATGGCAGGCTCAGGCTAAGGACTTCTCCGACAAGGGCTACACCCTGACCACCGGCATCTGGGACGACGAGTGCACCGCTCAGATGTTCAAGGACGGCAAGACCATGTGCTACTTCGGACCTGCCTGGTACTTCAACTTCTCCATGGGCAACGCTCAGGATCCTGAGAAGGGCTGCCCCGGCGACTGGGCGATCTGCCAGGGACCTCAGGCTCACTTCTGGGGCGGCACTTGGCTGCTGGCTGCTACCGGCTCCGACAACCCCACCATGCTGGCTGACATCATGGACACCTTCATCAACGATGAGGAAGTCTGCGAGAACCTGATCAAGAACGAGTCTCAGTTCACCAACAACCAGGCTGTCAACGCCAAGTTCGCTGCTGACCCCAACTACGGCAACGCCTTCCTGGGCGGCCAGAACGACGTGGCTGTCTTCGTTGACCTGGCTAAGAACATCAAGTTCGAGAATAAGACCATCTACGACCAGCTGCTGTGCGAAGGCCTGCAGACCTACTGGAGAGAGTACTGCGACGGTGCTGTCACCGAGGAAGAGGCCATGGCCAACTACTACAAGTACATCAACGAAAAGTACCCCGAGATCGTTACTCCTTGATGGCTTGCGGAATCTGACATAGTGCAACCTGTGGGGCAAGGCGAGAGCCTTGCCCCATTTTCAATCACAGCTTGCCTTGGCTTCAGAACGTGTGCGCACACGGTTTGAATCGAAGACAAGAAAGCAAGGAGGATGTTTCTATGAATCAACTGCGTGAAAAAGCGCCCACAAAGCGAAAAGGCATCAGCTATGCCAAGTGGGGCTACCTGTTCATCGCGCCCTTTTTCATCACCTATGCCATATTCAACCTCTACCCTCTGTTTCTGACCATTTACAACAGTTTCTTTGAGAACTACCGCTCCGGTCTGAAGCAGGTCGGCCCCAACTTCGTAGGTCTGGCCAACTACATTAAGCTCTTTACGCCCGATGCCAACGGTGTTATCGACATTCTGAAGTACGCCGGAAACACCATCGTGCTCTGGCTGGGCGGCGCGATTCCGCAGATCGTCATAGCCTTGCTGCTTGCCATCTTCTTCACCAGCTACCGGCTGAAGATCAAGGGTCAGCAATTCTTCAAGACGGTTATTTACATGCCCAACCTGATTATGGCTTCCGCCTTCTCCATGCTGTTCTTCACCCTGTTTTCCAACGTCGGCCCGGTGAATCAGCTGCTGACCCAGATGGGCGTGATTGATGAAGCCATTGACTTCTTCTCCATTAAAGTAACGGTTCGGGGCCTGATCTGCCTGATGAATTTCCTGCTCTGGTTCGGCAATACCACTATTCTGCTGATGGCAGGCATCATGGGCATCGACCAGAATATGTTTGAGGCCGCCAACATCGACGGCGCAACTGCTACCCAGACCTTCTTCAAGGTTACCCTGCCTCTGCTGACGCCGATTCTGGTTTACACTGTCATTACCGCGCTGATCGGCGGCCTGCAGATGTTCGATGTGCCTCAGGTGCTGACCAACGGCGGCGGCACGCCTAACCGAACCTCCATGACCCTGATCATGTACCTGAACAGCTATCTGAAGACCAGCAAGAACTACGGTATGGCCGGCGCAATCTCCGTGATCATCTTCATCATCACGGGTCTGCTGAGCATTCTGGTTTACCGTTCCCTGACCAAAAAGGACTAAGGAGGGAAGAACATGAACGAACTTTCCAATGAAAACCTGAAAGCGAAACGTCGGCTGAAGGCCAGCCGTTTTGTGGTGTACCTGATTCTGATTTTCTTGTCTGTGCTGTGTCTGTTCTCCTTCTATATGCTGTTTGTCAACGCCAGCCGCTCCAACGCGGATCTGCAGGGCGGCTTCCGGCTCCTGCCCAGCAATTACTTCTTCAAGAATCTGAAGAACGCCTGGACAGACGCGTCCATCAACATCCCAAGAGGTATGCTGAACAGCTTCATCATCGCCGCCTCCACCGCCGTGCTGTCCACCTACTTCTCCGCCCTGACGGCCTACGGCATCCACGCCTATGACTTCAAGCTCAAGAAGGTAGCCTTTACCTTCATTATGGCGGTCATGGTCATCCCCACTCAGGTTTCCGCCGTGGGCTTCTACCAGATGTGCGTGAAGCTGCACTGGACCAACAGCTACATTCCCCTGATTCTTCCCGGCATCGCCGCCCCTGTGGTGTTCTTCTACATGAAGCAGTACATGGAAAGCGTCCTGCCCATGGAAATCATCGATGCCGCCCGGGTGGACGGCTCCGGTGAGTTCCGTACCTTCAATACCATCATTCTGCCCATGCTGAAGCCTGCACTGGCAGTTCAGCTGATCTTCAACTTCGTCCAGTCCTGGAACAACTACTTCATGCCTGCTCTGCTGCTGGACAAGGCGGAGATGAAGACCGTGCCTCTGATGATCGCCCAGCTGCGCAGCGCGGACTACTCCAAGTTCGATATGGGCAAGGTGTACATGTTCATCCTGCTGGCAATTCTGCCTGTCGTGGTCGTTTACATCCTGCTGAGCAAATCCATCATCAAAGGTGTTACTGCCGGTTCCGTCAAGGGCTGAGCCACCGCAAGCCATACCGCGTCCCGCAACCTGCGGGACGCGGTTTTCCGCTTGCCCACAAGGGCAGAACCAAAGCTTTACACTGGGAAAAATTCAGGATAAACCCGTATTTCCGGGGAAATGTCAACGGAATAGGCGACTATGCGGTTAGAACAATTTTGTGACAGAATTTTGAAATGTTTTTGTTGACTTTTACCGAGAAACGTACTACAATGTCTCTGTACAGCGAGGATGCGCCAACGTCCTTGCTCTGCGTTTGGAAATGCGCCCCGGGGCTGCGGAGCTCCGCGACGCCATACTGTAAGGAGGGTAATTTATGATTAGTTTCTTCGTATGTCTGGCTATTCTCATCGCTGGATACTTCATCTATGGCGGATTCGTATCCAAGACCTTCGGTCCTGACGACCGTGAGACGCCGGCAGTCACCATGGAGGACGGCGTTGACTACGTCGTTATGCCCAGCTGGCGTATTTTCCTGATCCAGCTGCTGAACATTGCAGGCCTTGGCCCCATCTGGGGTGCTGTGGGCGGCGCAATGTGGGGCCCCAGCGTGTTCCTGTGGATCACCTTCGGTACCATCTTCGCCGGCGGTGTTCATGACTTCGCTTCCGGCTTCATGTCCATGCGTCACCAGGGCCTCAGCGTTCCTGAGCTGACCGGTATGTACATGGGCAACGTCATGAAGCAGGTTATGCGTGTGTTCTCCACCGTGCTGCTGTTCATGGTCGGCGTTGTGTTCGCTGTCGGCCCCGCTGGCCTGCTGAGCTACCTGTGCGGCCAGGGCGGTTCCACCGGCATCCTCACCAACAAGTACTTCTGGCTGACCATCGTGTTCGCCTACTTCTTCATCGCCACCTTCCTGTCTGTCGATAAGATCATCGGCAAGCTGTATCCCCTGTTTGGCATCTGCCTGATCGTCATGGCCATCGGCGTGGGCCTCGGCACCATCGTGAAGGGCTATACGATTCCCGAGATCTTCCCCCTGCGCAATATGCATCCCGCCGGAACCTCCATGTTCCCCGCCATGTTCATCTCCGTGGCCTGCGGCGCCTGCTCCGGCTTCCACTCCACTCAGTCCCCCATCATGGCCCGCTGCTGCAAGAGTGAGAAGCAGTCCCACATGGTCTTCTACGGCGCAATGGTCTGCGAAGGCATCATCGCTCTGGTTTGGGCTGCTGCCTCCTGCGCTCTGTTCCCCATCGAGGGCGGCCTGATGACCGGCCTGAAGGAAGCTATGTCCGTTGGTCAGGCTGGCTGCGTTTACAACATCTGCGCCACCACCATGGGCGGCTTCGGCGCCATCCTGGCGATGCTGGGCGTTATCGCCTGCCCCATCTCCTCCGGTGATACCGCGTTCCGCAGCGCTCGTCTGACCGTCGCTGATGCCCTGCATCTGGATCAGAAGAGCTACAAGAACCGTCTGATCCTGACTGTCCCCCTGCTGGCTCTGGGCGTTCTGGTCTCTCAGCTGGACTACACCTCCATCTGGAACTACTTCGCTTCCACCAACCAGATTCTGGCTGCCATCGTTCTGTGGACCGCTGCCATGTACCTGCGTCATGAGGGCAAGAACGCTTACGTCTGCGCCCTGCCCGCTGCGTTCATGACCGCCGTTACCGTGTCCTTCGTGTTCAACAGTAAGCTGTATCTGGGCGGCATCTCCTTCTTCCCGCCCATCTCCAAGTTCCTGGGCGTCGGCATCGCTGTCGTGCTGCTGGTTCTGTTCATCCTGAAGGCCCCCAAGGGCGAGAAGACCGCTAAGGCGTAATTTTCCAAAAGAAAGGAACATTCCTATGTATATCCCACCGAAAGCCCTGTCCGAAAAAACCCTGCCCCCGGAGGTTCTCCGGCCCGATAGGGTGTGCTGTACCCATTATGAGGACTTCGGTCTGGGCGATAAGGCGCTGTATGTAGGTATGTACGGCTTCAGCCGGGTTGGCTACATCCCTTTTTCCGCGATCACCCGGGTGTTTAAACGCCTTGGCGTGACCAAGGGATTCTTCGAGAAGGGGAAAATTTATGGCACGCTGTGCTATCTGGTGATTTGCTTTGATGGCAAACAGAAGGTATGCCGGTTTACCCACGAAGAGAATTTGGACGCCCTGCTGGATGCCATTCGGGAACACACCAGTATTCCCGTTGGAAAGCCTTAAACTTCCATAGCCCAAGCGCCCGCCGCAAGGCGGGCGCTTTTGTCTGCAGGGCGGACTGCCAATGCGTGCCCGGTTGGTGTATATTCGTTACACCATAGGGTATAGCTCGGTATCGTTCTCTGGTGAGATAAATTGTTCTATAGTTGCCAATTGACAATTGACAGTTGACAATTAAGGAGTCCCTGCGGGACAATTAAAAAATGTCATAAATGGCAGGTTTCTTTGGGAAAAACACGCGTATTTCGTGTTTGTACTCTATTTCATTCATCCCGAAGGGATACCCACAATTGTCAATTGTTCATTATCATTTGTCAATTAAATTCTTCTTCAGCGAAAGAAGATGGCACGCGGGTGGCGATACCGAGCACGCCCAATAGCGTAACAATGACACACACCTTGCGTGCGCATTGTCCGCGGCGACTCGCCGCCGACTTAATATTCTTTTAAGAATTCTTCCTCTTTCTTCTTAAGAACTTTGATGTTATAATAGGGCCAGAATAGAGAAAGAGGGGCGAGGGGCCGTGTATAATGTTCTCATTTGTGACGATCAGCCGGATATTGTCAACGCGCTGAAAATTTACCTGACGCCGGAGGGCTACAATTTGTTCGAGGCTTTCACCGGGCAGGAGGCGCTGGATATCGTGCGCCAAAACGACATCCACCTGATTCTGCTGGACGTGATGATGCCGGTGATGGACGGGATTACGGCAACCTCCAAAATCCGGGAGTTTTCCAACGCCCCCATTATCCTGCTCACCGCCAAATCCGAAATCGAGGACAAGGTGCTGGGCCTGAACGTGGGCGCGGACGACTACATCACCAAGCCCTTCGTACCGGTGGAGGTGCTGGCCCGGGTGCGCTCCCAACTGCGTCGGTATGACCGTCTGGGCAGCAAACCGGAAACCGTGGACGGCAACCTGACCGTCGGCGGTGTGACACTGGACGACCGCACCAAGTCCGTCATGGTGGATGGGGAAACCGTGTCCCTGACCCCCACGGAATACGCCATTCTGCACCTGCTTATGGCAAACCCCGGCAAGGTGTTCTCCACCAAGGTGCTCTATGAGTCCGTCTGGCAGGAGACGGCCCTGGGCAGCGAGGGCGCGGTGGCGGTGCACATCCGGCACCTGCGGGAAAAAATCGAAATCAACCCCTCAGAGCCCCGGTATTTGAAGGTGGTCTGGGGACAGGGCTACAAGATGGAGAGTGACCGGAAATGAAAAACCATATTGTCTTTAAATTTATCGCCATCGCCCTGTGTGCCCTGTGCCTGCTGGGGGCAGTGGGCGGCGCGGCCTGCATCATCGGCCTGTCGGAGATGGACCTGTACAACAAGACCGTGGACGAGTACCGGAGCGGGCTGGAACGGGACAATGCCAGAAATTACGCCAGCGAATTGGCCATGAACTATGCCAGCAAAATTCTGGGGGGCTGCCCCGAGGACATGTTCCGTGCCTATTACGGCGACGTAGACTGGTTCGTCCGCAATTACCCCAACCACGCCTACACCATCACCGACGCCGAGGGCAAGGTGCTCAGTTCTTACAATATGGACGCGGCGTTGAATCAGGGCTGGCTGACCTATGGGTTCCCCGTCAGCGGGAATTACCTGTATCTGGTAGACAGCAAACCGACGGCGCAGCAGTCAGACGAAGATGTCTTTCCCCATACTGTGGAACCGGGAGAACCCTTCCTTTATGACGCCATACAACCCATGGGCAGCACCGTATACGGAATCAGCACGGGGAGTTCCACCAGCCGTTACAACTTCAGCACCGACATCAGCATTGGATTTGTGTTCAAGGATGAATCCGGCAGGGTTGTATTCCGAGGCTTCGAACCCTGCATTGATATCGAAAACAATCAGCCGAACTATTTCTGCTGCATCGATTCAGACGGGGCCATCATTTATGAAATTTCTGATATCGATCCCGTTGGCCGTTTGACCACCGATGAAAACGGCTATCTTGTCTTTACCGGCAACCTCCCGGAGCCGGAGGAAACTGTCCCGGAGACCACAGTGGAAACCGTCCCCGAAACCACCGTGGTGGAGGCTGTCCCGGAGGAGCCTGTTCCCACCGGCGAAAACGGCAACCCCATGGAAACGGCAGCTCAGGAAGCAGCCTATGTGGAAGAAACCGGCGCACCCTCCAACGCCTCCGCTGTTCCCGGGGAAACGGAAGCGAACGAGACTGTAGAAGAACCCGCAGCCAGCGAGGAAACCGCCGCCCCGGAGACCACGGCGCACACCGTCCCTCCCTCCACCGCTCCTGTGGAGACGGTGCCGGATATCGCGGTAACGGAGCCTGTCATGGTGGGCGACAAGCCCCTGAGTAGCTACCAGATCAACGGAATTGCTTACTATGACAGCACAACCGGTGAGGAAGTGGAAGCAAAGTATGTCTACGTCACCATGCCGGAGATGACCGTGACGCTGTACATCGGCGACAACGACCGGGATGCCGCCGGGTGGAATCTGGTGAAGGCTGTTCGCGATTCCCGGCAGATTCTGCTGCCCCTGGTGGGCATCTGCCTGCTGCTGATGGCGGTGACGGCAGTGTACCTGTGCACCGCCGCGGGCCGGAAGCCCGGTATCCCCGAGGTACAGGCTGGTGGGCTGAACCGAATTCCGCTGGATGTGTATCTGGTGGGCGGCGGCTGTCTGATCGCGGGCTGTATCGCCGGCGGGGCGGCCCTGACGCAATACCTCCTGTCCAGCGATGTGCTCACTGCCTGCTGTGTTGGTATTGCGCTGTGTTATCTGGGCTGTCTGGTGTTTGTGGGCTTCTGCTACGCCTTCGTGGCCCAGCTCAAAACCCCCGGCGGCTTCTGGTGGCGCAACACCCTGTGCGGCTGGTGCCTGCGGCTGTGCGTCCGGTTCGCCGTGTGGCTGGAGGGTATTCTCAGTACCAGAGCCTTCCCCTGGCTGGTTCGGATGGCGAAAAAGCTGTGGGGACGCCTCTGCGATATGGCCCGTTGGCTGGAAAAGCGGGTGAACCGGTTCATTTCCTACCTGCCGCTGGTGTGGCAGTGGCTGCTGGCAGGCGCGGTGTGCGTTCTGCTGGTGTATGCCAGTGACGGAGAACTGTGGACCCTGATTCTGTGGGTCGCGCTTATCTGCTACGGCGCTTACTGCTTCGGCAAGCTCATGGACAGCGCCAGCCGCATGAGTAAGGGCGACCTGAACATCAAAGTTGACGAAAAACACATGGTGGGCGCCTTCGCCCAGTTTGCCGAGAGTCTCAACAATCTGGCAAACGTCACCATAGACGCCGCCCGGAGGCAACTGAAATCCGAGCGGATGAAGACGGAGCTGATTACCAACGTGTCCCACGACATCAAGACCCCCCTGACCTCCATCATCAACTATGTGGACCTGCTGCAAAAGGCCCAGACGGAGGAGGAACGGGCAGAGTATCTGGAGGTGCTGGACCGGCAGTCGCAAAGGCTGAAAAAGCTCATTGACGACCTGATGGACATGAGCAAGGCCAGCACCGGCAACATGACCGTGGACATCACCCGGGTGGACGCGGTGGAGGCTGTGAATCAGGCCCTGGGCGAGTTTGCCGACAAGCTGGACCGGGCCATGCTCAGCCCGGTGTTCCGGCACGACGACGCTTCCGTGCCCATGATGGCGGACGGGCGGCTGGTCTGGCGGGTGCTGAGTAACCTGCTGGGCAACGCGGTGAAGTACGCCATGCCCGGAACCCGGCTGTACATCGATCTGTCCCAGATGGGCGGGAAGGTGCTTCTGTCGGTGAAGAACATCTCCCGGGAGGAGCTGAACATCGGCGCGGACGAGCTGATGGAGCGGTTTGTCCGGGGCGACGGCTCCCGGAACACCGAGGGCAGCGGCTTAGGGCTGAACATCGCCAAAAGCCTGATGGAGCTGCAAAAGGGAGAACTCCAGCTGCTGGTGGACGGCGACCTGTTCAAGGTTACCCTGATTTTCCCCGGAATCTGATGAATTTGCCCCCGGAACGGTACCGTTCCGGGGGTTTCGATTGCTATTTTCGGAAAACGCGATATAATAAGGGAAAAAGGAGGAAGTAAAATGCTCATTGTATTATCCCAATTTTTGAAAAGCACCCTGTTTAAAAACTTAAGCGCCGCTGTGGTGATTCTGGTCATCGGCGTGCTGATTATCCGGGTTCTCATGCGGCTCATTGAAGCGTCCCTGAATAAATCCCGGCTGGAAAAGGCGGCCCACAGTCTGATTCTGTCTCTTTCCAAAGCGGCAATGTACATTCTGCTGTTCCTGATCGCCGCTTCAACCCTGGGGATCGATGTGTCCAGTATTGTGGCGCTGGCCAGCGTGCTGACCCTGGCTCTTTCCCTGTCCCTGCAAAATATGGTGTCGAATATCATCGGCGGCTTCACCATTCTGTACACCCACCCCTTCCACTCCGGCGACTATGTGGAAATCGCGGGGCAGGCGGGCACCGTCCGGGAGATTAACATGACCTACACGGTGCTGGCAACGCCGGATAACCGGGTTGTGTCCATTCCCAACAGCGCGGTGGTAGCGGCGCAGATCGTCAACTACACCAGCGCCGACAGCCGCCGGGTGGAAATCGATGTGTCCGCCTCCTACAATGCCCCCACCCAGAAGGTACTGGACGCGCTGGTGCAGGCGGGCACGGTGGACAATGTGCTGCTGGAGCCGGCCCCCGCCGCGGTCATCACCGGCTACGGCGACAGCGCCATCAGCTACAATCTGCGTATCTGGGTGAAGCCTGCGGATTATTGGGATGTCTATTTTCTGGTGATGCAGCGCATCAAGGACATTTTCGACCAGCAGGGCATTGAAATGACCTATCCCCACCTGAATGTCCACCTCGACAAGTAGCGGCCCGGCGGATACTGTCGCTACAGGACTGCCAGCAGTGCCAGAATGCCGATGCCCGGCAGGCCCAAAATTCCAGCGGTGAGCACAGTGACGGCGTTGATGGGGAAGAAAATCCCCGTGAAGCCGGCGATGCTGTTCAGCAGCCACAGGCAAAGAAAGCCGCAGGCGGAGTGGATCAGCAGCTTAAAGATAAACTTCATAGGCAGCAGCAGAAGCCGCACCGCCACCAGCGCCAGCAGGGCGGGAATCAGCAATGTCACAAATTGTTCCATAATTTACCTCCGTATGATTTCCGCAATTCGGCATATACTGCTCCCGGACAGCAAGGGAAGCACCAATGCAGCCGTGACGACGGATGGGTGTTACATTGTCTGTCAAGTGTATCGCCGCAGGGCCAGCGGTGTGATGCGAGAGCGGGAGAGCAGGGAACGGCTCTCCCGTGTACATTTAAAATATAAAATGCGGTGCGCAGAATTTTGTATTTCATTATTATGCCATGGTGGAACCAAAATAAAACGGGAACGAAGGGGGGATGTCCCTCTGTTCCCGCTTATTTTTTCTGCTTGCAGGCGTACAGGTAGGCCTGCTTGTAATCTCCCAGCTCCCGGTAACAGGTTTCCAGCCGGGGAATGACCTTCTCAGGGAAGGCGTCCTCCGCCTGCCGGAGACACTGGACGGCGTCCTGGTAGGCTCCCTCGGACAGGAATACCTCCCCGCGGAGCAGCATCCACTGCGGTGTGTCCCGGTGCTGCATGGCTTCCAGCAGATGGGCGCCCCGGCGGGTGTCTCCATCACGGATGGCTTCCGCCCCGCGAAGCATCAGCTCCTCGTCCAGACTGGACAGCTGAGCGCACAGCCGCTCACTGCCGCCCAGCCGTCCCAACAGCAGAATGCGCTGCCGGTTCAGGGCTTCGGCGCAGTAGACACCCCGGGTATCCGTATGTTCCAGCAGCTCCCGGGCGTACCGCTCCCGGTGCTCGCTGATGGCCTGCTCCGCCAGTGCCAGCCGGATCAGAACCATCAGCAGCGCTTTTTCCCGGTCATAGACCGGGTCCGGCCCACAATAGCCCCCCAGTGTCTCCAGCGCCTGCGCATACTGCCCGGTATCGTAGAATCGCCGTGCGGATTCCATGACTTCCTGATTGGCAGAAGCAACCGCCTGTTCATCCAAGAAGAAGCTTACAGGCTTTTCCAGCCGGTCGGCAAGGTAGCGCAGGGTTTTCATGGAGGGCTGAGCAGCCCCGTTTTCAATGCGGGAGAGCATATTGCGGGTGATTTCCCCGCCGCACAGCGCCCGCTGGCTTAAGTGCGCTTCCAGCCGTGCCTGCCGCAGCTTTTCCCCCAGCGGCATGAACACCCCTCCTTTGCGGTAACGAATCGTTTTCTATACTGTACCATATCCGGCGTCAATTTTCCAGAGTAACAAAAAATTCATTTGCTATTTTCGCCGCTTTGGTTTATAACTGTAGGTAGAACTTCAAGAGGCAATGGAGATTGTTATGGATATTCAAAACACGAAGGAAATACAGGCCTGCGCCCTTCGGCGGCTGACGGACGCTCCTCAGGCGAAGCGTGTCGCCGCTGTTTACGCCGGGGTGACGCTGGGGCTGTCCGCGTTGGTGACGCTGCTGGGGCTGCTGCTGGACGGGATGATGTCTCAGGCAACGGGCCTGAGCGGTATGGGACGGCGGACGTTCCTGTCCTCGGCGCAGACGATGCTGCCGTGGGTGGTGACGCTTGTTACCATGTGCGTGGAGCTGGGCTATCAGGCCGCCATGCTGCGCGTTTGCCGGGGCCAGTATGTGTCGCCCCAGACGCTTCGGCTGGGCTTTGACCGGTTTTGGGTGCTGCTGCGCTGCATTCTGCTGGAGGGATTGATACTCTTTGGTATTATCTTTGGCAGCATTTACCTAGCAACCATGATTTTTATGATGACGCCTCTTTCCCGTCAAGTAATGGAGGTGCTCACACCCATCATGGAGAATGTGACCCTGCTGAGTCCGGAAATGGTGCTGGATGACGCGCTGTACGCCCAGCTCATGCAGGCGATGATTCCGGCCTTTGTGCTGTGCGCCATCGTTATCGCGGCGGCTGCCATTCCGGTTCTGTTCCGTCTGCGGATGTCGCGCTTCGTTCTCATCGACAAGCCCGGCATCGGCGCGCTGGGCGCCCTGCGGGAGAGCCGGAAGATGATGAAGGGCAACTGTATGAAGCTTTTTAAGCTGGATGTGCGCCTGTGGTGGTACTATGGTGCGGAAATCCTCGCAAGTTTTTTGTGCTACGGCGACGTGCTGCTGCCAATGGTCGGCATCCGCCTGCCCATCCGTGATACCGTGAGCTATTATCTGTTTTTCGTCCTGTATCTGGCGGCCCAGTTCGCGGTGTATTACTTCCTGCGAAATCCGGCGGAAGTCTCCTACGCCATTGCCTACGATGCCATCCGCCCCAAGGAGCCGAAAACCGAAGGCGTGGTGCTGGGGAGCATCTTCCAACAATAAAAAAACAGCTGTCGCTGCAAACCGGTGCGAACACCGGTCTGGGGCGACAGCTGTTTTTTATTGTCTGGCCTTTGCCAGATAGTTAAAGTAATCCAGATTCTGAACCTGCCGGGAGTAGTCGATTTTATTGCGCACGATGGACTTGACCCGGGCGATATAGTCCTCGTCAACGTCGGCTCCCTCTGCCGGGGTAAAGGTTCCGTTCTGGGCATCGAACTGTCCTTTGTCAGTCTTCCAACTGAAGTCCGGCCAGAGCACCAGCGGGCTCTCCCCGGAAAACACGTCCCGTCCCACCAGCAGCCGGGAATCGTACGCTACGCCGAACAGATTGGATAGAGTGGGCAGGATATCCAGACTGTACACCGGCTCGTCCACGACAATATTTTTCCCTTCCAGACAGCCGCTCCAGAGAATCAGGGTGTTGTGGTCCCGGATGAATTTATCGTAGCTGTCCACGCCGTACAGCTCCGCCAGATAGTCGGAGGTATTGCGCCACGCGCCGCTGCGTTCCAAACCATAGGGATAGTGATCCGTGGCAATGACGATCACGGTGTCGTCGGCGATTCCCGCTTCCTCCAGCTGCCGCACCAGCGACTCCATGGCGTATTCCAGCTCCTGCTGGGAGGCGTAGTAGCACTTCACCGCCTCGCAGTGATCCATGTCCGCCACCACGTCATAATTTTTCCTCGCCATGGCGTTTTCCTTCAGGGAGTACATACAGTGCCCGCTGACCGTCATGTAGTAGATGCTGAAGGGCTGGTGGTCGATGTACTGGGGCACCGTCACGTCGATCATTTCCAGATCGCTTTCCGGGAAAACCCCGGTGATTCCTTCCAATCCACCGTAGCGTGCCAAAAACCGGTCATAGCCCAAATGGGTGTGGGTCTTGTCCCGGTCATAGAAGTCCTTGTTGTGGTTGTGGTAGGCCGCGCTGTAATAGTTCTGGGCCTGAAGCTGGTGCCCCATGGTCAGAAACAGGTCCTGCTGGGTTGCTTCCTTCATGCACATTCCGGCAGTGGTCGGCACCAGCCCCACCAGATTGGAAAATTCTCCCGTGGTGGTGCTGGCTCCCCAGGCAGGCTGGTAGTAATCCCGGAACTGGATGCCCTGGGTGGCAAGCCGGTACAGCGTTGGGGTGCGCTCGGGGTCGATCACCTCGGAGGTAAAGGCCTCGGCGGTAATCAGAATTAGGTTTTTCCCCTGAAACAGCCCGGTGTACTCGTTTTTCATGGTGGGTGTCACCGTGCTGACATAGCGATGAACCGCCGCGACGCTGGCATTTCCCTCGGTCTGGGCCAGTGCGTCAAAGTCAAAGTCCATCACGTTAGGCGCATAGGCCACCGGCGGTTCTTCCGCCCCCTGTTCAGGCGCTTCGGTAACTTCCGTTGGGGGCGGCGCCACCGGTGCGAATTCCACTTTCGTGTTTTGCGCCACGGCGCTGTGCGTCCGCTCCAGAATGGTTCCCACGTGAAGGCCGAAGCAGCGGACCGCGCTGTCGAAATCGTAAGAAACGTTCATTCGCTCCGCATCGGTTCCGACGCCCTTCACGATACCGAAGCTCAAAAGATATGCGGCAATTACCCCGGCCAGCAGAAATCCTCGTGTCCGCCAGCGGGTCTGGCAGGGCGCCGCCAGCAGCGCGTACAGCAGCACAGGCAGAAAAAACACCAGAATCCGCCAGAAGCCCTGAACAATCAGGTTCAGAACGATCCCGGTGAAATCCGTCGCAACTCCCTGCGCGCCGCCCAGCAGCGTGTTGACAGGCATAAAGCACATATAGGCATCATTGACAAAATACTCGACGATATAAAACACCGTCAGCAGCGCCATCAGCCCTGTGCTGACCCACTTGCCCCAGCATTTTTCGCCGATAAAGCTAAAAATCAGCCCAATCACGCCGCCGAAGCCCAGTGCAAATGCCAGCACAGCGGCGAACCGTCCGGCGGCAAAGGTTTTTGTGGTCCATAGGTGCAGCAGGCTCTCACAATAGAGCACCGTCACCACCGCAAACAGCCATGCCGGAATGGGTTGCTTCCCCAGTTTTTCTTTCCAGTGCATTTCCCGGTCTCCTTACGTGGTCTCCTGTCCGCCGTCCTGTGCCTTGGGCTTCCGGCGGCGATAGTTGGGGCGGCGGCGGGAGGGTTTCTTCCCGGGGCGCTCCTGAGTCTGCGTTTCCTGTTTCTGTTTTGGCCCGTCCTGCCGCTGCTCCGGCTTCGGCTCCTTCGGGGTCTCGTTCTGCGGTCTGCGGCGGCGGCGACCCTCTTTCTGCTCCGGCTGCTCCTGCGCCGGCGCTTCCTCCTCCGTCACCACGGACTCGGTGCTGTAGCGGAAGCGGATGGGTTCCAGAACCAATTCCTGTTCCGGCTCCTCCTTGCGCACCCGCTTTCCGCTGCCGGAAATGGGGGCCAGGTCCGCCGGAATGGGCGGGTCGTTTTTCTTGGCCTTGCCGCTGCGAAGCACGGCAATATCGGCGTTGGCGAACACGCTCACCGTCTCCGGACTGTCCTCCATGCGCACCTTCACCCGCTGGCGCAGAAGGTCGAGCTCCACCACGGTGCCCCGGCCCTCGGGGGTATCCACAAAGGAATCCAGTCTGGGGCTGGTGCGGATCAGGTCCTCATAGGCATCCTGCTCGTACTTGAGACAGCACATCAGTCTGCCGCAGGTGCCCGAAATTTTCGTGGGATTCAGGGACAGGTTCTGGGTTTTTGCCATTTTAATAGAAACCGGCTGAAAATCATCCAGGAAGCTGGCACAGCAGAAGGGCCGGCCGCAGATGCCCAGGCCTCCCACCATTTTTGCCTTGTCCCGGACGCCGATCTGCCGCAGCTCAATGCGGGTATGGAACACGGATGCCAGATTTTTCACCAGCTCCCGGAAGTCCACTCGTTCATCGGCGGTGAAATAGAACAGAATCTTGCTGCCATCGAAGGCAACCTCAGCGGAAACCAGCTGCATATCCAGCCCATGCTCCGCAATTTTTTCCATGCAGATATCGTAGGCCTTTTTTTCCTTGACCCGGTTGTCCGCCGTGATGCGTTCATCCTGCGCTGTGGCCCTGCGCAGAACCTTGCGCAGCGGGGCCACCACGTCCTTCTGGGCGATCCGGTGATTGCCCCCGGCACAGGTGCCGTATTCCGCGCCCCGGGCTGTGTCGATAATCACATGATCCCCGGTCTGATAGCTTTTCCCATCCGGGTCAAAATAGTAAATTTTCTGGCCGGGGCGGAACTGGATGTCCACGACCTCCACCGCCTGCTCCGGCAAATTATTCAGTTCCTGTTCCATAGGTTCTCCTTTATCGTCAATTGACAATCGTCAATGTTCCTTTCCTTATCTCAGTTCCCAGCACAGCCAGCCGCAAACGGCTGCCGGGGAAACGTTGCTCATTGTGTAATCCAGCGCCTTTTTCAGGGTGGTGACTCCGCTGTACAGCTCCGCCGCGGTTCTTCTCTGGGCCAGTTCCCGGGAAAGGGCGGATACCGCCTCGCCGCCGCTGCGGCGCATCAGTGCGCCTTCCAAAAGCGACAGCCACTGCTGCAGCGTCTCCGTCAGAGTCTCCCGCTTCCACTTTTCCATAGGCACTAAGGTTTGGGTCAGCAGCAGCGCGTCCCGTCCGGCAAAGGCTTCCACGAACTGCTCCGTCTGGGGTGAAACCTGCGCTCCTTGTGTCAGCAGCGTCCGGGCCTGTCCCAAAAGTGCGCCGCTTCGCGTCACCGCCGTCTCAATGTCCTCCGGGTCTGCTTTAGGAAAATCCACGCGGAGCTGCTTTCGCAAAATATCCGGCGGCAGAGCCTGCATTTTCAGTTCGGTACACCGGGAGCGCACCGTAGGCAGCAGCTTATCCGGGTTGTCCGCCAGCAGCAGGAACACGCCGTAGGCCGGCGGCTCCTCCAGCACCTTCAGAAGGGCGTTCTGGCCCGGCAGCCCCATGTCCTGCGCCCGGGGGAATTGGTAAATTTTGTGATCAGACTCATTGGGCTGGATAAACATATCCGCCCTCGCCTGCCGGATCAGCTCCACCGGCACGGTTTTTTTCTCTGGGTCATCCACGATGATATAATCCGGGTGATTGCCGTCCAGCACCTTCCGGCAGGGGGTGCAGACCCCGCAGGGCTTGTCACGGCCCTGACAGAGGATCGCCGCCGCCAGCAGACGTGCCAGCGTACGCTTCCCGGAGCCTTCGGGGCCGGAAATCAGATAACAGTGGGAGATATGGCCCTTGGCAAGGCTTTCCGTCAGGTTTTCTTTCAATCTCTCGTTGCCCAAAAGCGCGTCAAAGCCCATATCCCCACCTCCTTATTAATGTATCATATCATAGTCAGCATAAAAAGTAAAATAATTTCAAAATATGCTGATTGGGTTTACTCGGCAATATTGTGCTTTAGCGAATTAATGTAGGGGCGGCCATTGGCCGCCCGCCCTCATTCGAATCGGTTGTGTTGCGGGCGCCCAATGGGCGCCCCTACAGGTTGGTTTGCGATATTCTTCTTTAGTTGACAATTGTCAATTCAGCTCCAGAGGTCGGACAGCATGGGAATGACCTGCTTTTTCCGGCTCATGATCCGGGGAAGGAAGGCAGTGTTGTCCTTCGGCACCACGTTGAAAGCCTGCCGGATGGATTCGTCGTCGCCCACATAGAGAATCTGGGTGCCCTCCAGCATCACGTCCGTAGCCATCAGCAGCATCAGGTCGAAGCCCTTCTCCTCCTTATGCTGCCGCATTCTCTCAAGAATTTCGTCCTTCCGGTTCAGCACGCCTGCAGAGTCCACACAGGTCAGCTGTGCCACGGCGAGGGAGTGCCCCGCCACATGGAATTCCTTATAGTCGGTGAACAGCATTTCCTCCACGCTCTTGTGATCCACGGTGTTGGAGAACAGAATCTTGCCCAGCTCGTCCAGAGATACGTTGGCAATCCGCGCCATCCGCTCTGCCGTGCGGATATCCCGCTGGGTGCAGGTGGGGGACTTGAACATGAGGGTATCCGACAAAATTGCCGCCGCCATCATGCCCGCCAGCCCCGCCGAGGGCATCAGGCCCCGATCCTGAAACATGCTGGCAATAATGGTATTGGTGGAGCCAACCGGCTCGTTGCGCACATAAATGGGATTGTTGGTCTGCACATCCGCCAGCCGGTGGTGGTCGATGATTTCCAAGATTTCCGCCTGATCAAGGCCCAGCACGGACTGGGACGCCTCGTTATGGTCAACCAGCACCACCCGTTTTCTCCGGGGCCGCAGCAGATGGTACCGTGTCAGAATGCCCACCACTTTTTCTTTGCCGTCCAGAATGGGGTAGCTGGGGTGTCGGTACTTGAGCACCACCTCACGGACATCGTCCACCCGGTCGTTTAAATGGAAGCAGATCATGCCCTTGGTATTACAGATTCTTCCCACAGGCGTGGACTGGAACAGCAGACGGGTAGCCCGGTAGGCATCAAAAGGTGTCGTAATGATGCAGGTCTCCGTTGGAAAGTCCCTCAGCTCCGGCGGCAGAGCCGCCTGACACAACACCAGACAGCTGACATTCATTTCCAGCGCCCGGCGGATCATATCCGGCTGGTGTCCGCACAGGACAATGGATTCCTTCTTCTGAAACAGCAGGTTTTCCTGATCCTGGGGCAGGGCGATGACCACCTCGCCGGTGATGGTGTCCGTATTTTCTCCGGCCTCGTTGAGGATTTTTCCTTCCAGCACGGACAGGAGGTTAAACAGGGGCACCTCCTCCAGCATACCGGAGGTAATGCCGGACATATTGTAGCTGGCAATATCCGTCCGGGACAGGATGCCGTAGAGGGTGCCGTCCTCGTTTGCCACGGGCACGGAGGCGATGGCCGGATAGGAGGCGAACTCGTCCCAGGCAAGGCTCACGGAAACGCCGGTGCTCAAGATGGGCGGGGTGTCAAAATCCAGATCCCGTACCTGATTGTAAAGGTTCGTGATCCGGTTTGGCGCCTGAAAGCCGAAGCGGTCCAGCACGGACTGGGTCTCCTCAGAAATCTGGCCCAGGCAGGCAGGCTCATACTCCCGATCCCCGCAGGCGTTGCGCAGCGCGGCGTAGGCAATGGCTGCCACAATGGAATCGGTATCGGGGTTGCGGTGTCCGGTGACGTAAATGGGATCCATAAAAGCACCTCCGGCGTTTTTTTAAAATGACGAATGCAAAATGCAAAATGCACCACAAAATGGAATTTGGCAGGGATGCCAAAGGTTCCCCTTGAGGGGAGCTGCTGAAGCTGTGCGAAGCTGAGGGGTGCACCCCTCCGACCTCGCTTACGCTCGGTCACCTCCCCTAAAAGGGGAGGCCTTAAAGCGGTAAATTATATTTTTTCGCGAAGCGAACACCGTCATTCTGCATTCATCATTTTGCATTTTGCATTTGGGTTACTTCACCCGCTAAGTTTTTCTGGAAAAGATCGGAAATCTCTTCCTGCGACATTCCCTGCCCGATGGCCCACATGAGCTTGGTCATGGCAGCCTCGGAGGTCATGTCCCGGCCCTGAATGACCCCCAGCTCCAGCAGCTTGCTGCCCACCTGATAAACCTCCAGATTGGCGCTGTCGTACAGGCACTGGGTGGTGACCACCACGCTGATCCCGTCCTCTACCGCCCGGCGGATGCCCCGCAGTCCACGGTGGAGCACGTTGACGCCGCCGAGGCCGAAGGCCTCAATGACGATGCCTCGATAGCCCATGGCTGCCAGCATCTCAAAGACCGCCGGGTTCAGGCCGGGGGTCAGCTTCAGCAGGAACACATCGCGGCTGATTTCCGGGCGCAGGGCGGGTTCTCCCCGGGAAACCGGCAGCACACGGGAATCCACCACAAGTCCCCGGTTACTGACCTGAGCCGCGTAGCGGGCATTGACGCTTTCAAAGGCGGAAAAGCCGGAGGCCCGAACCTTCACCGCCCGGCAGCCCAGCATGACCTTCCGGTCAAAGGCCAGAAACACGCCGGGATGGCCCGATGCCGCCATGGCAAAAGCGGTGCGCAGATTGTCCGGCCCATCGGAGAGCATATCCGTCAGCGGCAGCTGGGAGCCGGTGAACACCACGGGCAGGTCAATATTCGGCAGCATGAACGTCACGGCGGAAGCGGTGTAGGCCATGGTATCCGTTCCGTGGGACACCACGATGCCGTCATAGCCGCTCCGTTCCTGAAAAATCCGCCGGGCAATGAGCTGCCACTCCTCCGGGCGGATGTTGGAGGAATCCAGGCACATCACATCGTCCACGATGATGTCATAGTAGGTACGCAGCTGGTTTATCTCCCGCTCCATAACTTCTGAGCGGTGCGGCTCCAAGCCGTCCCCGCCGGGCAGGGAGGCGATGGTGCCGCCGGTAGTCAGAAGCAAAATTTTCTTTTTGGGAAGCATGATGAGCCTCCTTTGCTCTTTATCTTTGTATTATAGCCCAATGAAGCGGAAATAGCAAGAAAAATCCCGGGAAAGGAAAATGGGAAGCGGCAAAAACCGCTTCCCTATTTCTTGTCTTCTTCCTCTTTCATGGTCGTCCGCTCGTCGATTCGGGTCAGGGCATACTCCATGCCGCTCTTGCAGGAGTCCGTCACCTTATCGAGGAAATTGCCGTTGTAGGCCTGCAGCGCCGTGCCGATACGAACCACCCGGCGGTCATTATTGCCCACGCACTCATTTTCCCGGATGGTATAAATGGGGTGCAGGGTGTAGTCCGTCACCTTGGTGGTGCCAGCGTTGGCGTCCTTGGTAATCTCAAGGTCGAGAATCACGGAATAGTTGGTAGCGCCCCGGTCGGCTTCGCCGAAGAAGTCGCCCAGAGAATAGGCGACCAGCGTACCCGCGCTCTTGTCAAATTCAATGGGCTGCAACGTGTGGGGGTGGGTGCCGATGATCACATCCACGCCGTTCTTTTGCAGCAGGGATACCAACTGGGTCTGGGTTTTGCTGATGTCGTCGTTATACTCGCTGCCCCAGTGGAGCAGGGCAATGGTCAGGTCCGGCTTTTCCTCCTCCATGGACTTGAGAATGGAGGTAATTCGGGTTTTATCGATTTCCTTATACAAAGTGGTATAGTCGGTATAGAGGATGTTCACCAGATCCTCATTACCGGCTGGCATACCCCGCCCGCCAAGGCCCTTGGTGAAAGCCACGAAGCCCACCTTCACGCCCTGAATCTCCGTCATGGTGTAGCCCTTGGACTGCTTGAATTCCTCGGAGGAGGCAAAGGCACCCACCGGCTCGATGCCCGCGGCACGAATGGCCCGGAGCGTTGCCGTCAGGCCGTTGAGGCCGTTGTTGATGGCACAGGAGTTGGCCATTTGCAGCAAATCCACGCCGCAGCCCCGCAGGGCCTCCAGCAGCTCCGCCGGAGCGGAGGTCGTCTCAGAACCATAGGGCGCGCCGCAGATATTGCCCTCGAAATTCATCACCGTCAGATCGGCGTCCGACAGGATTGCAGCCACATCCTTGAAAACAGGACTGAAGTCGTAGCTGTTCACCGCCATACCGGCGTTGACCACGCTGTCGGTGACATTCAGGTCTCCGGCGGCCTTAATGTGGATGGTGGTGATGGGGCTTTTCTGAATGGGTGTGGTCTCCCGGGTTTCCTCGGTGGCAGGTACGGTCTGCTGGACAGACGGGCTATCCTCTCCGCCGGCGTTTTTGGTGAGCTTATAGATACCAAAGCCACAGGCTGCCAGCAGCACCACCACCAGCATCAGTGTCAGCCGCATCCGAAGCACCTGCGCCTGACGGCGCTTGCGCTGGGCCTCCCGCTTCTGGCGGCGCTTTTCCATTCCATCGTCCTGCTGCGGCATGGTAATCCCTCCCTTTGTGCATGCGGTCACGCCGCAGTTATCCGCTTCTTTCGATTAACAGATAAATTGAATTTGGCGTATCAAAGCCTTCCCCTTTGGGGAAGGTGCCCCCGCAGGGGGCGGAAGACGGCGGTACTGCTTTCAATGCACAGCAGAGGTTCGGCGAAAAGGTGTTTGCCTCTTCCGACCTCGCTTACGCTCGGCCACCTTCCCTAGAGGGGAAGGCATTGGCCCGCCAAATTACAATTTACCTATACAATGATTGTTATTATACCTTATTTCCCATCACAAAACAAGGGCTAGAAATTGAACGTTGTTTGAACATGCCGTTCCCGGAAGTATTCCCGCGTCTGCTCTGCGTTTCGGACGATTTCCGCCTTCAGGGACTGCAAATCCGGGAATTTTCGCTCCGTGCGCAGGAAACGGTAGAATTCCAGCGTGATTTCCCTGCCGTACAGGTCGCCTTCATAGTCCAGAATCCAGGGCTCCACTGTCACATCCTGTCCGTTTACCGTAGGCCGCGTGCCCACGTTCGTCACAGCAGGATAGACCTTTCCGTCAATGACGCACTGACAGGCATACACGCCGAATTTCGGTACCGCCAGTGACTGCGGCAGATGCAGATTGGCGGTGGGAATTCCCAGTGTGCTGCCCAAATGCCGTCCGTGGATTACCTGTCCGGTGAGAATGTGGGGGTGGCCCAGAAATTTCACTGCCGTGGTCATTTCTCCGTTTTCAATCAGCGCCCGGATATGGGTGCTGGAAATGCGAATGCCATCCAGCGTCTGCTCCGGCACCACGGCCCAGGGAATGCTCTCCGCCCGGCAGTAAATAGCCAGCAGTCCCGCGTTGCCCGCGCCCCCGGCGCCGAAGCGAAAATCCGCGCCGCAGACAAAGCCCGCCGCGTCGTAATCCCGGCGCAGCAGCTCCAGAAAGTCCTTCCAGTTGGTATCCCGCATTTTTCGGTCAAATGGCAGCGTCACCACGCTGTCCACACCGTAACGCTGCCGCAGCAGCCGCTCCCGGTCCTCCGGGGTGTTGAGAAGGCGGGGCGTCTGCCCCATCACCAGCGTGTCCGGATGGGCGGAAAAGGTCACCACACCACTGTTCCTTCTGCCTTCCCGGGCAACCTCCCGGCAGGTCTCGAGCAGAGCTGCGTGGCCTATATGTACGCCGTCAAAAAAGCCCAGCGCATAAATCATCTTGTTCTTCATACTTTTCAAGTCCGTTTAACAGAATGTGCCTTCCCCTTTGGGGAAGGTGGCACGGCGAAGCCGTGACGGATGAGGCGCAGAAACCGCCAAAACATATCTCAGGTCTTCGGCGAATCCGTAATGCTTCCACCCCAGTGTGCGCTACTTCCACACCCTCCCCGGAGGGGAAGGCATTTTATACTGCAAAGAAACTTTTGATCGTCGTCATTACCCCGTTCTCCACCTTCGCCAGCATGAGAAATTCTCCCGACTGGCTGTAGGCCCGGAACGTGCCCTCCGGCAGCTTCACCGAAAAAGCGTTGCCGTTGCGGCAGCGGATCTCCTGATTGGCGGTGAGGGTCACAGCGGGGTAATTGCGGAACATGGTGTCCACACTCCGCAGATATTTAGCGGCTTGGGTGGTGTCAAGCAATTCCTGTAGGGGAACCGCCTCATCGATGGTATACTCTCCCGCCGACACCCGGCGCAGGGATTCCATGCAGCCACCGCAGCCCAATTCCTCGCCGATGTCCTTGCACAGCGTGCGGATATAGGTGCCTTTTGAGCACCGCACACGCAGTCTCAGCGTATTTACACCCCGTTCCAGCAGGGTCAGCTCGTGGATGGTAATGGGCCGGGGCTGCCGTTCCACGGTTTTTCCCTTCCGTGCCAGATCGCACAGCTTCTGCCCGTTCACCTTCAGGGCCGAGTACATGGGCGGAACCTGCATAATTTCGCCCCGGAAGGCTGCCAGCGCCGCTTCAATCTGTTCGTCTGTGACAGACACAGGCGTCTCAGTCAGTACGGCGCCGGTAATGTCCTCGGTGTCGGTGGTCAGCCCTAACCGAAGAACCGTTTCATAGGTTTTTTCCGCGTGTTCAAAGAATTCCACGCCTCTGGTGGCCCTGCCCACAAATATCGGCAACACGCCGGTAGCCATGGGGTCGAGCGTGCCGCCGTGACCGATACGCCGGGTGTGAAACACCCGCCGCAGCCGGGCGGTCACATCCTGACTGGTCCAGTTCTGAGGCTTGTCTACAATTACAATTCCGTCCATGTTATTTCAATTCCAGCATGGCCTTTTCCACGGCCTCTGCCGCTTCCCCGAGGGGCATCTTCAGGCTGGCGCCTGCCGCGCCCTTATGTCCGCCGCCGCCGAATTTCTCGGTGACTTTGGCAGCGTCATAGCCGGGCACTGCCCGGACGGAAATCTTAGTGTCGCCGTCTGCGGTCTCCCGCAGCGTCGCCGCAACGCACACCCCCGCCACGGTACGGGGGAAAGACGAAATGTTGTCCATATCGTCCGGGGTCACGCCCAATTCTTCCTCCACCGCTCGGGGGATGGCACAAATCGCCATTTTTCCCACTGCCAGCAGCTTCATATGCTCCACAATCCACCCCTGCATTTTCAGCTTGCCCAGCGTATTCGTCTCGAACAGCTCCTGATTCAGCTCGTAAATGCGGGCTCCAGCCTGGGCGCATACCGCGGCAGTCTCAAAGGTGTGGGCAGTGGTATTGGAGTAGCGGAAGCAGCCGGTGTCCGTGGAGGTTCCCACGTATACCGCTTCCGCAATGCCCTGGTCGGCCTGCACGCCCATCAGGCTCAGCACGTCCCAGATCAGCTCCGCGCAGGAGGCGCTGTGAGGGTCGACCAATTCGGCATCGGTAAAAGACGTGGCGCTTCCGTGGTGGTCGATGCGCAGGGCGATTTTTCCCAGCAGGGGCTGGAACGCTTCCGGCAGCATGGAAGGAGAGGCCACATCGGTGCTGACGATGGTTTCATTCCCTTCCGGCGCGGATTTTGTCAGGCCCTCATGAAGCCACCGGAACCGCTGGGAAACCTCTTTATTTTCCAGTACAAAGGCGGTTTTCCCCAGCTGCCGCAGTCCCAGGCACAGGGCGGTGGAAGAACCGGTGGTGTCGCCGTCGGGGCGGCGGTGGGACAAAATCAGGTAGTTGTCGTGCTCCAGCAGGAACCGGGCCGTCTCACTCCGGGTCAGACGTTTCATCGTGCTTCACCCCCAGAGAATTGATCAGCTCCAGCATCTTTGCGCCGTAGGTGATGGAGTCATCCTCCTCCCAGACGATTTCCGGTGCGTAGCGCAGCCGCAGATTGCTGCCCAGCTGGCGGCGCAGATAACCGGCGGCGGATTTTAACCCAGCCATGGCCTCCTTGGCCTTCTCATTCTGAAGGAAGCTGACATACACTTTGGTATAGCGCAGATCGGGGGTAGTCTCCACCCGGGTGATGGAGATCATCACGTCCTGCACCCGGGGATCCTTCACCGTCCGCAAAAGAGCCGACAGCTCCTTCTGGATTTCTTCGTTAATCAGCAATATTCGATTGGATGCCATGTTACATCCTCCTAAACACGTTAACTCGGCTCCCCTTTCAGGGGAGCTGGCAAAAATCTTTGATTTTTGACTGAGGGGTTTCCCGAGTCTGGGACTGGATAACCCCTCCGGCTCGGCGCAGCCGAGCCACCTTCCCTGCAAGGGGAGGCAAGTTTTGCCGCGCCGCGGGGGCGGCGCGGCAGAAAACCTTATCTCTTGACTTCCTGCATGGTGAAGCACTCGAAGATATCGCCCTCGCGGATATCGTTGTACTTCGCCACGGTCATGCCGCACTCAAAACCGGCGCTGACTTCCTTGGCAGCGTCCTTGAACCGCTGCAAAGAGCCAACCTCGCCCTCGTGGACGACGATGTTGTCCCGGAGCACCCGCACCTGAGCATCCCTCGTGACCTTGCCGTCCTTGACCATGCAGCCGGCAACGGTGCCGATGGCGGAGACCTTGTAGGTCATGCGCACCTCGGCGTGGCCGATGACCACTTCCTCGTACTTGGGGGCCAGCATACCCTTCATGGCGGCCTCGATCTCGTCCACGGCATCGTAAATGACCCGGTAGAACCGCATATCCACGTTGGCCCGGTGGCCGGAGGCCTGAGCGGCGGCATCAGGACGGACGTTGAAGCCAACGATGATGGCGCCGGAGGTGGAGGCCAGCAGGATATCGCTTTCGTTGATGGCGCCCACGCCCGCGTGGATGACCCGGACACGGACTTCCTCGTTGCTCAGCTTCTCCAGAGACGCCTTGACGGCCTCGGCGGAGCCCTGCACGTCTGCCTTGACGATCAGGGGCAGCTCCTTCATTTCGCCCTCCTGCATCTTGGCGAACAGGTTGTCGAGAGTGACCTTCTGCATGAGCTTGGCGGCGGCATCCTTCTGGGCCTGGCGGCGCTGCTCCACCAGTTCCCGGGCCATGCGCTCATCGATAACGGCGTTGAACTCGTCGCCGGGAGTGGGCACGTCAGCAAGGCCGGTGATCTCCACAGGCACGGAAGGACCGGCGGTCTTGACGGTGCGGCCCTTGTCGTTGGTCATGACACGGACACGGCCCACTGCGGTGCCGGCGATAACGATATCGCCCTGCTTCAGGGTGCCGTTCTGCACCAGCAGTGTCGCCACGGGGCCCCGCGCCTTGTCCAGCCGGGCCTCGATCACAACGCCCTTGGCGCGGCGGTTGGGGTTGGCCTTCAGCTCCTGCACCTCGGCAGTCAGCAGAATCATTTCCAGCAGCTCGTCCAGGCCCTGACCGGTCTTGGCGGAAATGGGCACGATGATGGTATCGCCGCCCCATTCTTCGGGCACCAGGTCATACTTGGTCAGCTGCTCCTTGATTTTGTCGGGGTTGGCGGTGGGCTTATCCATCTTGTTGATGGCAACGATGATGGGAACCTGCGCCGCTTTGGCGTGGTTGATGGATTCCACGGTCTGGGGCATGATGCCGTCGTCGGCGGCAACCACCAGAACGGCAATGTCGGTGGACTTTGCGCCACGGGCACGCATGGAGGTGAAGGCCGCGTGACCGGGGGTATCCAGGAAGGTGATCATCTTGCCGTTTACATCGACAGTATATGCGCCAATGTGCTGGGTGATACCACCGGCCTCGCCCGCAGTCACAGAGGTTTTGCGGATGGCGTCCAGCGTGGAGGTCTTGCCGTGGTCGACATGGCCCATGACCACAACCACAGGGGCCCGGGTCTCCAGCTCCTCGGCGGTATCCACATGGTCGTCAATGATCTTTTCCTCAATGGTGACGGTGACTTCCTTTTCCACCTTGCAGCCCATTTCGGTGGCGACAAACTCGGCGGTGTCGAAGTCGATGGTCTGGTTGATACCGGCCATAACGCCGTTCTTCATCAGGCACTTGATGACCTCGCCGGCGGTCTTCTTCATCCGGGAAGCCAGTTCGCCAACGGTGATTTCATCGGGAATCTTCACGGTGACGGGCGCCTTGCGGGCCACCTCCATCTGAAGGCGGCGCATCTTCTCCTGCTCCTCGTTGCGGCTCTTGTTGCCCCGGAAGTTACCCTTCTGCTGCTTGTTTGGCTGCTTGCCCTTGCCGCCGCCGATACGCTGCTTACCGCCCTGATAGTTCTGAACCCGCTCGGAGACCAGATTATCCACGTCGGCAAAGCGGTTGGCGTTGACCTGCACGGCGGAGGTATCCACCACACGGCGCTCCCGCTTGCGTTCCGGCTCCTTGGGCTTGTCGGCCTTGGGGGCCGCCTGCTGCTGGGCAGCGGGGGCGGACTGGGGCTTTGGCGCATTCTGAGGACGGGCATTATTCTGGGTCTTGGACTGCTGGGCTGCAGGTTTCGCGTCCTTGTGGGGTTCGGGCTTATTCTCTGCCTTGGGTTCCGCCTTGGGAGCGGTGGGCTTCACCGCGAAGATCTGCTCCATGGAGCTGATCTGATGGGTCTGGGTCATGTAGTCGAATACCACATTCAGCTCCTCGTCCGTCATGACCTGGGTATAGGACTTGGGCTTCTCGCCGAACTTTCCGACAATCTCCGAAATCTCCTTGGGAGCAACGCCGAAATCTGCGGCGACCTCCTTCACACGATACTTCACAAAACTCATTCTATAAAAGCACCTCCATAGTTGGATACGCGAGTGGTATGGAATCAAGTCAAACGACTTGAATATTTACTTCTTCCCTTTTCTCAAATTCCGCTGATGGGCTTTTGCTTCCGCCTGCCGCTTTTTGGCCTTGGCGGCTTTGGCGGTGAGCACCTCCAGCACCTGAGGTTCTGCCTTGGGCAGGGCCTTGACCAGCGCCAGAGCCAGCTGCACATCGGTGATGGCGGCAATGGCAAGACTGGTTCTGCCCACAGCCATTCCCATCTCATCCTTGGTGGCATCCACGCGGACGCACTGCTGCTCCGTGCCCGCGGCGAAGGACTTTGCCTGCCGCCAGGTGTGTTCGGAGGCATCCGACGCCACCAGAATCACGTAGGCCTTCCCTGTTCTGGCAATGGCGCCTACAGGCTCCTCGCCCAGCTCCGCCATGCCGCCCTTCCGGGCAAGGGAGAGGTAGTTCAGCGCCTTATTCTCCACGGCCCGCCTCCATTTCCTTCTCCAGCCGGGCGTAAACATCCTCGGGGATGGTCACTTCCAGGCTGCGATCCAGCGCCTTGGAGCGCAGCGCCTTTTTCAGGCACTCCGGGTTGGGGCACAGGTAGGCTCCCCGTCCGTTCATCTTTCCGCCGAAGTCCAGGCAGACGTTACCCTCGGGGGTACGAACCACCCGAATGAGCTCCCGCTTGGCCTTCCGCTCCCGGCAGCCCATACACTGCCGCTGGGGGATTTTCTTCTGCATTTGGACTACCCCTCCTTTGTATAGATACGAGATACAAGATAGAAGATACAAGATATTTGATACAAAGAGACCGCCGTTCTCTATCTTGTATCTGGTATCTAATATCTAAACGAATTACGCTTCCCCGCTGGTTTCTTCCGCAGCGGTTTCCGCTTCCTCAGGCTCCTCGGCGGGTTCTGCGGGTTCAGCCTGAGAGGCGGGCTTGATGTCGATTTTATAGCCGGTGAGGCGGGCTGCCAGACGGGCGTTCTGGCCCTCCTTGCCGATGGCAAGGGACAGCTGGTCATCGGGCACGATAACACGGCAGGCCTTCTGGCCGGGGATCAGGCTGACAGAAATCACGTCGGCAGGACTGAGGGCGCTGCGGACATACTCGCAGGGGTCCTCGCTCCACACCACGATATCGATTTTCTCGCCGCCCAGCTCTTCCACTACGGCGCCCACACGTCCGCCCCGGGGGCCGACACAGGCGCCCACGGGATCTACGCCCTCCATGGTGGCGCGAACCGCCATCTTGGAGCGGGAACCGGCTTCCCGGGCGATGTTGCGCACTTCCACCTGACCGTCGGCGATTTCGGGGGTCTCCAGCTCGAACAGGCGGCGCACCAGATTGGGATGGGTGCGGGACACCTGGATCAGCGGGCCGCGGCCCATCTTATGGACTTCCAGCACGTAGACGCGAATCAGGTCGCCTTCCTTGTGCTTCTCGCCGGGAATCTGCTCGGAAGCCCGGAGGATCGCATCGGATGTCTCATTGCCCTGGCCGATGCGGATGAACATATCTCCGGTATTGGGGTCGATCCGCAGCACGGTGCCGGTGAGCAGCTCCTGTGCCTTGGAAGAATAGGACTCGTACATGACGCCCCGCTCGGCTTCCCGGATGCCCTGAATCACCACCTGCTTGGCGGTCTGGGCAGCGATGCGTCCGAATTTCTGAATGTCAACCGGGATGGCAACGGTGTCACCCACGTTCACGTTGGGGTTAATCCGCCGGGCGGCGTCAATATGGATTTCCAGCGCCAGATCCGTCAGCTCGTCAACGACGGTCTTGATCTGGAACATACTCAGGCCTTCTTCGCTGAGGTTCACCACCACATTCTCGGCGGGAACGTCCCGGTGATCCTCCCGGTCCTTGCGGTAGGCGTTGGTCAGCGCCTGCTTCAGACGCTCCACCATATAGTCCACGGGAATGCCCTTGACCTTCTCCAGCTCCCGCAGGGAAGCGAAGATTTCCGCGCCAATGTCTACCTTGGGCGCTTCGGCCTGCTTCTTGGCTGTCTTTCTTGCCATGTTCGTGCCTCCTTAGAATTCCACGCGAAGCCGCACCTGGGCGACCTCGGATTTTTCAAACGTAATGGTTTCTTTTCCCGCCTCCACGGTGAGTTTTCCCTGATCGTAAGCTTTCAGTACGCAGGGAATTTCCTTCAGTCCGTTTCTGGGGCGGTAAAGCTTCACGGTAATGGGACTGCCCAGGAACCGCTGGAAATCACCGGGGCGTTTCAGCACCCGCTCCAATCCGGCGGAGCAGACCTCGAAGTGATAGGACCCGGGGATGGGGTCTTTTTCGTCGAGAATCGGGTCAACGGCCCGGGACACGGCCTCGCAGTCGTCGATATTCACGCCGCCCTCCTTGTCAAGGTACAGCCGCAGGAAATAGTCGCTGCCCTCCCGGACATACTCCACGTCCCACAGCTCGCACCCATGGGCCTCCACAATGGGGCGGGCGAATTCCGCCACCAGTTCTGTCACCTTCATTGGCTTTTCCTCCTTAAGGCTAAGAAGAAAGAGAGGCGCTTGCGCCTCTCTTTGCCTACATTCTACCGTTTAACGAGGATATTATACCACCGGATTCCCCGTTTTGCAAGGGGTTTCCTGCAAAAAATGGGCCAATATTTTTCCCATATTCGACGGATTATCGTGAAAAACTTCCAAATGCGGAAAACGAACGGCGAAATTCGCCGTCCATTCCCATATTATTCCGCCAAGTTGGGGAGCGTTCCGCTCTTTTTCGCGGCGGCAAGCTGCATGACGAACACCAGCGCTACCATCGCCACGCCGATGACATCGGTGGTCACGCCGGGGAAAATCAGCATCAGGCCGCCCACACAGCAGACAAAACGCTCATACCAGGGCATATCGGTTTTGAGATATCCCTCCAGAGAGGCGGACACCGCGAAGATGCCCACAAAGGAGGTGAGGCTGATGGTAATGACGCCCACGATGTTGGTGTCCACAAACAGCATGGCAGGATTCAGGGCGAATACGTAGGGCACGATAAAGGCGGCAACCGCCAGCTTGGTAGCGGTAATGGCGGTTTTCATGGGGTTGCCCTGGGCAATGGCCGCGCCGGCATAGGCCGCCAGCGCCACGGGAGGCGTCAGGTCGGCCACAATGCCGAAGTAGAACACGAAGAAGTGGGCCGCGATGGCGGGTACGCCCATCCGGATGAGGATGGGGGCGCAGGTAGCCGCCATGATGCAGTAGGTAGCGGTGGTGGGCACGCCCATGCCCAGCACAATGCAGCAGATCATGGTCAGGAACAGCGCGATGAGCACCTGATTGCCCGCCAGCGTGACGATGCCGTTGATCAGCATATTGGCAAGGCCGGTCATGGTGATGGTTCCGGCAATGACGCCGGCGATGCCGCAGGCGGCGGCAACGGTGATGGTACCCTGACCGCCGGCGGCAAGGGCCTCCAGCAGGCGCTTGGGGGTCATGCGGGTGTTCTTATCGAACAGGGACACGAAGATGGCAGCCACAATGGCGATGGCGGCAGCGTACTGAATGCTTCTGGTGCTGGTGCTGACAAGATAAACCAGCAGAACCAGCGGCAGCAGCAGATAGACCTTTTTCAGCAGGGGCCGCAGACGGGGCAGTTCCTCCCGGCTCAGGCCCCGCAGGCCCAGCTTCTTGGCCTCCAGATGCACCGCCACGAAAATACCGGCAAAGTACAGCACTGCGGGCAGAATGGCCTTCAGAGCAATCTGCCCGTAGGGGAGCTGCACATAGTCCGCCATCAGGAAGGCAGCCGCGCCCATGATTGGGGGCATGATCTGACCGCCGGTGGAAGCGGAAGCCTCAGTAGCGGCGGCAAACTCGGAGTCGTAGCCGGTTTTCTTCATCAGCGGAATGGTGACGGAACCGGAGCCGACGGTATTCGCCACGGAAGAACCGGACACCATGCCGAGCAAGGCGCTGGCAACGACAGCCACCTTGGCGGGGCCGCCGGACAGGCCGCCCAGAATGGAGTTGGCTACATTGATGAAGAAGTCCGCGATACCGCTGCGCTCCAGAAACGCGCCGAAGATGATGAACACCACTATAAATTTGGAGCACACGTTGATGGGGGTAGAGAGAATGCCCTCCTTGCTGTAGAACAGGTAGCGTACAATATAGTTGAGCTTGCCCCACAGGGTGGGATTGGACAGGCCCGCGATCAGGGCGTAGGCCAGAAAGCACCCCGCCACGATCAGGATAGGCAGGCCCACGCTCCGGCGGCAGACCTCCGCCAGCGCCAGAATGCCCACGATGCCGATGACAATCTGATAGGGCGCGAACCGGGTGCCCTGCTGGATGATGGTCACGGCGTTGAAGGAGAAATACAGAAACGCCGCCGTGCCCAGCACCATGGCGAGGATATCATACCAGGGAATGTGGTTGACCTTCTGGTGGGATTTTTTCGCCGGAAACACCAGAAAGCCCAAAAATACAATCCATGCCACGAAGGTGGTCAGCCGCAGCTCCTCCAGCCAGCTGGCAAACAGGGTCACATACAGGCAGAACAGGGAAAACGCCGCCAGCACGCAGTTGACCGCGATGCGGGGCTTGCCCTCCCAGACCCGGACGTTGGACTCCTGGTCATATTTTTTCATGACCGCTTCCAGGTCCATAGGCGCTTCCGGCTTGTTTTTTTTCTTGAACAATGCCATATTTCAATCTCCTTCCCAATTTTTCAGACGCAGGCTGCCGTACCGCGCCGCACAATATAATATAGGGTACAGGGCTGGGGAAAAGCTCCCGAAAAAGTGCGGGGACTTTTCCTCCACCCTGCAAATTTGCGAATTGGCTGCGGCGAAACGCTCGCCGCAGCCATTCTGTGGTTCATCTTGAAGCGCCGTGATTACTTGGTCTCCACGGTCACGCCCTTCTCGGCGTAGTACTTGGCTGCGCCGGCGTGGAAGGGAGCGGACATACCGGAGGTTGCGTTCTCCACGCTCAGCTCCTTGCCCTTGCCGTTCTCGGCGGCGATGGCATCCACATTGTCGAAGATGGCCTTGGTCAGGTTGTACACATCGTCGTCACTGGCGGAGGCGGAAACAATCAGGGTGGCCTTCACGGTGACGGTGGTCACATCCGTATCCTGACCGTTGTAGGTGCCTGCGGGGATGCTGTAGGCAGTGTAGAAGGGGCAGTCCGCCATGAGCTTGTCGGCAACCGCGCCGTCAATGGGCACGAGATACGCGTCGTTGGTGGTGCACAGCTCGGTGATGGCGGCGGTGGGAGCGCCGGCCACGATGAAAGCGGCGTCGATCTTGCCGTCCTTCAGAGCGTCGGTGGAGTCAGCGAAGCTCTGGTACTGGGGCTTGATGTCGTCCTCGGTCAGGCCGGCGGCGGTGAGCACGTCCACAGCGTTAAAGTAAACGCCGGAGTTGGGGGCGCCGATAGAGACGCTCTTGCCGGCCAGATCGGCAACGGACTTTATGGAGGGGTCCATGGTGATGAGCTGAACCGCCTCGGCGTACAGGCCGCCCACCACCCGGAAGGAGTCGATGGCGCCGGTGCTCTCGAAGGAGCGGGTGCCTGCCCAGGCGTAAGCCATAACATCGGACTGCACGGTGCCCAGCTGGTAGTCACCGTCAGCGATGGATTCAATATTCGCCTTGGAACCGTCGGTGGAAACCACGGTTACATCGATGCCCGCCTTGTTCTTGATGTACTGGCCGAGTACACCGCCGAAGGCGTAGTAGGTGCCGGCAGTGCCGCCGGTTCCCATGGTCATCTTGGTCGCGGCTTTGGTTCCGCCGCAGGCTGTCAGAAGAGTCACTGCCATGATAGCTGTCAGAACGATGGAGAGAGTCTTCTTCATATTGTTTTTACCTCCTTGTATTCTCCGTTTTGCGGAGTGGGTGATAGCTGCATTATATCATAGATTTGCATTTTTGCAAGTTCAAAATTGCATAGTATATCCGTCATCCCCCATTATATCCCGCAAATTAACGGTTTCTGTGCGATTTTTGATGGCTGATTATGCAAAAATTCAAGTCAGCATTCGCCATAAGCCGTCACCGTTTGTGCAACATCGCCATCCAGTTCATACTTTTTGGCTTTTATTTACAGCATTCCTCCAAAATGTTCCTGCACGGCGGAAAAGCGTATTCTGTCGGTGGATAATCGCACAAAAGTACCCCTGCTGACCAGCGTTTTTGCCGTCAGCAGGGGCGCAGAAACCTTATTTTTGTTTCATCAGGCGCTGAATCAGGGCCTTGTCCACCTGGTGGTACACTTTGCCGTCCCAGCGAAGGTTGGGGCCTTTTCCGCACAGGCGCATACAGCCCGTTCGCTTCACCGTCACGTCCTTGGGCGCAATTTTTTCGGCGTAATCCGCCAGAAACGCGGCTTTGCCGCAGTTCGGCCCGGCGCACAGCTCCATGCAGTGTCCCCCGGACAGCCGCGCTCTGGGAATCCGCCGGATCAGCGCCAGCACCAGCGGCTCCCGAATCCCATAAAATTCCGCAATTTTTGCCGGGGCCTCCGCCGGAATGCAGCCGTTTTCCTTCTGAATCTCCTTCAGCAGGGCAATCAGGGCGTTCTGATCTCCCGGCGCGCCCTGACGGCGATAGTATTCCAGCGCTTCCTTCAAATTCCATTCCATATTGTTTCCTCCATTGGCAGAACACGCCCCGGCAGGATCTGCCGGGGCGCTCAACAGATTTATTATAGCACGGTATTTCACGTCAGTCAATGATAATTCCCCTTCAGAGCTGATTTTCTCCCATTTGCATGGATAATACAACACTTTTTTAGGAAGGTTTCCATCTTGTATTTTAAAAACAACGGTGTTATTATATAGCTACAAAGAGGTGATACCAATGATCTAGTTCACCCCAGATTCCCATGAAAAACGGAATCGAAAGACGGATCTCACCTTTTCTTCCGATAACATAAATTTCTAGGAAACCATACTATAGGAATTGAGACGGAAGCAATTCAAAAAATGAACCACCGAGATCGCGTCTTAATCTGCAGAAAGCGAGGTTACCCAATGATTGACCCCTACTGTTCCATGAAATAACCCTCGGCAGCTATCGAGAATCGAAGCTGACCGAGGGTTATTTCTTTTGCGGCGGGCGGCAAGGCCGCCAGCTAATGCGTGCGCAAGCCAATTGTAATCGGAAAACCATTGGGCGTTCATTATGGTATGATTGCCACTGGCAATCATTGGTATTTCAGATTCGCTGCGCGGAGCACCACGCTCGGTTTCGTTCCCTTGCAAAAGCAGGGAACGTTCTTTTTTTGTCAAGTGATAAATTTTCCCCTTGACTCTCCCCTAACGTCATAGTGTACAATGCTTTTGACAGGAGGAGATGCCATGTTAACCGTAAAACAGCTGGCGCGAAAATGCGGTGTGAGTGTGCGCACGCTCCACCACTATGACGCCATCGGGCTGCTCAGGCCCGCCAAGACCACCGAAGCCGGCTACCGGCTGTATGACGGAAAACATCGACGCCGCAGGGGGCGACGGAACCGGGGCCTTTGCCCGGGAGGCCATTGCATTTTATTGCAGCAAATAAGCGCGCACCCGCCGGGTAAAGGCGGGTGCTTTCTGTTGTCATTTTTTATAAAGCAGCTGCCATTGCCTGCCAAAATTTGTATATCGTAGGCCAAAATCCGAGCCCCGTCCGTCAATTTCTATTTCACCCTTGAGAAATCGTGTTGTGTGAAGTATAATGCAAACATTATACAGTAAAGGAAGATTTTCTTATGGACAAATGGAAGAAATTTCTCGCCCGCAAGGATGTGGTCTTCACCCTCCAGCGCTATGGCATTGACGCCCTCGGCGCTATGGCTCAGGGCCTGTTCTGCACCCTGCTGGTAGGCACCATTCTCAACACCATCGGCAAGCAGTTGGGCATCGCCTTTTTGCAGAACGCCATCGTCACCATCGGCTCCGGTGAGGGCGCGGTGAAGTACACCATCGGTGGTCTGTGCTCCGCCATGGTCGGCCCCGGTATCGCCGTGGCCATCGGCTTTGCCCTGCACTGCCCGTCGCTGGTGCTGTTCTCCCTGATCCCCGTGGGCTTCGCCGCCAACGCCATGGGCGGTGCGGGCGGCCCCCTGTCCGTGTACTTCGTGGCCATCGTGGCTGCCGAGTGCGGCAAGCTGGTATCCAAGGAGACGAAAATCGACATTCTGGTGACTCCCATCGTCACGGTGCTGGTGGGCATTCTGGTTGCCGATGTGGTAGCAGCCCCCATCGGCGCGGCAGCTTCCGCCGTGGGCACCTTCGTCCGCTGGGCAACGGTTTTGCAGCCCTTCTGGATGGGCATTCTGGTGTCCGTTGTCATCGGCGTAGCCCTGACCCTGCCCATTTCCTCCGCCGCCATCTGCGCGGCCCTGAGCCTGACGGGCCTTGCCGGCGGCGCGGCTGTTGCCGGCTGCTGTGCCCAGATGGTTGGCTTCGCCGTCATGAGCTTCAAGGAAAACCGCTGGGGCGGTCTTGTGGCGCAGGGCGTGGGCACCAGCATGCTGCAAATGCCCAACATTGTAAAGAACCCAAAAATCTGGATTCCCCCCACGCTGGCTTCCGCCATTACCGGGCCTTTGGCTACCTGCCTGTTCAAGCTGGAAATGAACGGTGCCGCCGTGTCCTCCGGCATGGGCACCTGCGGCTTTGTGGGCCAGATTGGCGTGTACACCGGCTGGTTGGGTGACATTGCTTCCGGAGCCAAGGCTGCCATCACCGGCATGGACTGGGCCGGACTGGTGCTCATCTGCTTCGTGCTGCCCGCGGTGCTCAGCTGGGTATTCTGTGAGATTCTGCGCAAAAAAGGCTGGATCAAAGAAAACGACCTCAAGCTGGATCTTTGATTTACAGAGTATAAACGGGAGGGGCATCGCCCCTCCCGTTTTCCGTTATCTTCCGAAGATCCTTGTCACATTTGATAAAGACTTGGTGACTGCCGCCAGGTCCTCAATCGCCTTGTTCAGTGCGTCAAAGTCGATGCTGTTCAGCTTTTCCATGGTGGCTTCCAGACTTTGCTGGCCGGTGGTCACCAGGCCCTCCACGCCGCTGACCATGCCCTGCAGATCCACCTGCGACAGCTGATACGAGGTATGCTCCAGATAATCCAGCACTGTACTGACCTGATTGACCGCGTTCTGCGTCTGTCCCAGAATGGCATTGATCTGGGGCATCAGCTTCAATACCGCCACTGTCAGCACCACCATACACACCGCGCACACCAGCACCAGCGCGGTACGGGCATACCCCGACCAGGTCTGAAGCCGGTTATTTTTTTCGATTTTCCGCAACAGCTCCAGGGTTTCCTTATTTTCTTCCATGTACCCAGCAACCTTTCTGATTTCCGATTTGGCGGGCTTTTCCCGGCCCGTTATGTTCATCTTATCATACCCCGCTTTGGGACGCAATCTAAATTCTTCCAGGAATTGACAATTGTCTGCCAATCATGTATATTGATGCCATGTTGTTTCGGCTGTTTTCATAAGGAGGAGATTTTTTGGAAACCATTACGCAAGTCAACGGAATTCTCAACGCCTTTATCTGGGGTATTCCCGCCATGGTGTGCATCATCGGCGTGGGTCTGTACTTAAGTTTTAAGACCGGCTTCATTCAGATCCGCAAGTTCCCCTACGCCCTGCGCTGCACCATCGGGCGGATGTTCAAAAAGAAAGAAGCCAGCGACGGCGCCATTACCCCCTTTCAGGCAGTGTGCACCGCCCTTGCCGCCACCGTGGGCACCGGCAACATCGCGGGTGTGGCGGGCGCTATCGCCATCGGCGGTCCCGGCGCGGTATTTTGGATGTGGATTTCCGCCCTGCTTGGTATGTGCACCAAGTTCTTCGAGGTGACGCTGGCGGTTCATTTTCGGGAGCGCAACGACCGGGGGGAACTGGTGGGCGGCCCCATGTACTACATCAAAAACGGTCTGGGCAAAAAATGGATGATTCTTGCCTACGCCTACGCCTTCTTCGGCGTGTGCGCCGTGTTCGGCACCGGCAACGCCACCCAGGTCAACACCATCACCGCCGCCATCAACGCCGCACTAATGAATTTTAGTATATTGTCCGAAGCCCAGCTGCCCACCTGCAATCTGGTTATCGGCATCACAATTTGCCTGATCGTGGGTCTGATTCTCATTGGAGGAATCAAGCGTATCGGGCGGGTCAGCGAAAGATTAGTGCCTTTGATGGCCCTGCTGTACGTTATCCTTGCGCTGGGCATCATTGTTATCCATGTTGACTCGATTCCAGCCGTGTTTGCCGCCATTTTTGAGGGTGCCTTTAAGCCCTCTGCCGTCACCGGCGGCATCGTGGGCAGCTTCTTCCTGAGTATGAAGAAGGGCGTGTCCCGGGGCATTTTCTCCAACGAGGCCGGCCTTGGCACCGGCTCCATCGCCCACGCCTGCGCCGACACCCGGGAGCCCATCCAGCAGGGTATGTTCGGCATCTTTGAGGTGTTCATGGACACCATCGTCATCTGCACCATGACGGCCCTGGTGATCCTCCTCAGCGGCGTGAGCGTGCCTTACGGTCAGGCCGCTGGCGCGGAGCTGACCATCTCCGGCTTCACCGCCGTCTACGGTAGCTGGGTGTCCATCTTCACAGCCGTTGCCATGTGCTGCTTTGCCTTCTCCACTATCATCGGCTGGGGACTGTACGGTGCCCGGTGCGCGGAGTTCCTGTTCGGCAGCAAGATCATTTTGCCCTTCAACATCGCCTACGCCCTCATCGCCATTGTGGGCGCGACGGTGAATCTGGGCCTTGTGTGGGACATGTCCGACACCTTCAACGGCTTCATGATTGTGCCCAACCTGATTGCCGTATTTCTGCTGGCGCCTACCGTGTTTAAAATGCTGAAGGAGCATTTTCAGGCCAAATAAGAAGAACCTGCCCGGGAAGTAAACTTCCCGGGCATTTTTTACCGGCAGAGCTTTGCCACAATTTCGTGCATCTCTTCCTCAGAGCTGGCATGGTGTGCCCGGTCAATCAGGGCCTGCTTCTCCTCCTCCGTCAGATTGGAGTAAGCGTTGAAGGCCGGGGGGTTCATGGCCAACGCCATGCCGAAGCCGATGGGAATGTTGTAATAGTCCATAATCGTTTCCTCCTTAAGCCGCAGCGTCCAGCATATTCTGAATATAGATTCCATACCCCGCCGTAGGGTCGTTGACAAGGACGTGGGTCACCGCGCCAATGAGCTGCCCGTCCTGCAAAATGGGGCTTCCCGACATACCCTGTACAATCCCGCCGGTAGCGCTCAGAAGGTCAGGGTCTGTCACCTTCAGCAGAAAATTCCGGCAGTCTGCCCGGGTTTGTGGATAGATTTTCAAAATTTCCACAGAATACTCCTGCGCTTGCCCGCTGCCGATCTGGGCCCGGATTGCCGCCGGGCCGGTGTGAATCTGGGAATACTCCGCCACCGGCAGCGCTTCTCCCTTCCAGCCCCGGGGATTGATACCGAAAACGCCCTGCGCCGTGTTGCGCAGCAGCGGGGCAATAGGCTCGATGGAACGGGCCGCTCCCTTTAATTGCCCGGGGTCACCGCTTTTTCCCTTTTTGACTTCCATGACGGAGGCCTCATAAGCGCTGCCCCGGGTCATGTTCAGCAGCCCGTCGCTGCCGCAGACCCCGTGTCCCAGCGCGCCGAACACGCCGGTGTCCGGGTCAAAATAGGTCACCGTTCCGATGCCAGCGATGCCCTGCCGCAGATAGACCCCCATTCTGGGTCCGTCCTTGGTTTGGGTGGGTGTCAGCGTCAGCTGCCGCTGCTTTCCGCTTCGGCTGACGGTCAGATTCAGTTCGTTTTCGCCAGAGTCCAGCGCGGCCCGGACATCCTCGGCGCAGGCGATGGGTGTACCATTGATTTTCACGATTTGGTCGCCGATTTTCAGCCCGGCGGTTTTGGCGGCGCCGCCAAGTACATCATCGTAGGCCGCCACCGTCACCGTATCATTATATAGCTGCAAGCCGATAACCTGTCCCACCGGCACCAGACGCTCCGCTGCCAGCGCCCGTACAGGCAGCAGCGTCAGCATTGCCAGAAAAACCGACAGGCGCAAAAAATGCCGTTTCATTTTTCTCCCTCCTTTTTCTGCCCGGTCTTAATATGACCCGCACACCGGAATGTAACCGCTGAAAAAGTCGAAAAATCAGGAATGGACTGGCTTTTCTGGCAAAAAATGCCGCAATTGTGACTTCGTCACCCTTGCGGCCGATTTACCTATTGACAATGTAGGTTGGTGGTGCTATATTACCCATGGAATTACTAGGTAAATACCTTGGAGGAATACAACTATGCAAGTTTACGCGGATAACGCGGCAACCACCGCCATGAGTCAGGTTGCCATCAACGCCATGCTGCCCTACTTTGACAAGATCTACGGCAATCCCTCTTCCCTGCACTCCGTCGGTCAACGGGCCAAGGAAGCGCTGGATGCCGCCCGTGCCACCGTAGCCCAGTGCCTTGGCTGTGAGCCGAGAGAAATCATCTTCACCTCCGGCGGCAGCGAGGCCGACAATCAGGCCATCATCTCCGCCGCCCGGTTCGGCGCGAAGAAGGGCAAAAAGCACATCATTTCCACCGCCTTTGAGCACCACGCCGTGCTGCACACCCTTGCGAAGCTGGAAAAAGAGGGCTTCGAGGTCACCTATCTGGATGTACACAACAATCACAACGTGTCCGCCCAGCAAGTGAAGGACGCCATCCGGCCCGACACCTGCCTAGTCACCACCATGTACGCCAACAACGAGATCGGCTCCGTGCTGCCCATTGCCGAAATCGGCGCCATCTGCAAGGAGGCCGGTGTCATCTTCCACACCGATGCCGTTCAGGCCGTTGGTCACCTGCACATCAACGTGAAGGAACAGAACATCGATATGCTGAGCCTGTCCGCCCACAAGTTCCACGGCCCCAAGGGCGTGGGTGCGCTGTATGTCCGCAAGGGCATTCCGCTGGTGAACATCATCGAGGGTGGCGCGCAGGAGCGGGGCAAGCGGGCCGGCACGGAAAACCTGCCCGGCATCTGCGGCATGGCCGCTGCTATGAAGGACGCCTGCGACCACATTGACGAGAATATGCCGAAGGTGGCCGCCATGCGGGACCGGCTCATTGAGGGCCTGTCCAAAATTCCCCACAGCGCCGTCAACGGCGACCTTGTCCACCGTCTGCCCGGCAACGTCAGCTTCTGCTTCGAGGGCATCGAGGGCGAGAGCCTGCTGCTTCTGCTGGACGCCAACGGCGTGTGCGCCTCCTCCGGCTCCGCCTGCACCTCCGGCTCTTTGGACCCCAGCCATGTGCTGCTGGCTATCGGCCGGGTTCACGACGTGGCCCACGGCTCCCTGCGGCTTTCCCTGTGCGAGTACAACACAGAAGAAGAAGTGGATCACATTCTGAAGGTGGTGCCCGAGGTGGTGCAGTATCTGCGGAACATGAGCCCCGTGTGGCGTGACCTGCAGACCGGCAAGCGGCAGTATATTCTGTAATACCCATGGCTCCCCCTTTGGGGGAGCTGTCAGCGAAGCTGACTGAGGGGGTTCGCTTTTGGATCAGGACACCCCTTCCGCCCCTGCGGGGCACCTTCCCCAAAGGGGAAGGCAAGATTGATTCTATTTTACGACAGGAGATTGAATATTATGGCACTGTACAGCGAAAAAGTTATGGATCACTTCATGCACCCCCGGAACGTTGGCACCATCGACGACGCCGACGGCGTGGGTGAGGTCGGCAACGCCAAGTGCGGCGACATCATGAAGATTTACCTGAAAATTGAAAACGACATCATCGAGGACGTGAAATTCGAGACCTTCGGCTGCGGCTCCGCCATCGCGTCAAGCTCCATGGCTACCGAAATGATCAAGGGCAAGTCCATCCACGAAGCTCTGGAACTGACCAACAAGGCTGTTGCCGAGGCGCTGGACGGTCTGCCCGCCCACAAGATGCACTGCTCCGTGCTGGCGGAGGAGGCCATCAAGAACGCCCTGAAGGACTACTTCGACAAGAATAACATTCCCTACGACCATAAAATGTACGAGGAAATGGATCATGAGCAGCTCCACAATCAGGTGCACGGCGAGTAAAGGCTATGATCGTATCCACCAAAGGACGCTATGCCCTGCGGGTGATGGTACATTTTGCCCAGCGGGGCGGGGAGGAATACATTCCCCTGAAGGAGATTGCCGAATCTGAAGGCATCTCCCAGAAATATCTGGAATCCATTATGACCACGCTCTCCAAGGCGGGTTTTGTGGACGCGGTGCACGGCAAGGGCGGCGGCTACCGTCTGAACCGGAAGCCGGAGGAATACACCATCGGCAGCATCCTCAAACTCACCGAGGGCGGCCTTGCCGCCGTGTCCTGCACCAGTCAGGGCGCTGCCGCCTGCTCGCGCACCCAGTGCTGCGAGGCCAAGCCCATGTGGGATCGCTTAGACAAGATGATCGACGATTTCTTTGAGGAGATTACCCTCGCCGATCTGATAAAGGACGGAAAAGCATAATAATAATCCCGGTTGAGAGCGTTCAACCGGGATTTTTGCATTAAGGCAGCACCGCATAATAGGGCAAGGAGATTCGGCGAGAGAATTTGGCGCAAGCGAAAGTATGAAAAATGCGGAAATACTGGATGTATTTCCCATTTTTCATACTGCACGATTGGGGCAAAAGATCCGCCGAAGCCCGCAGTTCCCATTGTGCGGTGTTGCCTTAATTCTCTTTTCTGTTTTCCACTTCCTCCGCCACGTTCAGCGAACGCATGACGCTGTACTTATCATAGCGGGTGTCGCCGGTTTCGGACAGGAACACCAGACGGACCTCCGGATCATCGAAGGTGACCTGACTGACCTTGCTGCTGACGCTGCCGGCATCCACGTTGTTCAGATAAATGCGGCACCGTTCATCGGGCAGCTGGAAAGCGGGGTCATCCACGCCGAAGGAAACCACGAATTTGCTGGAAGCGCAGGCTTCCACGATCTTCTTAGCGGCGGACTGAAGGGCCTCCGTCTTGTCGCCGCTAAAAATGTACTGCTCCGAAACGGGGAACCGGAAATTGTCCAGCAGCACCTCGTCAAAGCCCATTTCCTTTAATTCCAGCACCACGGAGGAAATCCATGTGATGGTGGTGGCGTTGGTGGGGTCCAGCCAGTACATACCGCCCTCATCCATCCACAGGCCGGCGCGGCTGAGCATATACAGGCCGCTTGAAACATGGTTTTCGCCGAAGGTGCGGTCCCGGAAGGCGCTGATGCGGGCAATTTTATAAAAGCCCTTTTTGTTGATGCGATCCAGCAGCTGGGAAACGCCCTGAATGTTGGTGCTCTGGGAGGTGATGGCCTCGCTGAGCTTGGAATTATAGAAGAACGTGCCGAAAGGGCCCTTCATGTCCACCATGATGGGGGTGCTGCTGGGCAGTCGCTCCACCTGAAGCATCACATTGTCCAGGTCCTCCTTATACATATCGCTGGTGATGTAATAGCCGGACAGCTGGGTCATTTCCTTGGCGGTGTCGATGGCATCGGCGCCCTCGTTGTAGAAGATGGACACCTCTACATTGTTCTTTGCCGGTGCGGCCTCTACGCCGGAAATCTCGTAGGAGGACTGGTTAAAATCCAGCTTCGCGCCGCTGCTGGTGTAGACCACGTACCGCTGAAGCCACACGACCCAGCACAGCCAGGCCACCAGAAAAACCAGCAAAAAAATCAACGCGGCAATGCCCACCCGGCGCAGAATCCGCCGGTGGCGATAGGGTATACTCATAGGGAACCTCCTTTTTTCGCCGTGACGCAGCGCCACTCCTCTTTGGAGCGGATGGCGGTCACGGTCAGCCCCGACGCTTCCAGCGCGTCCGTCACGTCCGCCAGACGGCTGTCCAGAATGCCGGAGCAGATCAGAACCGTCCGCTCTGTCATGAAGTCCGGCAGCACGGGGGACAGGCCGATAATGACATCTGCCACAATATTCACCAGCAGCAAATCATATGTCTGTTCCGCCAGACGGCGCATCAGGGCTTTGTCCTCGGTAACGTTGCCGGTCAGAGCGGTGAAGGCGGGGGCAGAAAAGCCGTTGTAGTCGGCATTCTCCCGGGCGATATCCTCGGCCTTTGGATCAATGTCCACGCCCACAGCGCATTCCGCCCCCAGCCGCAGAGCGGTGATGGACAGAATACCGCTGCCGCTGCCCAAGTCGAGACAGCGAAAGCCGGGGCGCACCGTTTCCTCCATGACCTCCATGACCATCTGGGTAGAGGGGTGGGCGCCGGTGCCGAAGGTCAGGCCGGGGTCGAGAATGATTTTCTTCCGATCGGTCTGCGTGTCCTCCAGCCAGTAGGGCAGCACCACCAGCGATCTCCCCACTGGCTGCGGCGGATAGCTGTCCTTCCAGCTTTCCTCCCAGTCGGTGTCCGGCAGGATGGATACCTGCATGGTCAGTCCCAAATCGGAGACGGTGTCCTTCAGGCGGGCCATCCCCGCTTCATCGGTATCCTCCAGGTATAGCTTCACCCGGGACAGGCCCTCCAGCTTCTGCTGGAAATCCTCGTCAATATAGTCCCAGTATGCCCGGTTTTCCTCCAAAAAGGTTTCAAATTCTTCCTGATCCTCGATGACCAGATCAGAAAAGCCCCGGGCCGTCAGCTGCGCCGCCACGGTATCCACCGTATCCGCCGCGGTGTTCACGATAATTTCCAGCCACGCCATAGTCTCTCTCCTTAAGTTTCGTTTCTCTATTCTACCGCAAAGGCCGGAAAAACACAACACATAAAGTCTTAAATTTTTGTGTCCTACTTCCTATTTTGAAAAAAATGGTATATAATACCTCATAACGCTTATGAGGATCAATAATTGTCAATTCGATTCTGTTTCAGGAGTCTTTATATGATGAAAACCACTACCATTGCCCCCGCCGTGACGCTACGTTACGTCCGGGATACCCGATTCAAGCAGGGCGGCTTCAGCTTCCAGCTGGTGCGGCCCATGGTTCGGGAGGAAGCGGCGAAAAATGCCCTTCTGCCCGCTGTCCTTCTGCGGGGCACCCGCAAAAGTCCCGACCTGCGGGCCGTGACCCAGCGGCTGGATGAGCTGTACGGCGCCGCCGTCAGCCCGCTGGTGCGCCGGGTGGGAGACTACCAGACCACCGGCCTGTATTGCAGCTTTATGGACGACCGTTTTGCCCTGCCCGGCGACCGGGTGCTTCAGCCCATGCTGGCGTTTGCGCGGGAGCTGCTGCTGGATTCTCCGCTGGAAAACGGGGCGTTTTCGCCGGATTTTGTGGAAAGTGAGAAGAAAAACCTGATTTCCACCATCGAAGCCGACCGCAACGACAAGCGGCTGTACGCCATGCAGCGGCTGCTGCGCGCCATGTGCGCGGCGGATTCCTTTGGCATTCCCCGGTTGGGCGAAATTGAGGACGTGGCGGCAATCACGCGGGAAGCCCTGACAAAGCATTATCGGGAAATTCTGCGCACCAGCCCCATGGAGCTGTTCTATGTGGGCAGTGCGGCGGAGGAAGATGTCATCGACGCCGTCCGGCCCCTGCTGGATGCTCTGGAACGCACCCCGCAGACGCTGCCGCCCCAGGCCGCCTTTACGCCGGGGGTGGGAGTCAATTTGACGGAAACCATGGATGTGGCACAGGGGAAGCTGTGCATGGGCTTCACCACTCCCTTCACCAACCGCTGCAAAGAATTGCCCGCCATGCAGATGCTGAACGTGATTTTCGGCGGGGGCATGACCAGCAAGCTGTTCCAGAATGTCCGGGAAAAAATGAGTCTGTGCTATTCCATTGACTCGGCCTTTTACGGAACCAAGGGGATTCTGCTGGTAAACGCCGGCATCGATTTTGACAAGGAAGCCGTCACCCGTCAGGAAATTCTGCGGCAGCTCCAAGCATGCCGGGACGGAGAAATTACCCAGGGTGAAATGACCGCAGCCCGGGAGGCCCTGCTGTCCAGCCTGCGCAGTGTGCAGGATTCCCCCGGCTCCATAGAGAACTTCTATTCCACCGCGGCTCTCAGCGGACTGGCCTTCAGCCGGGAGGGTTACATGGAGGCGGTAGAAAAGGTGACGCTCGCGGATGTGGTGAAATGCGCCAACGCCGTACAGCTGAACAGCACCTGTTTCCTGAAAGGAGGGAAATGAGTGACACGGATTGAATATCCCGAACTGGACGAAACGCTCTATCAGCAAACCCTCGCCAACGGCCTGACGGTGTGCGTGGTTCCCCGAAAGGGCTTTACCAAGCGGCTTGCCTATTTCGTCACGGATTACGGTTCCGTCCACACGCAATATTCCCTTGATGGGAAGGACTATCAGTCTCCCGCCGGGGTTGCCCACTATCTGGAACACAAAATGTTCGATCTGCCCGGAAACCGGGATGTTTCCGCAGAATTTGCCGCGCTGGGGGCCAGCACCAACGCCTTTACCAGCTACGACATGACCGCCTATTATTTTTCCTGCACGGAAAATTTTGACGCGTGTCTCCGGCTGCTGCTGGAATTCGTGTCCACCCCGTATTTTACCGAGGAAAGCGTGGAAAAGGAGCGGGGCATCATCGATCAGGAGATCGGTATGAACGAGGACGCGCCGGACAGCGTGGTGTTTGAGAATCTGGTGCGGGCCATGTACGCCCGCCACCCCATTCGGGTGCCGATTTTGGGCACCCGCGAGACGATCCGCCAGATCACCCCGGAAGTCCTGTATAGCTGCCACCGGGCCTTCTACGCCCCCGGCAATATGCTGCTGTGCGTGGTGGGCGATGTGGATCCGGAAGCCGTGGCGCGGATTGCGGAGCAGCAGCTGGGGCGTGAAGCGCTGCCTGTGGGCAAAAAGCAAAAGGACTGGGCCGAGCCCATGACCTGCCCCCGGCCCGAAATTACCGCAAAAATGGAAGTTGCCATGCCCATGTTCAATCTGGCCTTCAAGTGTGAGCCGCTGGGCACCGGCGACGGGGCCATCCGGGAGGAAATGGTTGCCGATCTGGCGGCGGAGGCCCTGTTCGGGGAATCCTCCGAGCTGTATCTGAAGCTATACGAAGAAGGGCTGATTGATTCCTCCTTCGGCGGCGGCTTTGAGACCATCGACGGCTGCGCCATGCTCCTGTGCTCCGGCGACAGTGACGATGCCCGGGCTGTCCGGGAAGCGATTCTGTCTCAGGCGGAGAAGCTCACCCGGGAGGGCCTGCCGGAAGGGGATTATCTTCGCATGAAGCGCAGCGCGCTGGGCCGCCGGATTCGGGGCCTTGACAGCTTCGATGCTACCTGCTTCCGGATTTGCGCCTACCATTTTTCTGACTTTGACTATTTCCGCTTCCCGGAAATCTACCGGCAGATCACGGCGGAGGAGATCATTGCGTTCCTTGCCCGGGTAGTCAAGCGGGAGCGCTGCTGCCTGTCCATCATTGAACCTGTTTGTGAAGGAGGGGAATAACCATGAATCCCAGCAATTATTCTTCTATTTCCTTCCCCTTTCTGGGGCTGGAAATGAATCCGCCCAGAGTGCTTTCTCTGGGGCCTCTAAACATCCACCTGTACGGCATCGCTATCGGACTGGGCCTGATTCTGGCGGTGATTTACGCCTGCCGCCGCAGCAAGGAATTCGGCCTGAAGGAGGACGACATTCTGGATGGCGTGCTCTGGATTACCCCCTTCGCCATTATCTGCGCCCGGATTTATTATGTAGCCTTTTCCTGGAAGGACTATGCCGACAATCCCCTGTCGGTGTTCGCCATCTGGGAGGGCGGCATCGCCATCTACGGCAGCGTCATCGGTGCGGTCATCGGCGTCATTGTGTTATGTAAAGTGAAAAAGCTGAGAATTGCCACAGTGCTGGATATCACCCTGCTGGGCTTCTTCATCGGACAGATTTTGGGCCGCTGGGGCAACTTCTTCAACCGGGAGGCCTTCGGCGCGGCAACGGACAGCTTCTTCCGCATGGGCCTTTACAATACCGTCACCGGGAGTTGGGAATACTACCACCCCACCTTCCTGTATGAGTCCGTCTGGAATCTTGTCGGATTTATTCTGCTGCACTTCCTGTCCAAACGCCGGAAATACGATGGGCAGATCGCGCTGGGCTATTGCGCGTGGTATGGTCTGGGACGCTGCTTTATTGAGGGGCTGCGGGTGGATAGCCTGTACTGGGGCCCCTTCCGGGTCAGTCAGGTGCTGGCGGCGCTGACCTGCGTTATCGCCTCCGCCATTCTGCTGTGGCAGGCCTTTCAGCCCCATGACCCGGCGGATTTGTTCGTCAACCGGGTAATTCCGGCGGAAGAAACCGAGAAAGAATCAAAGGAAAGTTAAAAGAATGCGCCCCGCTGAGATATTCAGCGGGGCGCACTGTTGCAATATTACGATACCGAGCAGCACCCAATGGTGTAGCGATTACTACCTGGCCTGGTTACGCATTGGCCGGCGGCCCTGCCGCCTTATTCTTCAATTAACGCGATGTGCACAGTATCCAGCTGGGACTTGTCCACGGCGGTGGGCGCGCCCATCATCAGGTCCTGAGCGTTCTTGTTCATGGGAAAGGTAATGACCTCCCGGATGGACTCCTCGCCGGTGAGCAGCATAATCAGGCGGTCCACACCGGGGGCAGCGCCCGCATGAGGGGGAGCGCCGTAGGTGAACGCGTTGTACATGGCGGGGAACTTGGCCTTGACGTCCTCCTCGCCCAGACCCACCATCTGGAAGGCCTTGACCATGATCTCCGGGTCGTGGTTCCGGACTGCGCCGGAGGCGGACTCGTAGCCGTTGCACACCAGATCGTACTGGTCGGCCTTGATGTTCAGCAGCTTCTCCGTGTCGCCCTCGGCCTCCTCCAGCGCCTTCAGGCCGCCCTGAGGCATGGAGAAGGGATTGTGGCAGAATTCCAGTGTTCCGGATTCCTCGCCGATTTCGTACATGGGGAAGTCCACAATCCAGCACAGGGCGTACTGCTCCTCATCGAAGTGACCGGGAACGCGGCGGCCCAGCAGGGTGCGGATCACACCGGCAGTCTTCTGAGCAGCTGCCTTCTTGCCGGCAGCCATGCACACAAAGGAGCCAGGCTTCAGGTTCAGCTTGGCGGTCAGCGCATCCGCGCAACCCGTCAGGAACTTGGAAATGCCGCCGGTGAGCTGACCGTTCTCGTCCACCTTGAACCAGCAGGCCTTATTGCCGGTCTGCACCTCCACGTCGGCCAGCAGCTTGTCAATCCACTTTCTGGCCTGGGTGAAGTTGTCCACCGCCACAGCCTTGACGGTAGCTCCCTCGAAGGGCGTAAAGCCGCAGCCCTGCACCTCGGCGGAGATGTCCTGAATTTCCAGATCGATCCGCAGGTCGGGCTTGTCGGAGCCGTAGCGCTCCATGGCCTCGTTGAAGGGAATGTGGCGGAAGGGGGCCTGAGATACCCGCTTGTACTTGCCGAACTTCTCAAACACCGGCACCAGTACGTCTTCCAGCGTGCTCAGCACGTCCTCCTGGGTAGCGAAGGCCATCTCCATATCCAGCTGGTAGAACTCGCCGGGGGTGCGGTCGGCCCGGGCGTCCTCATCCCGGAAGCAGGGGGCAATCTGGAAGTAGCGGTCAAAGCCCGCGGTCATCAGTAATTGCTTAAACTGCTGGGGCGCCTGAGGCAGAGCGTAAAACTTGCCGGGGTGATTCCGGGCGGGCACCAGATAGTCACGGGCACCCTCGGGAGAGGAAGCGGTGAGGATGGGGGTGGTGATCTCCAAAAAGCCCTTCTCGGTCATGAGCCGCCGCAGCTCGGCAACCACCTGGCAGCGCAGCACGATGTTGCTCTTGACGGCGGGATTCCGCAGATCAAGGAATCGGTATTTCAGTCTCGTGTTCTCGTCGGCGTCCTTAGATTTGTTGATCTCAAAGGGCAGCTGATTGTGGACGCACTTGCCCAGCACCTCAATTTTCTGTGGGACGACCTCGATTTCGCCGGTGGGCAGTTTGGGATTCTTGCTCTCCCGCTCCCGGACGGTTCCGGTGACGGACAGGGTGGACTCCTTGTTGATGGGCTTGACCAGCTTCATCATGTCCTCCGTCTCAATGACTACCTGTGTCGTGCCGTAGTAGTCCCGCAGGACGCAGAAGGCGAAGTTGGAACCGACCTCCCGGACATTTTCCAGCCAGCCGACAATGGTAACGGTTTTGCCGGCATCGGAAAGACGCAGCTCGCCGCAGGTATGTGTTCTGGATTGCATCATATAAAATGATCCTCTCTTGTCTAATATTTAACCCATATATTATTCCACAATCAGCGATAAATGTCAATAAAAACAGGGAAAAATGGGCGCTGGCAAAACGCCCAAAATAGCGGCAGAAACCGGACTCCACAGGATGTGAAGTCCGGTCATTGTTATGCCCGCTGTTCGCAGTAGATGCAGCGGTGGATATCCGCAGCCTTGTCGGTGCAGCGGAAAATCTGGGGCAGCTCCTGCTCCGTCTGAGAGATGCACTTGGGGTTGTGGCAGACCCGGTCGTATTCGAGGTCAGTGGTATCAATGGCTTCCTTCTCGGGGTTCCGCTTGGCTTCGTCCAGCAGCTTGAGGATCAGGGCCATACGCATATATTTACCATTCAGGGCCTGACGGAAGTAGGCCGCCCGGGGGTCGTCGTCCACCTTGACACTGATTTCGTTCACCCGGGGCAGGGGGTGCAAAACGCACATCTTCTCCTTCGCCAGCTTCATCTTCTCCACATCCAGAACGTAGCTGTCCTTCAGCCGCTCATACTCCCAGGGATCGTCAAACCGCTCCCGCTGAATCCGGGTCATGTACAGTACGTCCAACTCCGGCATGGCTTCCTCCAGAGAGGTGGTCTCCGTATAGGGAATGCCCTTATTTTCGAACACATTGTAGCGGATAAAGCCGGGAATCTTCAATTCCTCCGGGGAAATCAGTACAAACCGTACACCTTCATAGCGGCTCATGGCCTCGATGAGGGAGTGTACCGTGCGGCCGTATTTCAGGTCGCCGCAGACGCCGATGGTCAGATTGTCCAGACGGCCCAGTTCTCTGGAAATGGTCAGAAGGTCGGCTAACGTCTGAGTGGGGTGGTTGTGGCCGCCGTCACCGGCGTTGATAACGGGAATGCTGGCTGCCCTGGAGGCGACGTAGGGCGCGCCCTCCTTGGGATGCCGCATGGCGATGATATCGGCGTAGCAGCTGACCATCCGGGCGGTGTCGGACACGCTCTCGCCCTTGGCGGCGGAGGAGGAACCGGCTTCGCTGAAACCCAGCACCGTGCCGCCCAGCTCCAGCATGGCGGCCTCAAAGCTCAGGCGGGTGCGGGTGGAAGGCTCAAAGAACAATGTCGCCAGCTTCTTGTGGGCGCACTTGTCCCAGTAGTTTTCAGGGTGGGCAATGATGTCCTTGGCAGTGGCGATCAGCTCGTCCAGCTCCGCCACGCTCAGCTCTAAGATACTGTTCAGACTTCTCATGCGTTTGCTCCATTCACAGCCAGATAATTCTTAATCCGGGTCACATTCTCGGCGTTGGCGGGGTTCTCTTCCAGATACTCGATGATGTCGTACACATCCACCACGGAGTACACGGGGAAGCCGAACTCGTCCTCCACCTCCTGCATGGCAAGCTTTTCGCCCTTGCCCCGCTCCTTGCGGTCCACCATGATAAAGGTGGCGGCGACCTTGACGCCCGGAAGCCCGCTGAGAATTGCCATGCTTTCCCGGATGGCGGTGCCGGCGGTAATCACATCCTCCACGATGACCACTTCCTCACCGGTCTTCGGCACATAGCCCACGAACACGCCGCCCTCGCCGTGATCCTTCACTTCCTTGCGGTTGAAGAAGAAGGGCACGTTCAGGCCCCGCTTGCTCAGGGCCACGGCGGCGGATACGGCGATGGGAATGCCCTTGTAGGCAGGGCCGTAGAGGACGGCTTTCTTGTCGCCCAGCTTTTCGGCGTAGGCCCGGGCGTAAAATTCGCCCAGCGTAGCGATTTCCTCGCCGGTCTTAATCATACCGGCGTTGATGAAATAGGGAATCTTCCGGCCGGACTTGGCGGTGAAGTCACCGAACCGCAGCACACCGGCCTTTTCCAGAAACTGAATAAACTCGCGCTTGTAGGCTTCCATTGTCTTTTCCTTTCTTTATCCGTGCAGTCCTTTGGACTGCCGCACCATATCCTCAATCACAATGTCGTAAATCTCTCCGAGCGTGGCGCAATACGCCAGCACCAGCCACGGCTCGTTGGTGTGGAAATGAATTTTAATCAAATCCTCGTCGCCAACAGCCAACAGGCAGTCGCCCTTGAAATGCCCCCGGAAATAGTCGTTGATAGCATCCTCGTCCAAATCGGTGCCTTCAATCAGCAGTTGGGTGTCATAGCGAAATTCTTCCATACGCGCACCTCAGTCGCAGAACTCTGCTACGCACCGCTCGTAAGCTGCCACAGGGTCGGCGGCGGCGGTGATGGGACGGCCCACCACGATGTAGTCGGAGCCGATGGCCTTGGCGGCGGCGGGGGTCATGACCCGTTTCTGGTCGCCCACGTCGCCGTCAGCGAAGCGAACGCCGGGGGTGACAGTCAGGAAGTTCTTTCCGCAGCGGTCGTGTACCTTGCCCGCTTCCAACGGGGAGCAGACGATGCCGTCCAGACCGGCATTTTTCGCGGTCTCGGCGTAGTGCATCACAACTTCATCGATGGGAGCGTGAATCATCAGATCCCGCTCCATGGCCTCCTGATCGGTGGAGGTCAGCTGGGTCACGGCAATCAGCAGGGGCCGGGTGCCGTCGGGACGGGTCAGGCCTTCCAGCGCGGAGCGCATCATGGCGGTGGTGCCCGCGGCGTGGAGATTGGTGATGTCCACATCCAGATTGCTCAGCACCGCCATGGCCTTCTTGACGGTGTTGGGAATGTCATGGAGCTTCAGGTCGAGGAAAATCTTGTGGCCCCGGGCCTTGATTTCCTTGACGATGCTGGGGCCTTCGGCATAATAAAGCTCCATGCCGATCTTGACGAAGGGCTTACGCCCGGTGAACTTGTCCAAAAACGCGAAGGTAGCTTCCGCGGAGGAAAAATCGCAGGCTACGATAACGTCCTTACCCATTGTGTGCGCCTCCTAT
>JALFAD010000007.1 GCA_022772525.1 Clostridiales bacterium
AAATGAAATCAAGAGTATCATTGTCCGTTCGGGCATGACCATGCAGCAGGTAGATGACCTGCTGTCTGAGGAATATGGCTGGAGTGACAGCATTTCCAACTTCTCCAACAAGCTGACCCGTGGCTCTCTGCGCTACCGGGAGGCCATCCAGCTTGCCGATGTGATGGGGTATGACCTCGTCTGGCAGAAACGGAGGGATAGATGATGGAGAACGCACGATATTGCAATATAGAATCTGAAAGAAAGGAAACTATTGCCCTTGAGTAAAAAAGATGTACAGGCCATGCAGCTGCCGATTCAAAAGCTGCGCCCCTTTGAAAATCACCCCTTCCAGGTGAAAGATGATGATGAAATGAATCAGCTGGTGTGGAGTGTCCTGACACAGGGCGTTCTGACCCCGCTGGTTGTCCGACCCTTGGATAATGACGAATATGAAGTGATCTCCGGTCACAGGAGACTTCATGCGTGCCAAAAGGCAGGAATCGAAACGGTTCCTGCCTTAATTTATGCCCTCGACCGGGATGCCGCTGCCATTGCGCTGGTGGACAGCAATCTCCACCGGGAGAAGATACTACCCAGCGAGAAGGCATTTGCCTATAAGCTGAAAATGGATGCTCTGAGCCACCAGGGAACTTCTCGCCAACTTGGCGAGAAGTGGAGCGTCAGTCAGCTTAGTGAAGCCGGGACAGATAGTGAGCGGCAGATTCATAGGTATATCCGCCTGACTGAATTGATTCTCCAAATTCTCAGCATGGTGGATGCCGGAAAAATCGCACTGACGCCGGCGGTGGAGTTGTCCTATTTGAACGAACAGGAGCAGCGGGATTTGCTGGAAACCATGGAGAGCGAAGACTGCACCCCGTCCCTGTCACAAGCCGTCCAGCTGAAAAAATTGAGCCAGTCCGGGGAGTTGACTATGGACAAAATTTTTGAAATTCTCCGGGAGCCCAAGGCAAACCAGCAGGAAAAGATCAGTTTCCGGCTGGACGATCTGCGGAAATACTTCCCCAAAACCTACAGCGTTGCCCGGATTCAGGAGCGGATTTTGAAGCTGCTGGAAGCGGACTGCCGCAGACGCTCCGGCAGGGATGCCCGGTAAGGAGGTGACAGCTATGCCAGAACAGATTATAGAAGATCAGATTGTGGAAGTTGTCACCCAGCCTGAGGAGAATTACGGTGCACTGATTCCGGAACACGCAATCCTTCGTTTTGCCCGGTTTTTGCTGCCGAAGATACAGGCGGATTTGGAAAAGAAAGAGGAATAAACGCTGGGATGGCAGCAGATCTCGGTCTGCTGCCATCCTCACATTTGACGATACAATCACCTTTTACTATTATGAACACATGGAGGAGAATGCTTATGAACGCAGTGATTTATGCTCGATATTCTTCCGACCGGCAGCGGGAAGAATCTATCGAAGGTCAGCTCCGGGAATGTACGGAGTATGCCAAGAAAAACAATTTGACCCTGCTGGGAACCTATGTTGACCGGGCACTATCTGCCAGAACCGCAGACAGGCCGGATTTCCAGCGGATGATTGCAGACAGTGCCAAAGGTATTTTTGATGTGGTGCTGGTATGGAAGCTGGACCGCTTTTCCCGGGATCGCTATGACAGTGCCCACTACAAGCACATTCTGAAAAAGAACGGTGTCCGGCTGATCTCCATCAAGGAAAATATCTCCGACGGTCCGGAGGGTATCATTCTGGAATCCATGCTGGAAGGCTATGCGGAATATTACTCGGCAGAACTCTCCCAGAAGATTCGCCGGGGACAGCAGGATAACGCGATCAAGTGCATGAACAACGGTGGAAATACCCCTCTGGGGTACTATGTGGACAAGGCGACGGGAAAACTTGACATTGATCCCGAAACAGCGCCCTATGTTCGGGAACTGTTTTCCCGGTATGCAGATGGAGAACGGCTCACAGTTTTACAGGCGGAAATGGAGCAGCGGGGTCTTCGCTCCAAGCGGGGCAATCCCTATTCCATCAGCGTGCTCAGTAATCTGCTGAAAAACCGCAAATACATCGGAGAGTACAAGTATGGCGATGTGATTATCCCGGATGGGATTCCGGCAATCATAGACAAAGAATTATTTGAAAGGGTGCAAACGCGTATGGCAGCAAATAAGAAGGCTCCGGCACGGGCTAAGGCGGAGGAAGAGTATCTGCTTACCACGAAACTCTATTGTGGAGAGTGCGGGCGGCTGATGGCCGGTGAAAGCGGCAAGGGCTGCAAAGGGGTTGTTTATCATTACTACAAATGCAGCGGAGCCAAGCGGAAACTGGGCTGTAAAAAGAAAGCCATCCGAAAGGACTGGATTGAGGATGTGGTTGTTAAGTTTACGGTTACCCATGTGCTCACCGACACTGCCATTGACCGTATCGCGGATGCCATTGTGGTAATGCAGGAGCAGGAGGACACCATGACCCCGGTGCTGAAACAGCAGCTGCAGCAGTGCGAAACGGAAATCCGCAATGTGATGAAGGCCATCCGGCAGGGTATCATTACCGAAACTACCAAGGAGTGCCTGGAGGAACTGGAAACCCAGCGGGATTCTCTGAAAGCCAGCATTGCCCAGCTTGCGCTGGAGCGCCGCAAGTTTACCAAGGAAGAAATCGTTGATTGGATCAGCCAGTATAAGAACGGTAATATCAACGACCCTGATTACCGTCGGGAAATCATTGATACTTTTGTAAATTCCGTCTATGTGTACGATGACAAATTGCTTCTCACCTACAACTACAGAGACGGCAGTCAGGCCCTGACCCTGAAGGAAATTGAAACTGCCCTGAGTTCGGATTTAACCAGTATGTGTCCACCAAAAAGAGAAGCGCACCCATCGGGTGTGCTTCTCTTTTTGTTAGGCATAGGACTCGAACCCATCTAAATGCGACACGCCGGTGGCGTGTCGCTGGGCGGCGGCTGGACGACGCCCACTCCATAATGTAATCGAGTCCTATATCGTCCACCATACATGAAAAATCCGAACTTATTCCCTATCGGGAATGCGTTCGGATTTCTTATTTTTATCAAAGACATTACATACTGAGTCTGTGCCCCCGGTTTTGCCTGCCGCAGAACCGCGCGCCATGCCCCTCCGCTGCTTCCAGATAATACCGACTGGTGATGCGGAAGCAACCACCCTGTTCGTCGGAGATGTAGTCCCGGACTTCAACAGGGGAGTCCCATTCTTGACCATTACGCATGGAGAAAGTGATTCGGTTTCCAGCAACTGCTTCCGTACATGGCTTCCAGAACAGCTTCTTTTGCGGGAATGCTGGGAATTCCGCCGGAGCGCTCTGTGGACAGGCTGGCCGCAGCGGCGGCATACTGCCCGATATAGGCAAGATCGTCTGCCGTCAGAGCGTCAATGGGCTTATTCAGCTCCAGCAGCCGGGCCACGGCGCTGCCGCCGAAGATATCCCCCGCGCCGGTGGTGTCGATGGGGTGTACCTTGGGACAAATAGCCCGGAAAGAAGCGCTTTCCGTCTTCAGCAGGCAGCCATCGGGGCCAAGGGTCACCATGGCAAGGGACACGCCGAATTCCTGCAACAGCTTGTCCGCCCCCTCCTCCGGAGTACAGTTCCACAGGAACTCCACCTCGTTGTCGCTGATTTTCACTACGTCTGCCTGAGCAAGGCTCCACAGTATCTGTTCCCGTGCCGCGTCCTCGCTGGGCCACAGGGGCTTGCGCAGATTCGGGTCACAGGTGATGAGCTTGCCCTTTTCTTTGGCGTAGGCAACCGCTTTTTGGGTGGCGGTGCGCACCGGTTCCTCCGTCAGGCTCAGGGTGCCGAAATGGAACACCCTGGCATCGTCAATGAGGGACTTGTCGATTTCGTCCCATGTAAGCTGGGTGTCCGCACCGGGCTTCCGGGCGAAGGAGAAGGAGCGGTCGCCGCTTTCATCAAAGGTCACGAAGGCCAGAGTGGTAAACACCGAATCATCCATCACAATACCCTTTGTCCCGATGCCCGCTTTTTTCAGGGTGCCCAGAAGCAGGTGTCCAAAGGTGTCATTGCCAACCTTGCCCAGAAAGGCGGTCTTTCTGCCGTAGGCGTTCAGGGCCGCCAGAAAATTGCCGGGGGCGCCGCCGGGGTTGGCAGCCATGGTGGGATAGCCGCTGGCATCCGTGGATTTGGCGGCAAAATCAATGAGCAGTTCGCCCAATGCCACTACGTCAATCATCGTTCTCCCTCCTTATCGGTCCTTCGCCGCAGGATACTCAGTGCACAGAAGGCGGTAAGGCGCTTCGTCCTCTTCAATGGCGGGGAACCGGCCCATGGGAGGGTTGAAGCGGTTATCGTTACTGTCGTCATTGCACTGGCTGACCTCGCCCAACAGCACATCGCCGGTGCCCGGCTCCACGGTGAAGTCGTGGTACAGCCGCTGCTGGATGAAAATGGACTCGCCGGGGGTCAGGCGGATCTGAGTTCCGGCGGGGACGGTGTAGGTGCGCCCGTCGGTATGCACCGTTACATCGCTTTCGTAGTCAATCTCTTCATCAGGGGTGGAGTTGTAGACCCGGATGAGCACGTTTCCGCCGCCCCGGTTGATGATATCCTCAGTTTTATACCAGTGGAAATGGTTGGGGGAATACTGGCCCTCTTTTAAGAACAGCAGCTTTTCAGCGTAGACCTTGGGATATTTGTCCTTCATGGTCTGGCTGCCGTTGCGGATGGTGATGAGAGAGAAGCCCATCTTGTCAAAGTCGCCCTTGCCGTAATCGGTGATGTCCCAGCCCAGACAGCAGTCCCGGACTTCGTCGTATTCATGTCCCTTGGTCTCCCATTCCTCCGGGGTAAAGTGGCAGAAAGGCGGCAGGTAGCAGCGGTATTTTTCGCACATGGCTTCCAGCTCACGCAGAGCCTTGTTGACTTCGGAACGTTTCATGAGTAACTCTCCTTTGTATGAGATGTGATCTGCGCATAGGGCAGGGGGATACCTCTGCCCAGTCGGGAGCGTTCCTCCACCTTATGCGGATATGATAGCACATTTATCTACCCAATTCAACAAGAGCGCTTACTTGGTCAGAACGGAGACACCGGTGTCGGTGACAGCGCCGCCCAGCTTTTCACCCTTCAGAGCGGCGACGGCGGCCTTAACGCCCTCATAGCCCACTGCATTTTGTACCTGATTTGTTGTATAGTGCATATGTGGAATCTCCCATGTTTGCGTTATTCATCCGCCAAGATGGAACACAATTATGCGCGAGATTCCATTTTTTGTCACCACAATACTGTGTTCGCTCTCACACAAGATTTTCATTGAACCAAAGAAATGCCCTGCCGCCATTTCAAATGGCAGCAGGGCATCCCACGCAAGCGATATAAATTCGACGAGCCTATAGGCTCAGCAAGTAATAGGCCCTACGGGGGCCTGTGCAAACCACCGGCACGGCCGGCGGTTATGTTTTTTTCGTTAAACAGGTTGCCTGCAGCTGTGAAAAATGTTATGCTAGTCGAAAAATGTCGAAAGAAGGTTGGCTGCGTGAAAATCCGGATGGTATGCCTGCTGCTGGCGACGCTGCTGAGCGTGACGATCCTCCCCGCTCCGGTGCTGGCGGAGGAGACGCTCCTGCTAGAGGAAGCGGCGGCCCTGCTGACGATTTCGGAAGTAAAGGCGCTGCCGCCGGATACACCGGGGGTCACGGTTCGGGGGACGGTGGTCTGGGCCGAGGGAGAAAGCTGCATTGTGCAGGATGCGGGCGGCAGCCTTTGGCTGTGGTCATCCGGAAGCCTTTCCCCCGGAGACGTGGTGCTGGTCACCGGTCAAACGGGGCAGGAGGGATTCCTTGCGGAAGAAGTGGTTTCGGAGGGAACAGGGCCGCTTCCGGCAGTGGAAACAACGCTTTCTTCCGCACCGGAGGCGCTGCGGATCGTGATTCGGGGCGGCACGCTGTCGGAGGGCGTTCTGACACAGGATGGGTACAGTGTGGAGGTGTGGGCCGATGAGATTCCCGAGGGCGCGGCGGATGTGTACGGAATTCTGCTGGAGGGGATTTTCTACGCCGATTCCATCGTGCCCATTGACAGTCCAAGCCGGGAATGGAACGCCTGGTTTGGCCTGCTGGATGCCCACAGCGATCTGTCCGACGGACTGGGAACCGTGCAGGAGGCGTTTTCTTATGCGTCCTCTGTGGAGGGATTGGACTTCTTCGCCGTGACGGACCACAGTGACAGCCTTGACAACGCCGGGAGCGGAAGCGTCACCAGGGACGGTTCCCTAATCAGCGCCGAATGGGCGGCGGGAAAACAGGCTGCCGCCTCTGTGACGGACGAACGGTTTGTGGGCCTTTTCGGCTATGAAATGAGCTGGGGCGAGGACAAAATGGTGGGCCACATCAACACATTTGGCACCCCCGGCTGGCAGACGCCCCATCAGCCCGGCATGGATACGCTGGCGGGCTACTGCGCGGCGCTGGCAAAGGCACCGGGGTCGGTGAGCCAGTTCAACCACCCCAGCATTTTCTACGGCGATTTTGGAGGCTTCCGGGACTATGACCCGGCCTGCGATGCGGTGGTGCAGCTGCTTCAGGTGGAGGGGGAAGGCGGGGAATCCTTCTACCCCTATTACATTCAGGCGCTGGACGCTGGCTGGCACGTTGCCCCTACCGTGGGGCAGGACAACCACCACGGCAATTGGGGCGAGGAAAGCCAGAGCCGGACGGCGGTGCTGGCGGAGCGCCTTTCGGAGGAAGCACTGTACGAAGCCATGGGCGCGCGGCGGGTCTACGCCACGCGGGATCCCGACCTGTATATCGATTACCGTCTGAACGGAACTCTCATGGGTTCCGTCATGGGCGCTGCGGAAGGGCTGGAAGCCGGTGTGGTACTGGACGACCCCACGGATGGGCCGGAAGCGGCGGTGGAGGTCATCGGTACCGGCGGCGCGGTTCTGGCAGCCGGGGATACGTCCGGCGGAACGCTGACGCTTCCGGTGCCCGACGGATACCCTTATTATTTTCTGCGGGTCACGCAGCCGGACGGGGATACTGCCGTGACGGCTCCCGTGTGGGTGGATGCTTTTACGGATATGGGCATCGGGGATTTTTCTGCGGAGACTGCCAGCCCCCTTGCCGGGCAGACCGTGAACCTGACGCTGCTTCTGTATAACCGGGAAGAAATCCCCTTCGAGGTCACCGGCGCGGCGCTGTACCGCGGCGGGGAGAAGCTGGGCGATTTCGTGGCTGCCGGAAATCTGCGCTATACCTTCCCGCTCCTTTGGGAGAATCCCGGGGAGGTTCGGCTGACGGCGGTGGTGCAGGGCGCCGTGGACGGCGTGGAGAGAAGCTATACTGCGGACCTGACCCTGCATTTTGGGGCCGCGAATCCTGTGAAGGCGGATATCCGGCAGGCGCGGGGCGGAACGCCCGGCACGGCCTACGCCATCGAGGGCTATGCCACCTCCGGCAATACCAACCCCGATACCACCTTTCCGGATACCATCTATGTGCAGGACGATACCGGGGGCATTCCGGTGGCAGGCAGCTTTTCACAGAGCATTCAGGTGGGCACGCCGCTGGCTGTCACCGGAGTTCTGCGGGAACGGGCAGGGGAGCGGTATCTGGAACTGACAGACTGTCGGATCTCGGACAGGGCTATGTACCGGTACGTTCCTCAGCTGCTGAGCTGCCGGGAGGCAACGGATTATGCCAGCCGGGGCGGCAGTCTGGTGCAGACGGAGGGAACCGTGACGGCGCTGACTTCGGAGAGCGAGGGGGTTTCCCGCTTTACCCTCCGGGACAGCCGGGGCGATACGGCGGAAATTGTCGTTGCCCCTGGGATCCGTTCCGGGGCCTACGGCATCAACGATCTGGCGGAGCGGGTGAAGGTGGGCAAAACTGTCCGGGCCATGGGCCTGCTTTCCCGGGAGGAAAGCGGACAGGCTGTTCTGCGGGTGCGCAACTGTGACGAGGTGGTGGCTGTGGCGGAACGGGAAACGGTTCCGGTGGCTGCGCCTGTCATCGCCGATGAAACCAATCCTCGCACCGGCGATGGGCGGATTTGGCTCCTGATTGCGGATTTCCTGCGGTAAACGGTTGCATTAACGAGAAAAATGTGGTATGCTTTCCGGATGAAACAAGCCGAACCGGGAGGATTGGTCATGAGCAAAAAAGTGGTTGTGGTTCTGACGGTCATTACGCTGATTCTGGCGCTGGTGGTGGCCGGGGCCGTGGGATTTTTGTGGTATCGCGATACCCATGTGTTTGTGGACGGCAAGGCCTACTCCAACCGTGAGGAGAGCATGGATTTGCGGGAAGAGACGATGTCGGTCGAGCACTACGACCAGCTCCATGCCCTGCTGCCGGACTGCACGATTCTCTGGAACGTGCCTTTTCAGAACGGCGTGGCTTCCAGCAACTCCGAAGAACTGACTATCACCACGCTTTCCAAGGAGGACATTGAACTGCTGGCGGCTTACTTCCCAAACCTGCGGAAGGTGGATGCCGCCCAGTGCGGCGACTATGCCATGCTGGAAGCGCTGCAGCAGCGGCTGCCGGAGGTGGAAGTAATCTATGAGGTTACTCTGGGCGGCAAGTCCTTTGCCCCGGATACCACGGAGCTGGCCTTGGAGGAGGGGGATTATGACCTCGAAACCCTGACCCGGAATCTTCCTCATCTGCCCCAGGTGACGGCTGTGACGTTTTTGCGGACGGAACTGACCATGGAGCAGGTGGAACAGCTCCGCACGGACTTCCCAGAGGTGGAATTTGGCTATACCGTCACCATTCTGGGTGAGGAATATGACGAAGGAACGGAAACCATCAATCTGTCCGCGATGACTTCGGAACAGGTAAGCGAGGTGGCGCAGAAGCTGTCCATGCTGCCCGCTCTGGAAAAACTGATTCTGACCGATGCGGCGGGCAACAGCCAGCTTCCCAAGGAGGACGTGAAGGTATTGCAGGAGGCCGTGCCCAACGCGGTGATCGACTACAGCTTTGACTTCTTCGGCACGAAGCTCTCCACCGCTGAGGAGGAAGTCCACATTAAAAACGTGAAAATCGGCGACGAGGGCGAAGCCGAGGTGCGCGCGGCACTGGATCTGCTGCCGAACTGCAAGCGGTTCGTGCTGGAAAACTGCCAGATCTCCAACGAGGTCATGGCAAAGCTCCGGGACGACTACCGGGACCGCACCAAGGTGGTCTGGCGGGTGAATTTCGGCAAGGGCAGCACCCTCACCGACGCACAGATCATCCGGGCCGTCTATGATCTGGTGGACGCCAACTGTGCCAATCTGGTTTATTGCGAGGACGCTCGGTTCATGGACATCGGACACAATGAATTCCTGAAGGAATCCTCCTTCATTTCCGGTATGAAGAGCCTGGAATACGTCATTATTTCCGGCTCCATGATCAGCGACCTGAAGCCCTTTGCCAACTGTAAGAACCTGAAGGTGCTGGAAGCGGCGTTCTGCGAGTATATCTACAGCGCGGAGGGACTGGAGGGCTGCGAATCGCTGGAGCGGCTGAACATCAGCTACACCCACATCACCGATCTGTCCCCGCTGGACAACCTGAACCTCGTGAACCTGTGCGCCATGTATGAGGGCAAGTCCCGGGTGCCCCAGGAGGAGCAGGAGCGTTTTAAGGCCCTGAAGCCCGACTGCAAGATGACCTTCGTGGGTTCCCAGCCCTACGGCTCCGCCTGGCGGTATGACGATGATAATAACCCGCTGGAATGGTACGCCACCATCCGCAAGGTCTTCCGCTACGACATTTTCCCCGCCACACCCAACCATGTGGGCTGGTATCTGAAAGACGAATTGGATTGATAGAATGCTGCTGACCGACCTTCCCGGTCAGCAGCGTCCGCTACTAGGAAAGAAAGAGGGATTGTTTGCTTTTTACAAGTCTTGAATTCTTACTGACCTTCCTGCCGGGAACCCTGCTGGTGTATTTTCTCCTGCCGAAAAAGGCGAGGAACTACTGGCTGCTGTTGGTCAGCCTGTTCTTTTATACCTGGGGCGCGCCGAAATTCGCCGTGTTTCTGGTTGGCTCCATCGTGTTCAATTACGGCATGGCGCTGCTGATCGACAAAATCCCGACGGGCCGTCTGCGTAAGGCCCTTCTGGCAGCGGCGGTGCTGGGGAATCTTTCCATTCTGTTCGTGTTCAAGTACATGAATTTTGTCACCTCCGTACTGCGGGGCTGGTTCCCGGCGCTGGAGGGCGTCATTCCACAGACGGACTTCCGCCTGCCCATCGGCATTTCCTTTTTCACCTTTCAGGCACTCAGCTATGTGGTGGATGTGTACCGGGGCACGGTGGCGGTGCAGAAGAATCCGGCCTATGTGGGGCTTTACATCTCCTTCTTCCCACAGCTGATTGCCGGCCCCATCGTCCGCTACTCCACCATCGCCGAGGATATTGAGAACCGAACCATTACCTTTGATGGTTTTTCCCGGGGCGTCATGCGGTTTCTGTACGGCTTCAACCGAAAAATGCTGCTGGCGAATGTGCTGGCGAAGGCGGCGGATGCGGCCTTTGCCGCCTCCAATCTGAGCGTAGCCATGGCGTGGCTGGGCAGCATCTGCTACACCCTGCAAATTTACTTCGACTTCTCCGGCTACTCGGAAATGGCCATCGGCATGGGCCGGATGTTCGGTTTCCGGTTTCTGGAAAATTTCAACTATCCCTACATCTCCAAAACCGTTACGGAATTCTGGCGGCGGTGGCATATTTCTCTTGGCAGCTGGTTTCGGGATTATGTCTACTTCCCCCTGGGCGGCTCCCGGGTGAAATCCAAAGGCCGTCTGGTATTCAATCTGGCGGTGGTTTGGCTGGCTACCGGTATCTGGCACGGGGCCAACTGGACGTTCCTGCTCTGGGGCAGTTTCTACGGCCTTATCATCATCACTGAAAAGCTGCTGAACCTGCCGGGACGCCTGCCTGCTCACCGGGTGGCGGCGGCTGCGTACCAGATTCTCACCATGCTCGCCGTGATGGTGGGCTGGGTGCTGTTCCGGGCGGACAACCTGACGGCGGCGGGGAATTATTTGATGACCATGTTTGGCCTGAACGGGGCGGCGCTGGTGGATACCATGGCGGCGTTCCACTTCCGGGAGTACCTCGTGCCGCTGGCAGCTGGCATCCTGTGCTCCACACCGCTGTTCCGCTGGCTCCATGAAAAGGCGGCGGCGCGGGGGCCTGTGTGGGAAAACGGTTATGAGCTGTGCGATGGGCTGGTGCAGCTGCTGCTGTTTGCCGTGGGCCTGTCGTGCCTCGTGATGAACGCCCATAACCCCTTTATCTATTTCAATTTCTGAAAGAAGGAACAGTATGAAGCGAAAAAATTTTGCGCCGCGGGTAATTGCGGCGGTCTTCCTGCTGCTCCTGTTTTTCCTGACGGTCAGCAATCTGGGCATCCCGCTGAACTGCGCCAGGCAGTACCTCTCCGGGGAGCTTTCCTTTGCCTCAGCCATGCACCAGATTGTGGCGGACTATCAGGAGCGCTCAACCCAGAAGGAGCCGCTGCTGACACTGAACGGCTATTATATGCGCCTGACCGGGGCCAGAATCAGCAACGGTGTGGTGCGGATGACCAACGGAATGCTGACGGAGGAGACCCGGAAGGCTGACCCGGGCTACGCGGCTGACCAGCTGACGGGACTGTACCGGTATTTGCAGGAGCGGGACACCCCCTTCCTGTTTGTGGAGGCCCCCCGGAAGCCGGGGCTGGACGGCAGCCTGATGCCCGAGGGCACGGAAAACCACTGCAATGAAAACGCCGACGGCCTGCTGGCGCTACTGGAGGAGAACGGCGTGCCCTTCCTTGACCTGCGTCCGGAGCTGGCGGGGTCTGCGGAAGCGCTGGAGCGGTATTTCTACCGGACGGACCACCACTGGAACGACGAGGGGGCCTTCGCAGCCTTTCAGCGCATCACAGAGCGGCTTCAGGAGCAGTTCCCGGAGGAAACCATCCGCTCCTACATAACGGAGCGGGAGAACTGGGAAAAACACACCCTGAAAAACTATTTTCTGGGCAGCCACGGCAGACGGGTGGGCATTGGCTTTGCGGGCGCGGAGGATTTTTTCTACCTGACCCCCCAATTTGACACCCAGATGTCCTGCAGTATTCCTAGCAGCGGGATTTACCGGGAGGGCAGCTTCGCCGAGGCCGCGCTGAACATGGAGCGCCTCACGGGGGAGCCGGACTATTACAATTCCTCTCCCTACGACGTGCACACCGGCGAAAACTATGCCCATGTGCAGTTCCGCTGTGAAACGGCCCCATCGGACAAGAAAATCCTGATGATCAAGGACAGCTTCGGCTTGCCTGTAGAGGATTTCCTCAGCACAGCCTTCCGGCGGGTGGAGACGCTGGATCTGCGGTATTTAAAGGATACCACGGCGGCAGAGGTCATTGACCGGTTCCAGCCGGATATGGTGATCGTCATGTACAACCCCTTCGTCATGGAGGGGGAATGCCTGCAATTCGGGCTGGGCGGCGGCTGAGAAAAGCTTTCCCCGCAGGGAAATGTATGGCTGCTAAAGGGGAATTTATCGGATTAAGAATGTCATTGCGAGGAGCGAAGCGACGTGGCAATCCCCATCAATATACAGAGCGGTCATTGACAGGTTCTTCGTCTAACCGGGGGATTGCCACACCAGTGACATCGGTCACTGGTTCGCAATGACATTCTGTTAATCAGCTAAAGAACAATTTATCTGACTAGGGAACGATACCGAGCAATACCCAATGGTGTAACAATTTCACACCAGTCGTGCACGCATTGTCCGGCGGCACTGCCGCCCGCATTGTCCGCGGCGACTCGCCGCTAAAGAACAATATTGCGCCGCAAAAACCTTCCCCACGGGGAAGGTTTTTGTGATTTTGTTACTTACGCAAAAGGCCGAAATATGGTATACTGAGAAAAAAGGAGGGCGTCACTATGACCTACGAAGAACTGAAAGCCAAAATGGACGACTGCCACTATATCTACGACGAAACCCTTGCGACGATTTTGTATGTTTCCCTGCAATTGGGACGGCCCCTGCTCATTGAGGGCGCGGCGGGCGTCGGTAAAACCGAGGTCGCCAAGGTGATGGCTTCCGCGCTGGGCCGGGATCTGGTGCGTCTGCAATGCTACGAGGGGCTGGACGAGAGCAAGGCCCTCTACGAGTGGAACTACCAGAAACAGCTGCTTTCCATTCAGGTGAACATGAACGCGCAGGATAAAGACAGCCTGACCAAGTCCCTGTTCAGCGACGAATACCTGCTGGAACGGCCCCTGCTGCAATCCATCCGCTCGGAAAAGCCGGTGGTGCTGCTTATCGACGAAATCGACAAGGCCGACGAGGAATTCGAGGCATTTCTGTTGGAACTGCTTTCCGAGATGCAGGTGACCATTCCCGAGATTGGCACGGTGAAGGCAAAGTCCGTTCCCTTTGTGGTGCTGACTTCCAACCGGGCCCGGCCCCTGAGCGAAGCCCTGCGCCGCCGCTGTGCCTACCTCTATATTGAATATCCCGACATGGAGAAGGAATTGGCGATTCTTCGCGCCAAGCTTCCTCATGTGGACGACCGGCTCTGCGCACAGGTAGCTCTCGCGGTGCAGAAGCTGCGCGCCAATGACATCATTCTCAAGAAGCCCTCCATTGCGGAGACTTTGGACTGGGCGGCGGCGCTGGATGCCCTCGGCATCCGGGAGCTGACCCCCGATGCCCTGCGGCAGACCGCGGGCTTTGTCCTCAAAAACAACGAGGACCTGGATGCCATGGATTTGGACGCCGAGGAACCCCGGCAGCACACCTGCCAGTGCGGCGGCAGCTGCGGAGGACACCACCATGGGTGAGCCGGAGGTTTACCTGGAAAAACTCTCCGCCTTTTCCCGCATTCTTCGGATGGAGGGTCTGAGCGTCAGCCCCAAGGAAACCGAGGATGCCAGCCGCCTGCTGATTACCCTGGGCCTTGACGACAGACGGCGGGTGAAAACCGCCCTGCGGACGGTCTACGCCAAATCCCGGGAGGAGCAGATTTCCTTTGACCGGGCCTTCGACGGCTTTTTCATCTCTGAGGAGGCCATGCGCCGTCAGGCCAAGGAGCAGATGGAGCGGGAGAAGGAGCTGCAGCAGCACCGGCAGGAGGCGGAGGAGGAGTTGCAGCTGAACGGCAAGCCCATGGACTTGGATGAAAGGCAGCGGGAGACCTACGCCGCCATGCCGGAGGAAGCCCGGGAGCGGCTGCGCAGCTTTATGGACAAGTACCGGGGCACCGCCGAGCGGAATCCCCAGCTTTACAGCGAGTTCATTCACTCCGTCTTTGCCAAGACCCTGATGGAGCAGCAGATGCTGCTGGAAAACGCGGGGCTGGGCGGGCAGGAGCTGGATCCGGAAATCGGCATTCTCTACCGGGATATCTCTGAGTTTAAGGACACGGAAATCCCCAAGGCCATCGAGCTGATTCAGGCCGTGGCCCGGCAGATTAACGGGGAACTCTCCGCCCGCCGCCGGACCGGGGGACACACGGGGAAGCTGGATTTCCGCAAGACCATCCGCAAGGGGCTGGAAACCGGCGGCAGCTTTTACCACCTGCGATATAAAAAGAAGCGGGCACACCGCAAGCATCTGGTGCTGCTGTGCGACGTGTCCGGTTCTATGGTGCAGTTTTCGGAGTTCGCCCTGCGGTTTATCCAGAGCCTGAATCAGGTATCCGACAATTCCCGCACCTTTCTGTTTTCCGAAACCGTCACGGAAGCGGACGCCTTCCAGCTTCAGAACATGGATTTGTTCCGCTCCTTCGTCCGGGATTCCGGCATCTACGGCAAGGGCACGGACTTGGGCACGGCGCTGGAATTCCTGTGCACCCGCAAGCCCGCCGTGCTCAATTCCGCTACCACCCTGCTGATTTTGTCGGACACCAAGACCATCGACCAGCCCCGGGCGTTGCGGGCATTGACTGAGGCCAGGCGGCTTTCCGGGCGGGTGCTGTTTCTGAACCCCATTCCGGAGGGAAAGTGGCAGTACCTGCGCAGCGTTCAGAGCGTGGCGGCGGTGTGCCCCATGGTATCCTGCAGCACCCTGCGGGAGCTGGCAGCCGCCTGTAGGAAGCTGACAGTGGGTTAACGTGCGAAAGGTTAGCGAAGGCTTACTTGACTTTCGATATTTTTGTAGCAGAAGAACCGCATTTATGCGGTTCTTTTCTTGATTTTCTATGGAAATCGTACAAATTTTTCTGTCGAATTCTGGAAGATACATTCATGGAAAGTGACCGCCAGCTTTGCTATAATAAACTTGGTTATCCGAAAAGCACTTATCATCGGGATAAGTATAAGGAGGTAAAACATACTATGCTGGATGCATCCTACTACCGCAAAACGGACGAGATCATTTCCCGTTACGTGCGGGATGCCAGATCCCTGATCCCTATTATGCAGGATATTCAGGCGGAATACCGCTACCTGCCGGCGGAGCTTTTAAGCTACGTTGCCAAGCAGATCGGGATCACCGAGGCGAAGGCCTACTCCGTGGCCACCTTCTATGAAAACTTCTCCTTTGAAGCAAAGGGCAAGTACGTCATCAAGGTCTGCGACGGCACCGCCTGCCATGTTCGTCACTCCACCCCGGTTCTGGAGGCGCTGTGGAAGGAACTGGGCCTGAGCAAGAAGAAACACACCACTGACGATATGCTCTTTACGGTTGAAACGGTGTCCTGCCTGGGTGCCTGCGGTCTGGCTCCGACCATGATGGTCAACGACCAGGTGCATCCGTCCATGACCCCGGAGAAGGCATTGGCACTCATCGAGGAATTGAGGGGGAAAGGCTAATGATTAAGACTGCTGAAGAACTGGCGCAGGCCCAGAAAAATGCCTGCGAGGAGATCAAGCAATATGATTGCCGGATTCTGGTCTGTTCCGGCACCGGCTGTATCGCCACCGGCTCCCACAAGATTCACGAAATTTTCTCCGATCTGGTCAAGGAGACCCCGGGCGTAGAGTTGGTGTTCTCTCCCTGCGGCGGGCATCACGACGAGAAGTCCGTGGGTGTCAAGAAGACCGGCTGTCAGGGCTTCTGTGAGCTGGGCCCACTGGTCCGTATCCAGAAGGGTGACAAGGTCATCCAGTATGTGAAGGTTCAGCCCGACGACTGCAAGGAAATTCTGGAAAAGAGCGTCATCGGCGATGAAATCATCGAGCGGCTGCTCTACAAGAAGGGCGACAAGGCCTACGTCCAGCCCGACGAGATTCCCTTCATCGCCAAGCAGACGAGAATTGTTCTGGAAAACTGCGGCAAGTTCGATGCCGAGTCTCTGGATGAGTATCTGGCTGCCGGCGGCTTTGCGGCGCTGAAGAAGGCTATGTTTGAAATGACCCGGGATCAGGTCATTGATGAAGTGGACAAGTCCGGCCTCCGGGGCCGCGGCGGCGGCGGCTTCCCCACCGGCAAGAAGTGGAAGCAGGTGGCCCGTCAGAAGGAAACCGTGCGCTATGTGGTCTGCAACGGCGACGAGGGAGACCCCGGCGCGTTCATGGATGGCTCCGTCATGGAAGGCGACCCCTTCAAGCTGATTGAAGGCATGATGATCGCCGGCTACGCCGTCCGTGCGGAAAACGGTTACATCTACGTCCGTGCCGAGTACCCCATGTCCGTTGCCCGTTTGAAGAACGCCATCGCCCTTCTGGAGGAGCGGGGCCTTCTGGGCGACAACATCCTCGGCAGCGACTTCTCTTTCCATATGCACATCAACAAGGGCGCAGGCGCATTCGTCTGCGGCGAAGGCTCCGCGCTGACCGCCTCCATCGAAGGCAACCGCGGTATGCCCAGAACCAAGCCCCCCAGAACCGTGGAGAAGGGCCTGTGGGAAAAGCCTACCGTTTTGAATAACGTGGAAACCTACGCCAACGTGCCCAAGATCATTCTGCAGGGCGCGGACTGGTTTAAGTCCATCGGCACGCCCGGCAGCCCCGGCTGCAAAACCTTCTCCCTCACCGGCGCCATTGAGAACACCGGCCTCATTGAAGTGCCTATGGGCTCCACCCTGCGGCAGATCATCTTCGACATCGGCGGCGGCCTGAAAAACGGCGCGGAATTTAAGGCTGTCCAGATTGGCGGCCCCTCCGGCGGCTGCCTGACGGAGGCCCATCTGGACGTGCCTCTGGATTTCGACTCCGTGAAGAAGTACAACGCCATCATCGGCTCCGGCGGCATGGTGGTCATGGGCCAGGACACCTGCATGGTGGAGGTCGCCCGGTTCTTCATGAGCTTCACCCAGCGGGAATCCTGCGGCAAGTGCACCCCCTGCCGGGAGGGCACCAAGCGGATGCTGGAGATTCTGGAGCGCATCGTAAATGGTCAAGGCAAGCTGGAGGATCTGGACACTCTGGAAGAACTGGCAAAGATGATTCAGACCATGGCTCTGTGCGGTCTGGGCAAGTCCGCCCCGCTGCCCGTGCTGTCCACGCTGGCTACCTTCCGGGACGAGTACGTCGAGCACATCGTGGACAAGAAGTGCCGGGCCAAGCAGTGCACCGCCCTGCGCCGCTATGTCATCAATCCCGCGTTCTGTAAGGGCTGCTCCAAGTGCGCCCGGAACTGTCCCGTCAACGCCATCTCCGGCGTGGTCAAGAAGCCCTACACCATCGATTCCAACAAGTGCATCAAGTGCGGCGCCTGTAAGGAGAACTGCGCCTTCGATGCCATCTATGTGGAAGCATAAGGAGGGGAAACCATGGGAACTATCACAATTAACGGTAAAAAGTACGAATTTACCAATGAAAAAAATGTCCTGACCATCATCCGCAACGCGGGTATCGAGGTCCCCACCCTGTGCTACCAGCCCGAGCTTTCTGTGTTCGGCGCCTGCCGCCTGTGTACGGTGGAGGACGACCGGGGCCGCTGCTTTGCCTCCTGCTCCGAGGAGCCCCGAGACGGCATGGTGATCTATACCCACACCGAGCGCCTGCGCAAGCACCGCAAGCTGATCGTGGAGCTGCTGCTGGCAGCCCACTGCCGGGACTGCACCACCTGCGACAAGCACGGCAAGTGCAAGCTGCAGCAACTGGCCTATCAGATGGGCATCAATCAGGTCCGCTTCGAGAACCACCGGGAAGAACAGCCTGTGGACTTCTCCTCTCCCTCCATCGTCCGGGATCCCAACAAGTGCGTCCTGTGCGGCAACTGTGTCCGGGCCTGCTCTGAGCTGCAGGGCATCGGCGTGCTGGGCTTTGCCCACCGGGGTACCGATGCCATCGTGACCCCTGCCTTCAACCGGCTCATGGGTGACACCAACTGTGTCGGCTGCGGCCAGTGCCGCGTGGTCTGCCCCACCGGCGCGCTGACCATTCATCACAACATGACCGAGGTCTGGCAGGCGCTGGGCGATAAGAACACCCGTGTGGTTGCCCAGATCGCCCCCGCCGTCCGTGTCGCCGTGGGTGAAGCCTTTGGCCTGCCCAAGGGCGAGAACTCCATGGGCAAGATCGTAGCCGCCCTGCACCGCATGGGCTTCGACGAAGTCTTTGATACCACCTACACCGCAGACCTGACCATCATGGAAGAGTCTGCCGAGTTCCTGGACCGGGTGGCAAACGGCGGCACCCTGCCGCTGCTGACCTCCTGCTGCCCCGCATGGGTCAAGTTTGTGGAAAATGAGTATCCCGAATTCAAGCCCAACGTCTCCACCTGCCGTTCTCCCCAGGGTATGTTCTCCGCTGTGCTGAAGGAGTATTACCGGGATGAGAAGAACGCCCAGGGCAAGAAGACCGTGGTGGTTTCCATCATGCCCTGTACCGCCAAGAAGATGGAAGCCAAGCGGGAAGATTACCACACCTACGGCGAGCAGGACACCGACGTGGTACTGACCACCAAGGAGCTTATCCGCATGATCGATGCCCATGGCATTAACTTTGAGACCCTGCCCAGCGAAGCCTGCGATATGCCCTTCGGCATCGGTTCCGGCGGCGGTGTGATCTTCGGCACCACCGGCGGCGTTACCGAGGCGGTTCTGCGCCGTCTGACCGAGGGCCATGATGCTGCCGCGCTGGATGCCATCGCCGAGTGCGGCGTCCGCGGTAAGGAGGGAATTCGGGAATTCGTTGTTCCCTACAACGGGATTGATGTCAGCATCTGCGTGGCCTCCGGTCTGGCAAATGCCCGGAAGGTGCTGGAGTCCGTCAAGTCCGGCGAGAAGAACTACCACTTCATCGAAGTCATGGCCTGCCCCGGCGGCTGTGTCATGGGCGGCGGTCAGCCCATCACCGGCACGAAGGCAGCCCGGGTAGAGACCCGCCGTCAGGGCCTGTACAATGCCGATGGCGATATGGCCATCAAGAAGTCCAACGAGAACCCCCTGATGGACGTGTTCTACAACGGCCCCTTCAAGGACAAGACCCACGAACTGCTGCACACCAGCCACCACGAGTAATTCCATACCCACTGCGGCCCCGCGAAAAAACGCGGGGCCGCTTCTTTGTGTTGACATTTGGACGGAAAAGGGATATGGTAGAGAAAAAGCCTTCCCCTTTGGGGAAGGTGGCCGAGCGTAGCGAGGTCGGAAGAGGCTGCGGTACCATTTCGCCGGAAACACACGATAGTCGGAGATGATTCCACCCTCTTCAGTCAAAAATCATAGATTTTTGCCAGCTTCCCCAAAGGGGAAGCCTTTGACGATCTACGCTTTGCGGAATAATCATTGGGAGAAAATATGATGAACGAACTGATGCCGCCCCGGTTTTGGACACTGGGCCTGCCCGCCGTCCATACGAACGACGGCTTTTGGATGTCCCGGAAATCCATCGCGGACATCCTGCTGGAAAAGAATATCCGGACCTTCCCCAATGACCGGGGTGAAATCCGGGAGTGCGGGCTGTTTTTTGACGACTGGTACCTTTACGCTATTGAGGAGGCCGGCTGGGTGTACTCTCTGGTAAAGCTCCGGGAGCAGGAGCACGACAAGGAGGAGGGCCGCATCGGCGACGGGGATACCCCCGGAGTCACGGTGAGCTTCATTTCCTTCCGGCCGGAAATTCTGATCCAGTGCCTTGCGGAGCCGACCATGGAAAACCGCCGGGCTATGAACCGGGAGATCAACCGGGTGGTATCCCTCCGGGGCCAGCGCCATCACCCGGCGCTGAAACGTTACTTTGGAAAGACGAAGTCTCAGGGGGCCTACCTAATTGCCGAAGAATATGTACGAAAAATTGCTTCTCTGGCGGAAAACAGCAGGGTTCCCACGCCGGATGCCTACAGAAAGGCAAAGAAAGGCAGCTGTCTACCGGCGTTCATTGAAAAAAACAATGCCGCAGCCGGATACACCGTCTGCGACCACAAATCTATTTTCATTCAGGATGCGGAGCGCCTGAACCCCTTTGAAAAGCTGGCGATTCTGGCAACACATACCGCCGACGTGTCCTTCCCCAGCTTCGCGGCGGAGGTGCAGTACCATGCCTGCTTCCTCACGGCCCCGGCACGGATTCCCATTCCTTTTCTGGGCCATTCCATCTATGACAGCGCCATCCGGGCGGATATGACCATCGACGACTGCGAGCTGGAAGGCCCGGCACCCTTCCACAATCTGAACAGCCGCTGGGTGCGCTGTCAGGCCCAATGCCACCCGGAATATGCCAAGCTCTGAGAATCCGGAGGAAATCATGTCAATTCATTCCAGCTTCTTAACAATCCGCCGCAAATGGACGAATATACGCCTGCCCCGGTCGGGGCAGGCGTGAATTTTACGCTTGCGGTTTGTTTTCCTGCCGGGCGCTGGTGCGGCCTTCGGGCTTGATTTCGCCCACAGCCAGCAGAGAACGCTTGGTCAGCGCGGGGCCAACCAGCTCGTACACCAGAACGCTGAACAGCACCACATTCCGGGCCAGCGCACCATCGGGCAGAGACGCGGCGGTGATTGCCATGCCCAGCGCCACGCCGGCCTGAGGCAGCAGCGTGATGCCCAGATGGTCGGTGATCGTTTTGGGCTGACCGGTGAGACGGCAGCTCCAGGAGGCGCCGAAGTATTTACCGGCGCTGCGGGCGATGATGTACAGAATGCCCACCAGCAGCGTTACGGGCTGCGCCAGCACGTTCAGATCCAGCTCCGCGCCGGAAATCACGAAGAACAGCACATTCAGGGGCGTGGTCCAGCCGTCGATACGGCCCATGAGTTCCTCGGAGGTGGGGCAGATGTTGCAGAAAATGGTGCCGGTCATCATGCACACCAGAAGTAATGAGAAGCCGCAGTGGATACCGCCCACGTCAAACTCGATCATGCTCAGACCAACGGTCAGCATGACGAAGGCCACGGAAATGCTCATACGCTTGGAGCGGGAGTGGAAGAACTGCTCCACCCAGTTGAGGAGCCAGCCCATAGCCGCGCCCAGCCCCAGAGACAGAATGACCTCCACGATGGGCTCCACCACCACGGCGACCACGTTGACGTGACCGGAGGACAGGGCGGTGGCGATGCCGAAGGAGACGCTGAACAGCACCAGACCCACGGCGTCGTCAATGGCGACCACCAGCATCAGCAAGCGGGTCAGGGGGCCGTCGGCCTTGTACTGCCGAATGACCATCAGGGTGGCGGCGGGGGCCGTTGCGGAGGCGATGGCGCCCAGCGTGATGGCGCAGGAGATGGAGATCAGGCTGGGGAACAGCAGATGCAGCACGATCAGGGTAACGTCCACGAACACTGCGGCAATGACGGCCTGCAAAATACCGATGGTGATGGCCTTTGCGCCGGTGGCCTTCAGCTGGCTCAGGCGGAACTCATTGCCCATGGCGAAGGCGATAAAGCCCAGCGCGGTCTGGGTAATGATCTTCATGCCGTTCACCTGTTCGGCGGTATTGAAGCCCAGACCGGGTATCTTCAGCGCGCCGATGCAGAAGGGGCCGAGAAGCAGGCCGGCAACCAGATAAGCGGTGACGGCGGGGAGCTTGACCAGCTTGGTCACACGGGAAAGCATCAAACCGCCGACCAGAGCGACGGCAAGAGAAATCAGAGAAATTTCCACGTTCAAAACCTCGTTTCTTTCCGATAATCCTTACTTTTGAAGCGAGCTTATCATAGCACCGATGGTTGCCGCTGGCAAGACGCATTCCCGCCAAAGATTTCCGGAATGGGGCGGATTCTTTGTGCATTTCGGCGGTATTCAAGGATTGATTTTGAACATATTTAACAAATAGCAGGGGCGGGTCACTGACCCGCCCCTATGGGGTGCTATTTCCTGTTCACAATCATCTGGGTGATGCCCTGATCGTTCATGTAGATAGCCTGATAGCACTCGTCATCCTGCCACCAGTACAGCTCCACCTTCCAGATTCCCGCGTCAGCATCCCGATAGACGGACATCTGATAGTACGGCGTTGCAACGCCCGCGTTGCGGTCAGGAAGGGTGCATTCCTTGTCCGCCAGAGTGATGGCATCGCTGACGTTGGACACAGATTTTGCGGCGGTATTCTTGAAGCCGCTGGTCTGGGCATCCGGGTATTTTGCCTGATCCTCCGCATAGGAGAATGGGGTGGGATTGGAAACGTCCTGCCGCTGAATGACGTCCCGGATTTCGGAAGCGGGCGTATCGAATACCACCAGCTCTTCCCGAACCGTTTTTTCACTCTGAGCGCAGTCTCGTTTGGGCAGGTAGGAAGAAACCATGCTCTTCAGATTTCCACTGTCATCAAAGGTGAGACTGATTTCGGTGTACTGATACCTGTTGTCAAAGTCGTAGGATTCCAGAATGCGGATGGTGTTTCCTTTCTGAACCACTTCCTCTACTTGGGCGTCGTACCACTGGAATCCATACGTCCACATATCCAGATTGGAGCCGTCCATATAGCCGTCCGCGCTGAGCCACCAGCTGCTCACGGGTGAGGTAGCGGGGGTGCCACTCCATTCCAGTCCGTAGTATTTCCCATCTCTCCACAGACCGCCGCTGACGCTCTGCATCTCGGACAGATTACTGCGCAGAGGATAGTAGTTTATATCCAGATGGTCCGTTCCTTGCTTCCAGATTTCTTCCTGACGGTAGTAATCCATATCCGGGTGATCTGGCATCCAGTCGAAGGTGTACAGATGATAGCTGTCCCTCGACTTGAGCGCATTCAATGCCTGTGTACACTTGCTCAGCAGCGCGTCCTGATTGGGGTCATAGAGACGGAATTTGGCGTAGCAGTGCTGGGTCTCGCTTTCCCCGGAGGGCATGACCGCCGTGTGGTAGCGTCCCAGACGGTAGAAACCGTAATCCAGTGCGCCATAGCTATCCGCCCAGTTGACGTTAAGCCGGTCTGTGGTTGTCCACGAGACGTGAATCTGCGTGGCGGGGGCGTTGGTGACTTCGGCCTTGGGCGTGACCATCGTCCATTTTCCATCCACCAGCTTTTCAATCCAGAAGCCCTCGTCAGCCGTCAGAGATTTATGACCGTCCCCGGATTCACAGTAAACCAGCGTCAATCCGGTGGCGGTGGCATTCTCCGCACCCAAAGCGAACTGCCAGCTATCGTTAAAATAGTGCCAGCGCATCTGCCCGGAACCCAGCATGAAATCCCTGTCGTACTCTGTATAGTTGCTGGGAATTTTGCCGTTTTCGTATTCCTCCGGGGTCATTGCCAGCTCGGCAGCGGTTTCAAAGCGCCGCTGGATTTCCCCTTCTTCCGCCGGATATCTGCTGATGGACAGCGTGTCGCCATATTTGGACTTCAGCCCCTTCACGCCGCCGCCGATAAAGGTGCCGTCACCGTTAAAGCTGAAGGAGAAGGTGAGAAGATCCTTGCCCCGCACGCCGTAGAATTTGATCTGGCTATAAGAAGAACCATCCGTTGACGTGGTGATGCTTTCTGAGAAGTCATCCACTTCATCCGTATCATCCCACCGGAACCACTCCATATACTCGTCTATGGGATCGTCCACAGGGTCACAGGCGATCCACAGGTCATTTTTGCCCTCGTAATGGACACCATTCAAAATAAGGTGCTGCGTTTGCGAGTATCCGGCCCGATCATCCACAATAAACCACATCCGGTCATCGCCCTGCTTGAAGTAGCTGCACTGCCAGGGAACGGAGTGGTCGTTATCATTGCTGGCAAGGAACTGGATAGCGCTTTCCGGGGCGTTCAGCATGGCATCCAGACCATCCCGAATCCGCTGCTGCATTTGCTCCTCTTTGGACAGAATCTTCTGTTCTTTTTCTTCCTCCGTCAGAGGCTCTGTGGTTTCTGTCGGCTCCGTTTCGACCGCGGCGGGAGCGGCGGGGGCTTTCTCCACCGGATTCGTCAGCAGACACACCGCCACGAACAAAATCGCCACGACGCCCAGCAGGCTCACCCAGAAGCTGGGGCGGCGGTAGTTGAGAACCGTCTTAATCCGATCCTTCACGCTGACCTCCCCGAAGGCCACGGGGCAGGCGGCGAAGTGGGCGCGGCTGGTGGAACAGCTGAGCAAAGCGGCGGAGTAGCTCTTGCGTTCCTCCAAATCCATGAACTGCACTACCCGCTCGTCACAGGCCAGCTCAATGTCCTTGCACAGCAGAATGTAAGCAATCCACACCAGCGGGTTAAACCAGTGGAGCGCCAGCGCAAGAAAGCCGATCATCTTGAACCAGTGGTCGCCCTTTTCCAGATGGGTGCGCTCGTGGGCCAGAACGTGCTTGCGCACTGTAGGACTCAGGCCCATGGGGATGTAGATTTTCGGGCGGATGAAGCCTAAGATGAAGGCCGTATCAATCCGGTCGCACTCCCAGCCGCCCCGGATTTTCACCGCCTCCCGCACCTTGTATTTGAGACTCAGGTAGGCGCACAGGGTGTAGACGCCGAAGCAGGCGGCGACGGAAAGCCACACATAGGGCACGGCTTTCTTCCAGTTCCCGGCGGGCTTTGCAGCCGGGGCAGGGGAGACGGGGGCCGGGTTGGTCTGGGCCACCGCTGCCGCCGTGGGCTGGGGAAGTTGTACCTCCTGACGCTCCGCTGACGGCTCCGGGAAGGTTGGCGCGGGAGCCGCTTCACTGGCCTGCCACTGCTGCACCTGCGCCGTTTCCGGCACGGGCTGTAAGCTCAGGCTGCTCTGAATCTCAAAGGGCATCAGCAGCCGCAGCCCTGCCAGCAGCCACAGAAAACAGATGAACTTCCGGGGCGCTTTCTTTAACAGCACCCGCAGTACCATCACCACCAGAATCACAATGCTGCCATGAAAGCTGGCGGTGAGAATGTTTGAAAACAGGGATTCCATACGGATTCCTCCTTTTGTCTATTGATAGGGAACGAAACCGAGCAATACCCAATGGTGTGGCGATGATAGACCCGCTGGGCACGCATTATCCGCGGCGATTCGCCGCTTATTCTTCGTAGCTGTCAATGAGCTGCCGCAGCTGCTCCACCTCGTCCTTACTCAGCCGCTTGCTCTTGGAGAACGCGGCGATGAAGGCGGGCATGGAGCCTTCAAAGGTCTCCTCCACCATCTCGTTCAGGCGGCTTTTCTGGGCCTCCTCCTTGGAGACGAGGGATGTCACCACGGCGTTCTCGTTCTTCACCACCCCTCGCTCGCTTAAGCGGCGGATGACGGTGTAGGTGGTGGCCTTGGACCAGCCTAGGTTTTCCTTGGCAAGCTGCACAAGCTTCGTGGAGTTCACCGGCTCGTGCTCCCACAGAATCAGGCAGAAGCGGTATTCACTCTCAAAAATTTTCGGGGTGTCCATAGCATATCCTCCTTTATGGTTTAATACGTTAAACCTGATGCTTGAAGTTTAACACATTAAACCTCCATTGTCAACCCTTGCTTTCTTGCGCCGGAGGGCTTATAATATAAAAAAATCCCCTTGAGGGGAGCTGCAGCATCTTAGGAGGTACGCCCATGAAGACATGGCAGCATTTGAAAACCGTCACCAAGCACCGCTGGCTTGTCATGAAGGGCTGCTTTCGGGTGGGGCTGTACGGTCAGGGCCTTACTCACGACCTGTCCAAATATTCCCCCACGGAGTTCTGGATCGGCGCGAAATACTATCAGGGCACCCGCAGCCCCAACGCCGCTGAGCGGGAGGACAAGGGCTACAGCGAGGCATGGATGCACCACAAGGGCCGCAACCGGCACCACTACGAATACTGGACGGACATGAACCGGGAAACCCGCCGCTATGAGCCGATTCCCATGCCCCGCAAATATCTTGTGGAGATGGTCATGGACCGCCGGGCGGCCTGCATGACCTATCAGGGAAAAAACTACCGGGATGATTCGGCCCTCCAATACTTTCAGAACAGCCGGGAGCGGGAGCTGATGCACCCGCAGACCTGCCGGGAGCTGGGCTATATCTTAACCATGCTGGCGGAAAGAGGAGAAAAAGAGACTTTCCGCTACTTAAAAGAAGATGTCCTCACGGGAAAACCCTTCCCGTGGGAGCAAGGAGAGAGCGATGGAGAAAATTAAACTGACGATTCCCACCGGCGTCCACCACGGCGCGCAGATTATTACCGGGTTTCTGATGCTCAAAGAGCAGGGGTGGGATGTAGAGATCATTGACCGTTCCCGGGACAGGAATACGCCTTTTTACGGCCTGCCTGCCCTTTTGGCGGAATACCGGGGGAAAAAGCTGTTTTACGATGTGTGGGACGGCTATCAGGACCCGGAGAATATGGAGTTGGGACTTCAGTCCTGTGATTTCTATTTTAAGCGCAGCTTTTCTGCCGGAAAAAATCGGGAGCTGTTCCCCAGCGACTGTCAGCGGATGTACCCACTGGGGTTCAATTACTATGTGACCCACCGGAAAAACCCTGCCGATGAACCTGTCTGGAAGGCCCTTTTGCGCCCCCTGCAGGGGAAAACCCCGGCGCGCTTCTTTGTGCCAAGGGTGTTCGAGGGGGACGGAGAAGCGCCCTGCGGGAATCCGCCGAGAATCCTGTTCCTGACCCAGCTCTGGGGGCGGGAAGCGTGGCTGGAGGGGGACCCTGCCAACGATGAGCGGGAGGCCATCAGCAATACCCGTATTGAGATCATCCGCGCGCTGCGTAAGGAATACGGCGACGCTTTTCTCGGCGGCATCAACGACTGCCCTCTGTCCCGGCAGCTGGCGCCGGATCTGATTGTGCCCCGGGAGCTGACGGAGCGGCGGCACTATCTGAAAAAAGTGCACGAAAGCGATATCTGCATCGGCAGCACGGGCCTGCATGGCAGCATCGGCGGAAAAACGGGCGAATATGTAGCGGCTGCGAAGGCCATTGTCCATGAGGAAATGTGCTACAGCGTTACCGGGGATTTCCGGGAGGGGGTCAATTATCTGTCCTTCCGAACGGCCGGGGAATGCGTGGAAGCCGTGGCAAAGCTGGTGGAATCCCCGGAACGGCTTCAGGCCATGAAACGGGCCAACGCCGCCTATTATCAGCAATATCTGCGGCCGGATATGTTGGTGAAGAATACACTGGAAATTGTTGACAAAGCATTGTAAAACAGCAAAAAGCGCCGGAAAACCGGCGCTTTTTGCTATCCATTTGATTCGCGTGACTGGCAGGTAAAGCAGATGACCTGCTTGTCCTTTGCCATTTCTCGCAGAATATCCAGCGCCGCCGCCATGCGCTCGTCGTCAAAGCGCACCAGCGCGTCATCCAGCACCAGCGGGGCCTCCGGGGTCAGTTCCTCGGCAACCGCCAGTCGGAGAGCCAGATACAGCTGGTCAATGGTGCCGTCGCTGCGCCAGATGGCATCGCACAGCACATCCTCCTCCCCGGCGGCTGCCCGGAGAGAGAAATCCTCCCCCATGGTCAGGCTCCGGTAGCGGCCGCCCGTCATGGCGCTGAGCAGCTCCTGCGCCCGTTGGGTGATCCGGGGGGCGAACCGCCGCTGAAGCTCAGACCGGGCCTGCGCCAGTGTCTCCTGGGCGATGGTCAGGGCGGTGTAGGTGTCCTCCAGACGGGCAATCCGGTCGGACAGGCGCTTGTGCTGCAGGCGCAGGTCTTCGGCGCTGCCGATAATTTCCATCCGGCCCTGATACTGGCCTAAGCGGTTCTGAAGCCGCTGCTGCTCTGCGGCGCACTCGGCGAGAAGCTGGGCGGTTTGGGCCTCGTTCTGGGTCAGATTGTCCGGGGCTGTGGGTTTTTCCACAGGCTTTACCATGGCGTTCAGAGCTTCAAAATGCCGCTTTGCCGTAATTGCGTCGGCCTGTGCCCGGTCATACTGCTCCCATCGGCGCTGGGCGTCCAGCCAGAAGTCCAGCACCTCCTCCGGCTCCTGCAGGCCGCACAGGGAGTCACGCTTTTTTTGCAGAACCATCAACCGAACTTCCAGATCGCTGCCGACCTCCTGATAGTGTTTCAGCGCTTCCGTGTAGGCAATCATGTCCTGCTCGTACTCCGAAATCGGGGCCGTCCACTGCTTCCGGTCCGCGGTTCCGTACTTTTCCACGATGGCCAGGGCCTTTTTTCGGGTGGATACCCGGTCAACAACGCCCCACACAAGGGCCAGCAGACCCACGGCCCCGGCGATGGCGGCGAAAACATAGGCGGTCAGATGGGCCAGTCCGCCGGCTGCCAGCAGACCGATGACACCGATAATCATGAAGATCAGGGGCATTTTCGACTGGGAAAGCTCTGTCAGCTCCCGGGCATCCTCCCGGGCCATGGCCCGGGCCGCTTCTGCCGTCAGTCCGGTGAAGGGGTTGGGCAGTTCCGGCTTATAGGGCTCCGTGGGGGCCTGACGCTCCTCAGCACAGATGGCGTTCCACTGTTCCCGGAATGCGCGCAGCTCCCGCACCTTGCTTTCCACCTCCGCCTGCGGGGGCAGGGCGGCACAGGTTTCCTCCAGCGCCCGGAGGGCCTGCTCGGTTTCCTCCGCGGCTTCCCTTGCCAGGGCGATCTGGGACAGGCCGGATTCCATTTTGGCGTAGGCCATCGCCTGCTGGTGGTTGTACAGCTGCCGCAGACAGTCCTTGACCTCGTCAATGCGCATTTTCAGCTTCTGGCACTGGGTGTTCAGGGTTTCCAGCTCCGTGAGCTTCTCCTCAATGGCGTCCCGCTGGGCCTCCGCCTGGGGGAGCAGTCCCGTGCGGTTGTAGCGGCACCGGTTTTTCAAATCCTTCAGGCTTGCCGCCAGCCGGTCGGCGGCGCCGCTGTCGTCACCGGTGGTGACCAGCGCGTTGAGACGGCGGCGCAGGGCCTCATCCTGGGTCACCGGCAGGTCGGAAAAGCGGATGAACCCCGCCCGGCGGAACACGGTCTGCTCCACGCCGAGAAGGACAGAGCCGCAGTTTGCCGCCGTCAGCTCCTCCACCGGCAGGCCGGACGCAGTTTCGTAGGCTTTGAACTCGCCCAGCGGCACCCGCCGCCGGGTGGTGCGCTCAATGGTGATATCCCGTCCGTTCCAGTTTAAGTCAATGCGGCCCGACATGGGGCTTCCCGACCAGGGCTGGTAACGCTCCTTGTCCGCGAGAGCGGTTTTGGTGGACTTGGCCTTGGTGTCCAGCCCGTAGAGCATGGCAATCAGGAAGGCGCACCAGGTGCTTTTGCCCCATTCGTTGGGGGCGGTGATGATGTTCAGACCCGGCTCTAAGGTCAGCGTCTCATGCTCCAGCTTGCCGAAGGTGGCGGTCATTTTGTAAATTCTCACAGGGTGACCTCCCTTCCGTCCAGCAGTTTCCGGGAGATTTCCGCGGCCAAAAGAATTTGCCGGGCGTTTTCCGGCTGTTCCTCCATAGCGCGGCGGAGCAGCTGGAAGTATATTCCTTCCAATGTGTCGGAGCCCGTGTTCTCCCACAGGTCGATGGGCGGTTCCGTTTTGTCAAGCAAAAAAAGATTGGGAAAATCCGGAAATTCCCTGTAAATCGACTTAATATCCACATCCGCGTTGCCGGTGAGGGCGATGCGGTAAAAATCCCGGCTTCCCTGAGGCGGAAGCAGGCTTTCCAGCGCGGCCACCGGGTCGGCGCCCGCGTCCGCTTCCAAATCAAAGAACCGGACGGTGTCCAGACTCACGGCCTGTACCTTGGCTTCCTCCTCCAATGTTACGATGCACACACCCTTGTCCCCGGTCTCGTCCCAGCCCCGGCCCATGGGGCAGCCGGGCCAGACGCACAGGGTGCTCCCCGTCCGAAAGGCTCCCGCCTTGTGGATGTGGCCCAGCGCCAGGTATTGTAGGCCCGATGCCTTGACCTGTGCGGCGGTGATGGGGTTGTAGGGGGATTCCCGCTGGGTGGGGTCGCCGTGCAGGACGGCAATCTGGTAGGGTTCGCTGCCCTCAGCGTGAAAACCTTCCAGCAGGGGAGGGCAGTCCATGCTCCGGAAGCCCGCGCCGTAAACCCGGCAGGAAAGATCTTCCAGTACCACGGATTCCAACGCGCCGGTGAAAATCCGCACATTTTCAGGCCAGGTTTCCGCCAGCCATGGGCTGTTTGGCGAACAGAAGTCGTGATTGCCCGGGGCAATCAGCACCGGCACGCCGCACCGGGCCAGCGCTTCCTTCAGAATATCAATGGTATCCCGGTTCGGCTGCCCGTCGAAAAGATCGCCTGCCAGCAGCACGAGGTCGCAGTTTTCCTGCCGGCACAGGTCGGCGATTTTTCCGGGGAGCAGTTTCTGCTGCTCCCGCAGAAGCTGCCGCTGAGCTTCGGAAAAGCCCCCGAAGGGGGAATCCAGATGCCAGTCGGCGCTGTGTAAGATTTTCAGTCCCATTCGTCCACTCTTTCCGCCTTGCGGCACAGTCCGGTGGTACTGTCAATGGTGAACAGCACCGCCTCCATTTTGGTGGGGCCTTCCGCCCAGCGGTAGCGCTCGGTCAGGTCGCCCCGGAATTTGGCAATCGACAGATCGGGCCGGATGCCCAAAATCGAATCCCTTGGGCCGGTCATGCCAAGGTCGGTGACATAGCCCGTGCCCTTGGGTAAGACACGGGCGTCCGCCGTGGGCACATGGGTGTGGGTTCCCCAGACGGCGCTGACCCGTCCGTCCAGCAGATAGCCCATAGCCAGCTTTTCCGAGGTGGCCTCCGCATGGATTTCCACCAGAATGATCTTCGTGTCAATTTCCCTCAGAATTTTGTCGATGAGCAGGAATGGATTGTCCGGGCCGTAGTCCATATTGCACCGCCCGATCAGGTCAATGACCGCAACCGGCCCGGCCTTGGTGTCAAACACCTGCCAGCCCCGTCCGGGCACTTGAGGGGCATAGTTGGCGGGCCGCAGAATCCGGGGGCAGTCCTCCATAAAGTCCACGATCTCCCGCTTGCCCCAAGTGTGGTTGCCCATGGTGATCACGTCCGCCCCTGCGTCCAGAATGTCCTCCGCCTGATGGGGCAGCAGTCCCACCACTGCGGCGTTCTCCCCGTTGACCACGGTAAAATCCGCCCCGGTTTTCCGTTTCAGCTGCCGCAGGTGACGGCGCACCCGGTCAAGCCCCGGGTTTCCCACCACGTCGCCTACCGCCAATACCTTAAAATCCATTAGTGTTCCTCCAATCTCGTATGCCCATTATATACCAGAATGCCCGGTTTCGCAAGTATTAGCACCATTGGGACATTTCACCCTTGACTTATGGGGAAAACCACCGCATAATAAAGGGAAGCATTGGCAGGGAAGCCCCTGCCTGAATATCCGGGGGGAACGAATTATGCGCGGAAAAACGGCGCTTCTGGCGACTCTTCTGGCACTGGCGGTCTTGCTGGCTGCCTCCGGAGGAACCGCCCTGATCCTGCATGACAATTATCTCATCGATTTCCAGCTTTATCCAAAGAATGCCGTGAGTATGGATCTGCGGGGGCAGGATATCAGTATTGACCATTACGAGGCCCTGCGGCAGAAGCTGCCGGGATGCAAAATTCTCTGGGACGTGCCCTTTCAGGGTGAAAAGCTGCCCAGCGATACCACGGTCATCACGGTGGACACCCTGACGGAAGAGGATGTAAGCGCGCTGGCCTGCTTCCCAAAGCTGGAGACGGTTCACGCGGAGAACTGCCGGGACTATGACAGTCTGCTGCGCCTGCGGAAAGCGTACCCAAATGTGACGGTTTCCAGCCGGGTGACCCTGGACGGCACCGAGTATCCAGCGGATACCGATACGGTGGAGCTGCGCACCGCCAGCCCCGAAAATCTGGAATTGCTGCCGTTCCTGACGGAACTGCGCACGGTGATTGCCGACGGTGGCGATGCGCCTCAGGATTTTTCAGAGCTGAGCCGGTATTGCGAGGAAGAGGGCCTGAATTTCAGGCTCCACATCGGTGAGGAGCTGGTAGATGCCAACGTTCAGGAGCTGACGGTGGAAGGGATTGCCGACGCCGATCTTTCCCTGCTGGGCAGCCTGCCGAATCTGAAGAAGCTGCATATGGTGGACCCGGCGGCAGACCCGGCGGCGCTGACGGCGCTTTCGGCAGCCTACCCGGACATGGACATCAGCTGGGAGGTGCACATCGGGGACAGCGTGTTCCAGAGCACGGATACTGAGGTGGATCTGTCTCAGACTGTGGTGACGGATATCGCCGAGGTGGAAAAGCAGATGGCATATCTGCCAAATGCGGAAAAAGTGATTTTCGGCCTGTGCGGCAGGGACAATCCCGACTGGGGCAACAGCAAGGCCAAGGTCGTGGCCTGCGACATTGAAAATGAAGATATGGCGGCCTACCGTGACCGGGTTCGGGACAAGTACAAGGTGGTGTGGACGGTTCGTTTAGGCCCCAGCATTGCTCTGCGGACGGACAAGGACAACTTCATGCCAAACCACTTTGGCGTGGGCCGACTGTTCGACGACTATGCCTACAATCTGCGCTACTGCGAGGATATGGTCTGCCTGGACGTGGGCCACATGACCCTGACGGATATCAGCTTTGTGGAATTCATGCCCAAGCTCAAATACCTGATTCTTGCCTGGACGGAGGTTCAGTACATTGAGCCGATTCGCAGCTGCAAGAACCTGATCTGGCTGGAGCTGGACAACAGCTGCATCCGGGATTATTCGCCGCTGGTGGACTGCACCGCCCTTCAGGATTTGAACATCGGCAAGACCTTCTGCGACATCACGCCCATTACGAAAATGACCTGGCTGAAAAACCTGTACATGATCTTCTGTGACGGCGGCAAAGCCTGGCAGTGCACGCAGGCCCTGCCGGATACCCATGTGGTTGCCAACGGTGACGCGACCGTCGGCGGCGGCTGGCGGCGGCTGCCCAATTACTACGATATGCGGGACTGCCTCGGGATGTATTACATGAACTGACATAAGAATTTCTTAAACTTCTGTCGGCTTGACTGCCGGGGGTTTCTATACTATAATATGAGAATAATGAGGAATGGAGGTACTCTATGAAAAAAACACTCTTTACAGTAACCGTCCTCCTGCTTGTGGCAGCTTTCGGCATCAGTGCCTTTATGGTTGGTAATTATTTGCTTGACGGCAAGAAACAGGCAGACCGGATGGACGAGCTTTCTCAGGTGGTTTCCGAGGCCCAGACCGAGACGACCACAGAGGCGACAACGGAGGGCACCACCGAGGCGACCCAGCCGAAGGAAACCACCGCGCCGGGTATGCTCCCCGGCTATAAGGAAATCTATGAGCAGAACAACGATACCGTTGGCTGGATCAAGATGGAAGGCACCAAGATCAACTACCCTGTCATGCAGACTCCGGACGATCCCAACTACTACCTGTACCGGGATTTTGATAAGAAGGACAGCAAGCGCGGCAGCATCTACGCCTGGGGCGAGGCGGACATCAACAAGCCCAGCGACAACATTACCCTGTTCGGCCATCACATGGCGGACGGCAGTATGTTCGCCGCGCTGAACCAGTACACCAGCAAGGACGCCTGGGACAAGAACAACCTGATCTTCTTCGATACGCTGAACGAGTACCACACCTACAAAATTTTCGCGGTGTTCAAGACCTCCGCTAATGTGGGCGAGGGCTTCAGCTACCACAAGTTCGTGGATGCCGCCAATGAGAAGGAGTTCAATGACTTCGTGTCCACCTGCAAGAAGCTGTCCTTCTACGACACCGGCATCACTCCCGCCTACGGCGATAAGCTGATCTGTCTGTCCACCTGCGAGTATACGCTGGACAATGGACGTCTGGTGGTCGCCGCCGTGCGGATTACCTGATTTTTCAAAAGCCTGCCTGCAAAGGCAGGCTTTTTTCATGCTTGTTTGGTTCCGCTTGCCGGCCCCGATCTGCGCGCCGTGGGCCGGGCCGGACAGGCAAAGCTGACGATTTCCACCGATCAGACGGATGACGTGGAAATTCTGTTTCAAATCCATAAAAACTGACGGAACAGGCGGGGACAATTTGTCTCCTATCCACAGAAATCATGGAAATTTTACAAAGAAAATCGAGGATACATATTGACAAGCGCTGGAAAGAGTGGTATTCTTATTTCGGTACTTAAGTACCGAATAAATATGCGGTGAGCCACTTCAACGGCAGCCGCATCCATCCTGTATGGGCCGATCCTCACAAAACGGTAGGCACCAACATATTACAAGGAGTGTATTATCATGGGATTCAAGTCTGACATCGAAATCGCACAGGAAACCGAGATGCTGCACATTCGCGAGATCGCAAAGACCGCGGGCGTGGACGAGAAGTATCTGGAGCAGTACGGCAACTACAAGGCCAAGGTTGACTACAACATCCTGAAGGACATGGCTGACAAGCCCAACGGCAAGCTGGTTCTGGTCACCGCCATCAACCCCACCCCCGCCGGTGAGGGCAAGACCACGACCACCGTTGGTCTGGCTGACGCCATGCGCAAGCTGGGCAAGAACGTCATGGTCGCCCTGCGTGAGCCCTCTCTTGGCCCCGTGTTCGGCGTCAAGGGCGGCGCTGCCGGCGGCGGCTACGCTCAGGTCGTCCCCATGGAGGACATCAACCTGCACTTCACCGGTGACTTCCATGCCATCGGCGCTGCCAACAACCTGCTGGCTGCGATGATCGACAACCATATTTATCAGGGCAACGCTCTGGGCATTGACCCCCGTCAGATTACCTGGCGTCGCTGCGTTGACATGAACGACCGTCAGCTCCGCTTCGTCGTCGACGGTCTGGGCGGCAAGGTCAACGGCACTCCCCGTGAGGACGGCTACGACATCACCGTGGCTTCCGAGATCATGGCAGTTCTGTGCCTGGCCTCCGACATCACCGACCTGAAGAACCGTTTGGCCCGCCTGGTGGTTGGCTACACCTACGCCGGCAAGCCCGTCACCGCCGGTGACCTGAACGCGCAGGGCGCTATGGCCGCTCTGCTGAAGGATGCTCTGAAGCCCAACCTGGTTCAGACGCTGGAGCACACCCCCGCGTTTGTCCACGGCGGCCCCTTCGCCAACATCGCTCACGGCTGCAACTCCGTTACCGCTACCAAGATCGCTCTGAAGCTGGGCGACTACGCCATCACCGAGGCCGGCTTCGGCGCTGACCTGGGCGCTGAGAAGTTCCTGGACATCAAGTGCCGCATGGCGGGCCTGAAGCCCTCCTGTGTGGTTCTGGTCGCTACCGCCCGTGCTCTCAAGTACAACGGCGGCGTGCCCAAGGCCGAGACCGGCAAGGAGAATCTGGAGGCTTTGGAGAAGGGCCTGCCCAACCTGCTGCAGCACGTTTCCAACATTACCACCGTTTACAAGCTGCCCTGCGTGGTCGCTATCAACCGCTTCCCCACCGACACCGAGGCTGAGCTGAAGCTCATCGAGACCAAGTGCAAGGAGCTGGGCGTCAACGTTGCTCTGTCCGAGGTTTGGGGCAAGGGCGGCGAAGGCGGCATCGAGCTGGCTAAGGAAGTTGTCCGTCTGTGCGAGCAGCCCAACGACTTCACCTTCGCTTACGAGCTGGATTGCAGCATCAAGGAGAAGATCGAGGCCATCGCCAAGAAGATCTACCACGCTGACGGCGTGAACTTCACCGCCAACGCCGAGAAGCAGATCAAGACCCTGACCGAGCTGGGCTACGATCATATGCCCATCTGCATGGCCAAGACCCAGTATTCCTTCTCCGACGATCAGACCAAGCTGGGCGCACCCCGCGGCTTCACCATCACCGTTCGCAACGTGAAGGTTTCCGCCGGTGCCGGATTCCTGGTTGCTCTGACCGGCGAAATCATGACCATGCCCGGCCTGCCCAAGGTCCCCGCCGCCGAGCGCATCGACGTGGACGAGGACGGCAAGATCTCCGGCCTGTTCTAATTCTGCGGAAACTCTGACTTGATCGTCTGCGGCTGAGCAGCGGATCTTTTCCACCGGCTGTGCGGTTCCCAAAGCGGGAAATACACAAAGTATTCCTCCGCTTTGGGAACCGTCACCCGATGAAAAATCTCTCGCTGTCAGCGCTTGCCGATCCAGCCAGAGCTTCCTTCGTGTATTCCAGCGTGGGCGAATTGCGCCTGCGTTTTCTTACATTGCGGTATTTTCGATTTATTAACAACAAAGGAGAATTCCCTTATGGATATGACAATGGAATCCTGCCGGAAATTTGTGGAGGTCCTGGCCTCCGATGCCCCGGCCCCCGGCGGCGGCGGCGCTGCTGCCCTGGTGGGCGCCATCGGCACGGCCCTTGGCAACATGGTGGGCTCCCTCACCCTGGGCAAGAAGAAGTATGCCGATGTGCAGGAGGAGATCATCGCCCTGAAAAAGCGCTGTGACGAACTGCAGAAGGAGCTTTTGGACCAGGTGGAGGCCGATGACAAGGGCTTCGTGCCCCTGGCCAAGGCCTACGGCATTCCCAAGGACGACCCCAACCGGGACGCCATCCTGGAGGAGGCCACCGTCACCGCCTGCGCCGTGCCCATGCACATCATGGAGCTGTGCTGCCAGGCCCTGGATTGCGTTGCCGTTTTCGCCGCCAAGGGCAGCCGTCTGGCTGTGTCCGATGCCGGCTGCGCCGCCGTGTGCTGCAAGGCAGCGTTGCAGGCTGCATCGCTGAATGTGTTCATCAACACCAAGAGCCTGAAAAGCCGGGAGACCGCCCAGGCCATGAACGATAAGGCCAACGGTATGCTGAATGCCTATGTCCCCAAGGCGGATGAAATCTTCAATAGCGTCAAATCGCTCTTCGGTCAATAAAGAATCTTACTTAGGAGGAATTCCCTATGGCAAAACTGTTACTTGGCAAAGAAGTTACCGATGCACTGAATGCATCCCTGCAGACCCGTACCGCCGTCCTGCGCGAAAAGGGCACCGTCCCCACCCTGGGCATCATCCGTGTGGGCGCCAACCCGAGCGACCTGAGCTATGAAAAGGGCGCTGTGAAGCGGGCCGAGCTGGTGGGCGTGGAGGTCAAGAAGTTCGAGCTGCCCGAGGACGCTTCCAAGGAGGATGTCCTGGCCGTCATCGATCAGGTCAACGCCGACGATTCCATCCACGGCGTGCTCATGTTCCGGCCCCTGCCCAAGCACCTGAAGGCAGACCAGAACGAGATCTGCAACCGGCTTGACCCCAAAAAGGATGTGGACTGCATGACCCATATGTCCAATGCCGGTGTGTTCGAGGGCCTGGACCTGGGCTATGCCCCCTGCACCCCCGCCGCCTGCATGGAGATCCTGGACTACTACGGCATCGACTGCAAGGGCAAGAACGCTGTTGTGATTGGCCGGAGCCTGGTTGTCGGCAAGCCCGCCGCCATGATGCTCATGGGCAAGAACGCCACCGTCACCGTCTGCCACACCCGGACTGTGAACACCGCTGAAATCTGCAAGCGGGCGGATATTATTGTCTCCGCCGCCGGTGTCCTGAACTCCCTGACTGCCGACTTTGTCCGGCCCGGCCAGGTGGTCATCGATGTGTCCATCAACTGGGACGCGAACAAGCCCAACGCCAAGGGCGGTCTGGGCG
>JALFAD010000067.1 GCA_022772525.1 Clostridiales bacterium
ATCAAGGAAGCTACTTCCGTGGTGTTCGTGGACTATAAGGGTATTACTGTCGCTCAGGATACCGAGCTGCGTAAGCAGTTCCGCGAGGCCGGCGTCGAGTACTCCGTCGTGAAGAACACCCTGACCAATTTCGCTGCAAAGGATTGCGGCTATGATTTCTCTGAGGTTCTGAACGGTACTACCGCTATGGCTTCCACCACCGGCGACCCCATCGCCCCTGCTCGTATCGTCTGCGAGTTTGCCAAGAAGAACAAGCTGAAGACCCTGTCCATTAAGGGCGGCATCGTGGAAGGCTCTGTCCTGTCCGCTGACGACCTGAACGGCTTCGGTGAGCTGCCCAGCAAGAACGCTCTGGTCGCTTCTGTTCTGGGTACCTTCCTGGCACCTATCTCCAGCCTGGCCTTCGTTCTGGATCAGATCCGGATGCAGAAGGACGGCTCCGCTCCTGCCGAAGCAGAAGCTTAATCGCGTAACCCTGTAAAAACTTATTCTCTACACATAATTTAGGAGGAAATTAAAATGGCTAGTGAAAAGATCACTGCTCTGGTTGAGCAGGTTAAGGAACTGACCGTTCTGGAGCTGTCCGAACTGGTTCACACCCTGGAAGAGGTTTTCGGCGTTTCCGCCGCTGCCGCCGCTGTTGCCGCTCCCGCTGCCGGCGCTGCCGCTGCTGAGGTCGAGGAGAAGACCGAGTTCGATGTTATCCTGAAGAGCGCCGGTGCTTCCAAGCTGGGCGTTATCAAGGTTGTCCGTGCCGCTACCGGCCTGGGCCTGAAGGATGCTAAGGATCTGGTTGACAACTGCCCCAAGACCCTGAAGGAAGCTATCTCCAAGGAAGATGCCGAGAAGCTGGTCGCCGAGCTGAAGGAAGCCGGCGCCGAGGCCGAGATCAAGTAAGATATCTCCTCTTTATCAGCTGTGCCGCCGCCAGAAATGGCGGCGGCTTTCCTATTCATTTGAAGGAAAGGATTTCCTATGGCCCTCGACTCTGCCCTTGCAACCGTCGCCGGTCAGCTTCCCGGCGCTATGACTCAGGTATTGAATCAGGCAGCTTCCTACATTCCGGAAGAACTGAGCCGTGTAATCTGGCACGCAAAATCCTATCTGCCTGTTGAAATGGATCTGATGTCCGCCGCACAGTTTATGCTGTACTTTTCCGCCATCAGTTTAATTCTGGGCGTTATGGGACGGCTGGTGCTCGGAAAGCGGTCCAGTCTGAATTCGTCTGTTTCCTCCGCTATGGGCATTCTGTTCATCTATGCCCTGACGGTGGTTATCTACACCTTTCACCCCTGGAATCTGGACGCTCTGCTGTCGCCCCTGCCCTTCGCAACGTTTTCCGGGGATTATCTGATTCTTCTGCCCATTACGGACGTTCAGTTTCCGGCACTGTGCACACAGGTTTTGTCCCTTGTGGTTCTGGCTTTTCTGGTAAATCTCGTGGACACGATTGTACCAAAAGGGAAAAACCTTATCACCTGGCTGCTGCTGCGGCTGCTGACCATGGGTGTCTGCATGGGGCTGCATCTGGTGGTAAACTGGGCCTTCCGTACCTACCTTCCGAACGTTCTGGTTACTTACGCACCCATGATTCTACTGCTGATTCTGTGCCTGTGCCTGCTGTCCGGCATCGTGAATCTTCTGCTTGGGATGGTCATTGCCGTAACGAATCCCTTTCTTGGCGCCATGTATACCTTCTTTTTCTCCAACATTGTTGGTAAACAAGTAAGCAAAGCCGTCTTTTCCAGCGCCATCATCTGTACCGTCCTGTATCTGTTGGATATCTTTGGCTATACAGTCATCAGCATTTCCGCCGCTGCCCTGCTGACCAATATCCCGCTGGCACTGATCCTGCTGGTTTTGTGGTATCTCATTGGCAGCATTCTTTGATTCTTCCATCGATTGAGGCTTTTTCATGAAGTTTTTCCCTGTTTTTCTTTGCTGTCTGCTTCTGGCAGGCTGCGCTTCCGGGTCTGTCCCGGTATCCGCAGCAACGCCGACTCTGCCGGAAACACTGCCAACCGAAACCGTACCGGCAGATGTACCAACCGATCCGGAACCCCCGTCTGCTGCGCCTGCCCCCGTTGACCCGGTTCGCCAAATGATTTCGGATATGTCGCTGGAACAGCGGGTGGGTCAGCTGTTTCTTGCACGGTGCAATCCAGATACCGCTGTGGAGGATGTACGCAAATACCATCTGGGCGGGCTGGTTCTGTTTGGAAGCGACTTTGAAAATCAGACTCCGGATTCCATGCGTCAGACCATCGCCGACTATCAGGATGCCGCTGAAAAGCCCCTGCTGATTGCCGTAGACGAGGAGGGCGGAGATGTTACCCGCATCAGCCAGTTTCCCGCTTTCCGGGAAAAGCGCTTCTCCTCTCTGCGGAAACGGTATGAACAGGGTGGGCTGGAAGCGGTGCTGACGGAGGAAGAAGAAAAATGTCGGCTGCTGTCGGACTTGGGCATCAATGTGAATCTGGGGCCGGTGTGCGATATCACCACGGAGCCGGAGGCTTTTATGTACAGCCGCTCCCTTGGACAGGATGCGCAAACGACTGCGGAAGTGACTGCCAGCACCGTGAATCTGATGAATGCTTTCTCCATAGGCAGCGTTCTGAAGCATTTCCCCGGTTATGGGAATAATGCAGATACCCATATCGGCATTGCCGTCGATACACGGGCACTGTCTGAACTGGAGGAACAGGATCTGGTTCCCTACACCGCCGGAATTCAGGCGGGCTGTGGAGCCGTTATGGTGGGACACATTGTCGTTGAGGCACTGGATGCGGAATTCCCCGCTTCCCTCTCCCCTGCTGTTCACCGCTATCTTCGGGATAATCTGGAATTTACCGGCGTCATCATGACGGACGATCTGGTCATGCAGGCAATTACCGATCAATACGGTGCCGGTGAAGCCGCCGTTATGGCGGTTTTGGCGGGAAACGACCTGCTGTGTTCCACGGAATACGCTATACAGTATCAGGCTGTTCTGCAGGCCGTGTTGGACGGTCGAATTGACATTGATGTCCTGAACAGCGCTGTCCGGAATGTTCTGGAATGGAAAATCTCCCTGGGGCTTCTGTAACGGCTTGCCGTATCTGTGAAAAATTCACAGATACGGCTTTTCTTTTTTGTGCTTGGTTATGCGCTTAACCTTTGACTTTTGACGGAAGCAACGGTAGAATATGCTCAGAAAGAACCGGGAGGAATCCTTATGAACCGAAACAGCAGCTTCTTCGCTTCCGTCTGCGCCCTGGCAATTCCCGTGGCGCTGCAATCCATGCTGCAAGCTTCTTTCAGCATCGTTGACCAGATCATGATCGGTCAGCTTGGCAGCGTCAGTGTTGCCGGTGTGGGCCTTGCCGGAAAGTTCGCTTCCATCTATTCGGTGATTGTGTCCGCTGTGGGTGTTGTCGCCGGTATCATGATCTCCCAGTATCTGGGTCAGAAGAATCGGCGGGAGGTGCGCAGAAGTTTCCTCGTGAATCTGCTGATCGCGGTGGGGCTTGCCGGGTTGTTTAGCCTGCTGTGCGGCGGATTTCCAGCCCAGATCATGGGCCTGTACACCACTGATGCTCCCATGCGGCAGGCGGCCGCGTCCTATCTGGCAATCCTCACCGCCACATTCCTGCCCATTGCAGGAGCCACACTGCTTTCTACCCTGCTTCGCTGCATGGAAAAGGCACAGCTTCCCTTATATGCAAGCATCGCTTCCGCTGTACTGAACACCGGACTGAACTATGTGCTGATTTTCGGCAAGCTGGGGCTTCCTGTCATGGGTGCTTCCGGCGCGGCGATTGCCACCGTGATCTCAACGTGGGTCAATTTCCTGCTGATGCTCGCCATGCTGGGCAGTCACGGCTCATTCCTCAAAAAAGTCGGAGATTCCACTCAGAAGATTGGGAAATTCAACCTGAAGCAGTATCTTTCCATGCTGCTGCCTATTCTGGTCTGTGAGTTCCTGTGGAGCCTTGGTGAGAACATCTACGCCGCGATTTACGGGCATATGGGTACCGATGCCAGCGCCGCTATGACGCTGATAAACCCTGTCCAGTCCCTGGTCATCGGCGCGCTGTGCGGCCTGTCACAGGCAGCCAGCGTAATCATCGGCAAGAAACTGGGCAGCCGGGAGTACGACCAGGCTTACCGGGACAGCTGGCGGCTGATTCGCTATGGCTTATTTGGCGCTGTCATTCTCTCCGTGCTGGTAATCCTCGCCAGCCCCCTGTATGTGCAAATCTATCAGGTGGACGCCGAAGTAAAGCTGCTGACCCGGCAGATTTTGCTTGCCTATGCGCTGATTGCCCCCTTTAAGGTGCTGAATATGATCGCCGGCGGCGGTATCGTCCGCAGCGGCGGCAAAACCAACTACGTCATGGTTGTTGATATGATCGGAACCTGGGTGTTTGGCGTACCTCTGGGACTGCTGTCCGCCTTTGTGTGGAAACTGTCCATCCCTTATGTATACTTCATTCTCTCTTTGGAGGAATGCGTCCGTTTCGCAATCACCGTTTTCATTCTCCGAGGAAAACGGTGGATGCAGAGTCTGGAGGGCTGATATGCGTATCCGCATCAGCGATATCGCCGAGGAACTGGGCCTCAGCACCGCCACCGTTTCCAATGTGATCCACGGCAAGACCCATAAGGTGTCGGACGAAACCGTGAAACGGGTGCAGGCCCTGCTGGAGCAGCGGCAGTACATTCCCAGCATGGCGGGCATATTGCTAGCCCAAAATGCGTCAAAAATCATCGGGGTATTTGTCAACGACCATGAAAAATATGAGGGCCACACTCTGGACGATGCCTTCATCGCCTCCTCCCTCAATGCCCTGTCCACGGAAATTGAGAAACAGGGGCAATTTATGATGGTGAAAAAGGCAAAGCACCCGGAGGAGGTTCTGAAATTCGCCTCCATGTGGAATATGGAGGGGCTGGTAATGATGGGCTTCTGCGATCAGGACTATATGTACCTGCGAAGCCATATGCACATTCCCTTCGTAGTCTACGACGGCTACTGTAAAAACCCCCACGGCATCGTGAATATCACCATTGACAATTACGGCGGCGGTTTCCAGGTGGGGCGGTTGTTCCGAAAAAGCGGTCATTCCTCCGCAATCTGCATTTCCGACAATGAGACCGGCGTGGATCTGGAACGGATTAACGGATTCCGCAGCGGCTTTGGAGACGGTACGGCGGAGGTTATGGTCGTGCCCATGCGCAAAACAGAACGCCGACAGCTGTATCTCGAGCAGATCAAGCGGTTCCGCCGGGTTTCGGCAGTCTTTGCGGTATCGGATTATTACGCCATCGACTTGATGCAGTTTCTGGGCGAGAATGGCATTTGTGTACCGGGAGACCTTGCCGTTGCCGGATTTGACGGGACGCCTATGAGCGAACTGGTTTTCCCCTCGCTGACCACCGTCCGGCAGGACAGTGGCCTGCGGGCAAAAACCGCCCTCCAAAAGCTTCGCCAATTACAGGAGCATCAGGAAACGCAAACAACCGTTACGCTTCCTGTCACATTGGTGGAGCGGGCCAGCACGAGACGTTAGAAAGGATTAAAGGTCATCCGCGTCCTGCACCGGAGTTTCCGACCGGTCACTGGGTTTTCCGGTGTAGCTGCCGTTGGGGTCTGTAATGATTTTCTTATTCATGCGATTCACCTCCCAGCCTTATCTTTCCCAAAAACGGCGTTGCCTTTTCTCCTTGGGAATGGTAAAATCAGGGTAAGGACAGGAGGAATTGTATGTTTGATATCACACTGATCACCATGGGAAAGCTGAAGGAGCCGTTCTACATTTCCGCCGCCGCGGAATACGCCAAGCGGATCAGCGGCTACTGCAAATTTACGCTGATGGAACTGCCGGAAGCACGCCTGCCGGAGAATCCCTCCCCTGCGGAAATTGCAGCGGGACTTGAAAAGGAAGCCGATCTGATTTTCTCCAAAATTCCAAAGGGCGCCTGGTTCTGTGTCTTTACCCCGGAGGGAAAGCTCATTTCCAGCGAGGAGTTTGCCAAGCAGCTGAAAACCGTGAGAAACTCCGGGAAGAGCAGCGCCTGCTTTCTCATCGGTTCCTCCTTCGGGATAGCGCCCAGAGTGAAGCAGAGAGCGGATTTCAGGCTGTCCATGGGTCCTATGACCTTTCCCCACCATTTGGCCCGGGTTATGGTGCTGGAGCAGCTGTACCGGGCAGAAACCATTCAGGCCGGTTCCAAGTATCATAAATAATCGTCTGTCATTGCGGGCCGATGTGCGCACCGGCTCGCAATGATTTTTTTGTATTTGAAATCAAGATCAATATATCTTTTTTCGCGAAGTACCTTGACAGATGAGGTACTTTGTGATAGGATGTGCTTGCAAAGGAGGGATGTGTATGTCCATTGCCGGTGATCTGATCCGGGGCCACACCGACGCCATCATTCTGGCGCGGCTGCTGCGGGGCGACAGCTACGGCTATGAAATCAACAAAACCATCTCCACCCTTTCCTCAGGCAGGTTTGAACTGAAAGAAGCTACCCTTTACACGGCTTTCAAACGGCTGGAGGATCTGGGCTATATTACCTCCTACTGGGGATCAAGCGGGGCAGGAGCACGGCGGCGGTACTACACCATCACCCCGGAAGGCCGGGAAGCCTGTGCCCAGCTCATGCGGGAATGGGAGGAAACCAAAGAAATTATGGATAAATTACTGGAATCGGAGGAAAGATTATGAGAGATCAGCTCATTCAATATGTTTCGCTTCTCTTCGCGGGAGCGGAGAACTGTGAGGACACCAAGCAGGAAATTCTGCAAAACACCCTTGACCGCTATGATGACCTGATTGCGGAGGGAAAAACCCCGGAGGCCGCCTACCGGCTGGCCATCACCGGCATCGGAGACATCAATGAAATTCTGGGCAGAAAAGATACCGTTCTGCCCGCCGCCCCGGCTGCCGCAGAGCAGAGGGAAACAGACACTCCCACAAAAAAGCTGCTGCGGGCCATTGCCGTGGGACTGTATATCCTGTGCCCTCTGCCCCTGTTCGTTCTTGGAAATATGGGAATGGGTGTCTTCGGTCTGTGCGGGCTGCTGTGCTTTGTCGCGGTTGCCACCGTGCTGATGATTCTGGGCGCAAAGAAATCCGGAAACAGCTCCAATAAAAAAGAGGACGATGACGAGCCGAAGTCCGAGCTGGGCAAAAGCGTCAGCAGTCTCATCTGGGCCGTGGGTCTGGCGGTGTATCTGATCGTCAGCTTTCTGACTATGGCGTGGCACATTACCTGGGTCATCTTCCCCATTCTGGGCGCCATCAACGCGCTGGCCTGCGCCTTGATTCCCGCCGAGAGCCCTTCCGCCGCCCAGAGAAACAACCGCCTGAGAAAGGGCATCAACGGCATGATCTGGGCCATCGGCCTTGCCCTGTATTTCATCATCAGCTTCGCCACCATGGCCTGGTACATCACCTGGGTCATCTTCCCCATCATCGGGGCCGTGCAGGGGCTGGTGCGGGCCATTCTGGATCTAAAGGAGGCAGTTAACAATGAAGCGTAATGCAATTATTCGTATTATAGCATGGACGGTCTCTCTGGTAATTCTGGTGGGACTGCTGGTCCTCGGAATGAACTGGAAATACCTTAAAAACGGGTCATACGACGGTGTAACCATGATCGAAGCAACGGAAGCACCTGACAGCGGCAATACCGCACGGATTTCTGCCACAGTAATTGAGGACAGCGGGCTTTTCCGGTCACCTGCCCCGGATTCCGAGCAGATGACACTCCTTCCCGCAGGAACCGCCGTTACCATCACCCGCCGGGAACTCGTAAACGGCAGCGAATGGGCCTACATCGTTTCCCCGGACACCGGATGGATCCCGGCAGAAAGCCTGCGCCTTGAAGATTCCGGCGGCAGCCCCGCCATGATCGATGGGGCCGCGCAATTCAGCGCCGACATTCAGGAAATTGAGATCGACTGGGTATCCGGCAATATTCGGCTGGTTCCCGCCAACGTCAGCAGCATCGAGGTCAGTGAAAGCAACGTAAGTGACAACAAATATGTCATGATCTGCAAGCAGGACGGTCAAACTCTGAAAATCGAATACTGTAAGAATACCACCTTCGCAGATTTGAAAAATCTCAAATTCAGCAAGGATTTAACCATTCTCGTTCCCATGGATTGGAGCGGCAGGGCTGTCAAGGTGGATGCCGCTTCCGCGAAACTGTTTGTACAGGATTTGACCATTCAGGAAGTGGAAATCGATACCGCTTCCGGCTCCTCCCAGTTTGATAACTGCACCATTGACAGTCTGGACGTTGACACCGCCTCCGGGGATGTTTATTTTGAGGGCAGTCTGAATCGGCTGAACTGTGATTCCGCTTCTGCCGGTGTGCAGGCGGTGCTGGACAATGTGCCCTATGAAATCGATATGGATACCGCTTCCGGCGGGCTGGAATTGTTCCTGCCGGAGGACGCCGGGTTCTCCGTGAAAATGGACACCATGAGCGGCAAGTTTGATTCTACTCTGACCTACGCCACGAAAGATGGCAGATACGTCTGCGGCAACGGCGCGTGCCAGATCGACATGAGTTCCATGAGCGGCGGCGTCACCATCCGCTCCAAATAAGCAAATCAGCCAGCCGAAACCGGCTGGCTGAAATCATGTCAAAATTCCCCCGCGTCATACATGACTGCGGACAGGGCGCACAGCGGGGCCGTCTCACAGCGCAGGATACGCTTGCCAAGGGTACAGACCTGTAATCCCGCTTCCCTCGCTTGGGCGACCTCCGCTTCCTCCAAGCCGCCCTCCGGGCCGGTCAGCAGGCTGACGGTTCGGTAGGAACCACCGGATAGGGCCATTTTCAAGGTCAGGGCTTCCTCATGCTCATAGAACATCAGCGCCTTGTCCGCCTGTGCCGCCCGGGATAGAGCTTCCGGGAAGCTGCCCATCACCAGAACCTTGGGAATCCGCCCTCTGCCGGACTGTTCCGCCGCCGAGGCCGCGATCTTCTGCCAGCGATCCAGCTTCTTTTGCAGACTTTTTTCGTCCGGGCGGGACACGCAGCGGGCGGAGGGAAACGTGACGATTTCGTAAGCGCCCAGCTCCGTGGCCTTCTGGATCACGTGCTCCAGCTTGTCCGCCTTGGGCAGGGCCATGTACACACTGACCTTCACTGCCGCTTCCGATTGCGATTCCCGGCGCTGCCGTGTTCGTAAAATCCACCCATCAGTGGAAACTACTTCGCAAACGCTCTCGCGGCCCTCCCCATCGCAGAGCAGAACCGTCTCGCCAGCCTTCAAACGAAGCACCTTTGCGTGCTGGGCATTTTCTCCGGTCAGGCATACTTCCTCCCGCACCAATTCCTCTGCCAATACAAAGAAACGAACCATTGTCTTTCCCCCCATTTCCTATAGTGTAGCAGACCAGCCGCCAAATGGCAAGAGTTACGCAGAAAAAGTATTGACAAATTCCCTGCATAAGGTTATAATATTTAAGCACATTCGCGAGAGTGTTGGAATGGTAGACAAGCACGTTTGAGGTGCGTGTGGTTATGCCGTGGGGGTTCGAGTCCCCTCTCTCGCACCAAAAATCTGAGATACCCCCTCGGGTATCTCAGATTTTTTATGCAAGAGGGGGCCTCGAAAGGGCGGCGGCAGCGTAAGCTGCCGTAAAAACAGTCCGGTGGACTGTTTTTAGCCCGTGGGAGAGTCCTTCCAATTTGAGACGCATCCCATAGGGATGTGGATCAAATTGGAATCTGTCCGATGACAAAAAGTGTTGGTACGGCGCACTTTTTCGAAAAGTCCTATAAGAATACTCGCACCAAAAAACTGGGATATCCTTTGGGGTATCCCAGTTTTTTGATATAGGGGGGACTCGAACATTCAAATGCAAATGTCCGGTGGACATTTGTTCGGAGGCGGCTTGAGGACGCCGACACCATAGTGTAACGAGTCCCCTCTCTCGCACCGCTTTGATTCTGAATGTACAGGGGGCAATCGCCCCCTTCATTCTATCAGCCCAGATCGTCCAGCTTACTGGAAATGGTGTCGGACACCTTCCACGCCACATCCTCCACCTTATTGGCAGCTTTTGCCGCAAGACGGCGGGTTGGGTTGGTTCTGGGCATCATCAGCACCGCTACCGCGCCTGCCGCCGCGCCGATTCCCGCAGTGACTGCCCATCCTTTTACGGTCATTGCATTTCCCTCCTTCCGGGCTTAGTATGCCCACATTACAATCGTTCCCTTCCGGGTGTATTTTTCCTTTTCATCCAGCATTTTTTGTGATACAATGGAAAAAAGCGCGGGAGGCGATCGTATGTCCATTGACGTATTGCAGGAAAAAATCCGGAAAACCAAAAGTCCCGTTATGCTGGAACTGGCAGCTTCCGCTGCCGATTTTCCGGAGCATATGTTATCAGAAACTTCGTCAGAAGCGGACGCCTACGGGCGTGTCTGCAAGGAACTGCTGCAAGCCATGAAGGGAACCGTTCCGGCTGTCCGGGTCAGCTTCTCCAGTTTCGCTCTGCTGGGTGCTGAGGGAATCAACCAGCTCACCGAAGTTTTGAAATACGCCAAAAAGCTGGGATATTATGTTACCCTGGACGCGCCGGAAATTCTTGGCGTTCGCTCTGCCGAACGGACTGCCGAAGTGGTTTTTGCCGATCATTCCCCTTTCCCCTGTGACAGTCTGATTCTCTTAAGCTATCTGGGCACCGACTGCGTAAAGCCCTTCCTGGAGGGCTGCAAAACCGGGAAAAAGGATATTTTCGTGGCAATCCGCACCGCCAACCGCACCGCGCCGGAATTGCAGGACCTGCTCGCCGGGGGGCGGCTGGTGCACATCGCCGGGGCCGATCTGGTTAACCGCTGCGCGGAGGGGCTCACCGGAAAATTCGGCTACTCCCCTGTAGGCATCATGAGCGCCGCCAACGCACCGGACAGCCTGCGCGCCCTCCGGTCAAAATACCCGCGCCTGTTCCTGCTTGTAGACGGCTTCAGCGCGGTGGGCGCCAATGCCAAAAACTGCGCCTTGGCCTTCGACAAAATGGGCCACGGGGCCATCGTCTGCGGCGGCGGGTCCATTCTCCGGGCCTGGCAGCAAGCCCAGTCCGACGGCAGCGACTATATCCAGCAGGCGCAGCTGTGCGTGGAGCGGATGAAGCGGAATCTTTTGCGTTATATTACAATTTTGTAAGGGATTGCCATGAGAAGAATTGATTGGGCCGTAACGGACCCGAAAGAAATCACGGGCATTATGTCCCGGTACGAGGTGCTGCATCTGGCGATCGCTGCCCAGCCCGCCCCCTACCTGCTGCCTGTGAACTTCGGCATGACAGTTCACGGCTCAATGGATGAAACAAAATACGCTCTGCTGGCGCATTTGAAATGGAGCGCACCACTGGTCTTATGCTGGACGAAGCCGGTCACAGCTGCACCATGAACTATGAAAGCGTTATTGGCTGGGGCGTCGTCAGCGAGGTAATGGATTCGTGTGAAAAGCTCCACGCGCTGAACCGGTATCATGGCGCAGTACCATTCTGAGGATTTTGCCTACAATCCCGCAGTGGCGGACCGGACACGGATTCTGTGTCTGAAGGTTCAGGAACGCACCGGAAAGCGCCGCGTAAAAATTCTGGGAGGAAAGAAACATGCTTAAAGTGTACGGAATGAAGATTTGCCCGGATACGGTGGAATGCTGCGAGGCACTGACCCGGGCCGGAGTGGAATACGAATTTCTGGATTTTGCCGAGAAAACCGCAAATTTGAAAGCCTTTCTGAAGCTCAGAGACGGCAGTCCCCTGTTCGACCCCGTCCGGCAGGAGGGCGGCATCGGCATTCCCTGCATTCAGCGGGAGGACGGCAGTATCACTTTTGACTGGGAAGAATTTATGTAAGGAAGCTCAGGGCTTGTGCCCTGAGCTTTTTTTCACTTGATCGGCATATTCCGGGAACGGTTCTGGGCTGTGGGTTCCGTGGTGTTCTCCGTGGTACCCGTGGTTTCCTCCACCAGCGGGCCATTTCCGTGATTGATGGTTTCGTCGGTTTCATGGGTAGTGGTCGGTTCGGTGGACGCATGGGTGGGCGCCGTGGTAGGCGCGGTCGTCATCTCCGTCGTCGGCAGCATCGTGGTCGGCGTGGTCATTCCGGCATTCCGGTTGGTGCAGCCGCAGCCGGTCAGCATTGCGGCGGTAAGGACAAAGCTCATAAACAGTGATGCGAATGATTTCATTTCTTTCCCTCCAAAGTTTTGGTTTCATCGATAGTATTTCCACCTGATTATCCTTTAGACTGGTAATTCTCTCCATATACAAAACCCAATTTTTGGTTATGTATTCGATATAAAAGTATAAATTCCCCATTGCATTTTCTGTCCGCGCAATGTATAATAAAAATTGTCAAAAACTAGAATAAAGGAGAACCCTTTTATGAAAAAGCTGGCTGTTAAAAAAGACGCGGAGTGTATGGCCTGTCTGCAGTGCATGAACGCCTGCTCTGAGGCCTTCTACAAGCAGGCTGACGTGACTCTGTCCTGCATCCAGATCGTCGCCAAGGGCACCGGCGCAAAGCCCAACACCTGCATTCAGTGCGGCAAGTGCTCCCGCACCTGTGAGCATGAGGCCATCACCCAGAACCCCAAGACCGGCGTGTACATGATCAACAAGAAGAAGTGCGTCGGCTGCGGCAAGTGTGTCGAGGCCTGCCCCATGAAGGTCATGGTCATAAAGGATACCGCTTCCAAGTGCATTGCCTGCGGCATCTGTGTCAAAGCCTGCCCCATGGAAATTCTGGAAATCGTGGAAAAGTAAGCTCCTTCCCTTAGGCGGGCAGCATTTGCTGCCCGTTTTTCCTGCTCTGATGTTCTTCGGCAGACTTTTGATTTAGGGCAGATAAACTGTAGCTTTGGAGGGAATTACCGTGAATCCTGAAAGAAACCAGAAAAAAACGCTGTGGATTGTTGTCGGAACTGTGCTGGCGCTGGTGGTGATCGCTGCCATCGCCGGTACTCTGTACTGGAACCATATGCTGAATCTGCTGGGAAACGCCGCGGAGCACACCGTGCCTACGCTGTCTCAAGAGGAGCTGGACGCCATTGTTGGCACAGAGGAGACTGTACCTGCCACCACAACGCCGGAGGACACCTGGCCTCAGGTCGTTCCCGACCAGAACATCACCAACATCATGCTGGTGGGCCAGAACTACCGGGAGGATGAGCCGAACAAGCTGTCCGACACCATGCTCCTGTGCTCCATCAACCGGGAGACAAATACCCTGACCATGGTCTCCTTCCTGCGGGATCTGTATGTCCCCCTACCGGCCTACGCCGGGCACAGCGGCGGAAGAAACCGTATCAACGTGTGTTATGCCTTGGGCAGCACCTGGAAGCGCTCCTCAGAGGGCGGCATGGAGATGCTGGCAAAGTGTATTGAGCAGAATTTCGGCGTCCACGTTGACCACACCATCGAGGTCAGCTTTGATACCTTTGCCGCCATCATCAACGCCATGGACGGGGTTGACGTCGTGCTGACAGAGGAAGAAGCGGAATATATGACCGATCACGTTGGCTACGTCGGGAGCTTTGAAGAAGGCGAGAACGCGCTTATGGGCTATGACGCGCTGGCTTACGCCCGGATTCGCAAGATTGGCGGCGATCAGCAGCGGGTTGTCCGTCAGCGCACCGTTGTGTCCTCTCTGATTGAAAAATGCCGGAATATGGGGCTGCTGGAGCTGCACGAGCTGGCAACGCAAATACTGCCCCTGATCATCACCGATATGTCCAGTCAGGAAATCACGGATTACCTGTGGGAGCTGATTCCCATGGTGAAAGACATCAAGCTGGAATCTCTCACCATCCCCGTAGACAACGAAACCCTGCCCCACAGTATGTGGAGCAAAAGCATTGACCTGTACGGCTACCCCTCCAGCGTTCTGGAATGCAATCTGGCGCTGAACGCAGAATATCTGCAAAACGCGCTGGGCATGGAATCGGAATGATTTGGGCGAAAAAATCCCACCCTGCGAAAACGCAAGGTGGGATTTGTGCTTAGTGGGCGAACTGACTTTGATAGAGTTTGGCGTAGAAGCCCTGCTTTTTGAGCAGTTCTTCGTGTTTCCCCTGCTCCACAATGTGCCCGTCCTTCATGACTAAAATCACATCCGCTTCCCGGATGGTGGACAGCCGGTGGGCAACAATAAAGGAGGTACGGCCCTGCATCATGGTGTCGAAGGCCTTCTGAATCTTGATCTCCGTTCGGGTATCGATGGAGGAGGTCGCCTCGTCCAGGAACAGCATGGGCGGCAGGCACAGCATGACCCGGGCAATGCACAGCAGCTGCTTCTGGCCCTGAGACAGGTTTCCGCCGTTTTCGGAAATCTCCGTATCGTAGCCCTTGGGCAGTCGGCGGATGAAGCTGTGGGCGTGAGCCTGCTTCGCCGCAGTGAGAATCTCTTCTTCCGTGGCGTCCGGCTTGCCCATGGCGATGTTCTCCCGGATGGTTCCCGCCTTGAGCCAGGTATCCTGAAGTACCATGCCCACACAGTGCCGCAGATCGTCCCGGCGCATATGGCGGGTATTCACGCCGTCCAGAAGGATTTCTCCGCCCTGGGGGTCGTAAAACCGCATGAGAAGATTGATAAAGGTGGTTTTTCCGCAGCCCGTGGGGCCGACAATGGCAATCCTCTGGCCCGGTTTTACGCTGAGGTTAAAGTCGTCGATCAGGGGCTTTTCGGGGACGTAGGAGAATTTCAGGTTGTGAATCTCCACGCTGCCCTGCACCGTCTGGGGACACTGGGGATTCTCCGGCTCAGGGCTGCGCTCCGGGGCCTCAATCAGCTCGAATACGCGGCCCGCGCAGGCAAGGGCGTTTTGCAGCTCCGTCACCACGCCGGAAATCTCGTTAAAGGGCTTGGTGTACTGGTTGGCGTAGTTCAGGAAGCTGGTGAGATTGCCCACGGAAATGCCGCCGCCAATGGCGATAAGCGCACCTGTCAGGCCCACACCCGCATAGACTACGGAGTTGACAAACCGGGTGCAGGGGTTCACCAGGGATGAGAAGAAAATGGCTTTCAGAGACGCCTTTTGCAGCCGTCCGTTGATCTCGTCGAACTGCTCCATGGAAGCGTCCTCATGGCCGAAGGCACGAACCACCTTGATATTGCCGATGGTTTCATCGATGAGGCCCGTCTGCTCGCCACGGGTGACGGTTTGCAGCCGGAACATGGAATAGGTTCGGGTGGCGATGAAGTTCGCAACCAGCAGCGACAGGGGCGTGATGCACACCACCACCAGCGCAATGCCCCAATGGATACGCAGCATGAAGAGTAGGGTGCCCAGAATGGTCATAATGCCGGTAAACAGCTGGGTAAAGCCCATGAGTAAGCCGTCGGCGAAGGTGTCCACGTCGGCAATGACCCGGCTGACAATGTCGCCCTGAGGGTGGGCGTCCAGGTAGCTCAGGGGCAGCTTCTGGATGTGGCTGAAGGCCTCGTTACGGATATCCCGGGTGACCTGATAGGTCATGCGGTTATTCAGCTCGCTCATGAGCCACTGGGAGAGGGCAGCCACACCTGCACAGATCAGCACGCCCCGCAGATGGACAGACATAGCGGCGAAGTCCACCCGCCCCGCGTCCACAATGCAGTCGATGGCATTGCCCACCAGAATGGGGATATACAGGGTCATAACCACATAGATGGTCGCCAGAATCAGGGAGGCGATCAGACTTCCCCAGTAGCGGCGGATGCGGCGCAGGACTTTTTTCAAAACGGTCATCTGATTATTCATTGCCCGCCGCCTCCTTTGGGAACTGAGAGTAGTAGATTTCCTGATAGGTAGGACAGCTTTCCAGCAGTTCGTCATGGGTGCCCCTGCCCACCAAAAGCCCATCGTCCAGAACCAGAATTTCGTCAGCGTAGCGTACCGATGCCGCCCGCTGGGAGACGATGAAGGTGGTAGGCGGACTCACCATGTTGCGGATGGCCATTCTCAGGTTGGCATCCGTGGCGTAGTCCAATGCGGAAGCGCTGTCGTCCAGAATCAGCACCGATGGCTTGCGCACCAGCGCCCGGGCAATGGTCAGGCGCTGACGCTGACCGCCGGAGAAATTGGCTCCCCCCTGCTCCACCGGAGCATCCAGACCGCCGTCCTTGCCCTGCACCACTTCGCTGGCCTGGGCGGTTTTCAGAGCATTCCACAGCTCATCGTCCGTGGCGTTCTCATTGCCCCACTTTAGGTTCTGCCGGATGGTGCCTTTGAACAGCACCGCTTTCTGCGGCACCACGCCGATTTTTTGCCGCAAGGAGATCATATCGTAGTCCTGAACGTTTTTCCCGTCCAGCAGCACCACGCCCTCTGAGACGTCATAGAGTCTTGGAATCAGGTTCACCAGCGTGGTCTTGCCAGAGCCGGTGCCGCCGATGATGCCGATGGTCTGGCCCGGGCGGGCATGGAAGGAAATGTGCTCCAGAGAAGGGCTGGCGGAACCGGCGTAGCGGGCGGTCACGTCCTTGAATTCCACGTCGCCGGACAGCTTGTCCGCATTCCCTTCGCCGTCACGCTGGTCGCTTTCCAGCTTCAACACAGAAGAAAGGCGGTTGCCGCAGGCTACAGCCTTTGCCAATGTGATAATCAGGTTGGCCATCTTAATGAGTTCCACCAGAATCTGGGACATGTAGTTATAAAGCGCAATGACCAAGCCCTGAGTCAGGATGCCATGCTCCACCTTCACCGCGCCCACGTTCACCAGCAGCACCACTGCCAGATTGATAACCACATAGGTCACGGGGTTCATAAGAGCGGAAATTCGTCCGGCGGACAGCTGGCGGGTTGTCAGTCCCTCGGTCTGGGCTTTAAAGCCCTCCACTTCGGTGTCCTCCTTGCAGAAGGCCCGGAGCACACGGACGCCCGCCAGATTCTGACGGGTTGCGGAGGTCACGCCGTCCAGCGCGGACTGAACCCGCTTGTACATGGGCATGGTAATGAGCATAATGCCAAAGACGATGAGGCACAGCACGGGAATCACCCCGGCAAACACCAGCGCCGCCTGAAAATCAATGGTAAAGGCCATAATCATGGCGCCAAACACCACAAAGGGTGACCGCAGCAGCAGCCGCAGGGTCAGGTTCACGCCGTTCTGCACCTGATTGATGTCGGAGGTCATGCGTGTCACCATGGTGGAGGTGCCCAATTGGTCAATCTGGCTGTAGCTGAGGTGCAGAATGTGCCCCATCAGAACATGGCGCAGCCGTGTGGAGAAGCCCACCGCCGCCACAGCGGAGAAATACTGGGCGCACACCGCCATAATCAGGCCAATGACACCCAGAGCCACCATCACCAGACACATTTTTACAATGTATCCGGTATCGCCGGTACTGATGCCTCTGTCCACGATGCGCGCCACCACCAGCGGCACCAGCAGCTCAAAGGTCGCTTCCAAAAGCTTAAACAGCGGGCCCAAAACACACTGCTTTTCGTAGCCTTTCAGATATTTCAGAAGATTTTTCACGTACGTCACCTCATTCCAGAGGGATTATAGCACTTATCGCCGGGAGGTGCAAGCATTTGACGGAAAAAGTCAGGCAGGATATCCTCCCGCCTGACTCTTCTTCAGTTCGCGAACTGGGGCGGTTTGCTTTGCATGGCTCCGAACACGGTATTGATCAGTTTTTCCACTTCCTCGAAATTGCCCCAGTATTCCGGCTGCCAACCGCTGTTCTGAAACTTCCGCTGGGCGCCAAGAAGAATAAACAGGATGTCTCTTCCATCCTCCAGCCGGGCGGTACAGACCGCGTTTGCCGTCCCGCGGTAATACGCAAAGCCGCCGGTCACGCGGACATCATAAAACTCCGGAATGGTCTGATTGTCAAACAAATAGTTTGTAGTTTGCACCGTTTCTTCCTCCCCGGTGTCCGGGAAGTGGAACGTATACGACTTCGTTGACCATATCTTTGACAGGCAGGGGTCAGACAGCATTCGTTTCAACAGGAACAGGGTATCCATGCCCGTTGTGTACTGATCCTCCGCATAGCCGTAGAGATCGGTATAATTCGTCTCCATACAGGCGTATTTCGCGTACTCGTTCATCTTCGCAACCATGGCTTCCTCGCTGCCGGCATCAAACCGGGCAAGGACATAGGCTGCATCGTCACAGCCCCGTATCAGCATCAGGGTTAGCAGGTCCTGTACCGTCATCTGCTTCATAGTTTCCAAAGACTGTTTGCCGTCTGCGGAAGGAACCGAAAGCCGGTATTGTCCGCCCTTATCTCTGAGATAATCCGGCAGGTCGGTAGTATCCACCAATTCCTCCGGAGAGTGATTTTCCAGCACCACCAGTGCCAACGCGAACTTATTCAGATCGCCGGTTGCAGTTTTCCGGAAGCGCGCATAAGGATACACGATCTTCGTAGTGGTCAGGTCATAGGCAACGGCATCCATCGCCGTATCAGGCGAATAGGATACAATACCCTCCACCTTTCGCTGCAATATCAGAACTCTGTGGGAATCGGAATTCAGGTCTTCCAAATAATAATCGTTATAACCCAGCGCAAGGTTTTTGGAACCCAAATCATCCCGAATCGGAATCGGTTCCAATGTCCCGGTCATTTCGCACAGTCGCCAGTTCTCCTTGTCACCGTCCATATCCGGGTCAAGGATGGAGATAACGGCACCATGATCTATCTGAAGGATGGTCTGCTCATATACTTCACCGTTATTGTCCCCCACCCTCTGGGTTATCACGCCGGATGCCTGATCGATTTCCAGCGTCAGGCCGCCATTGGTGTAGGTGTAGAAGCCTTCCAGCCGCTGATAACCCTCCTCCATCGGTTGGGTTGCTTTCACAGGCACTGTGGCAGGCTCTGTCTGGATAATCGGTTCTTTTGCTAATTCCTCCTTCGGGTTGGTCAGGAAGCACACCGCCGCGATGGCAGTCAGCACAATCACCACGGCAATCACCCAGAGACCGGCCTTCTTGAAATGCAGCACATTTTTAATTCTGGATTTCACGCTGTTCTCCCCAAAAGCCAGCGGGCACGCCGCCACGGCTCTTCCGGGTGCGGCGCAGGACAGCAGAGCGTAAGAATAGGCCTTCCGCTCCCCTTCCCCCATGCCCGCCACGGCCCGCTCGTCACAGGCCATTTCCAAATCCCGGCAGAACAGCAGGTAGGCTGCCCAAACCAAAGGGTTAAGCCAGTACACGCAGAGCAGAAGGAATCCCAGTGGCTTCCACCAGTGGTCGAGGTGGCGCAGATGGGCGTATTCGTGCTTCAGCACATAGGACTGGGTTTCCGGGTTCCTATCCGAGGGCAGATAAATTTTGGGCCGGACAATCCCCAGAATAAACGGCGTCCGGATGCCATCGCACAGGTAGAGGTTGTCCAGCAGACGCAGGGATACCCGAACCTTTCGGGCAAGCCGGATATAGCTGATGGTGGCATACAAAAGCATCGCCGCCACACCCGCAAGCCAGATGGCTGAACCAATGGCCAAAACGATCTGCATGGGATTGACGCTGGCTGTCACCGTGGGGGAAAGATTCTCCGTTATCATCTGGTTTACTGTCTGGTCAATCACAGGGACACCGCTGTCAATCGCCGGGGCCGGGGAATAGGCAATGTCTATGGGAATGGGCTTCGCCTTGGGAATCAGGCTCAGGGCGCTTTCCACGGAAACCGGCAGGATAAGCCGAAGGCCAACCAGTACCCACAGCCAGAGCAGCAGATTCCTGGGAACCTTGCGCAGAATCAGCCGAAGAGCCAGCACCGCAAGAATCAGGCAGCTTGCAGAAATGCTCATATTGGCAAGATACAGGAAAATTCGCGTCATATTTTGCCGCCCCCCTCATAGGTGTCGATCATCCTCCGAATCTCGGAAATGTCCCTGTCTGTCAGATTTCCGCCCTCGGCAAAGGCAGCGATAAAGGCAGGCAGGGAGCCAGCAAAGGTATCCTCCACGAACCGGCGGCTCTGCCGGGACTGGAATTCCTTCTGGGAGACGATGGAAGTGACAACACCATCCTGATTTTGAAAAATCCCCCGGTCGCAGAGCTTTTTCAGCACTGTATAGGTGGTGGATTTTTTCCACTCCAATTCCCTTGCGCACAGCTTCACAAGTTCCCCGGAGCTGAGCGGCTCATTCGCCCAAATCAACTCCGCAAAGCGAGTCTCTACAACGCCCAATCGGAAATCATTCATGACTGTTCCTCCTTCAGCCGGTCTATTTCTATAGACCTTTCCTTTAGTCTATCATCAATAGACCGTTTTGTCAACAAGAAAATCCCAGAGCCATACAGCTCTGGGAAGTCTTGGAGCTAGTGACCTGACTCGAACAGGCGACCTTCTCATTACGAGCGCGTCTCAAATCATTTTTTAACTTCTCGTAATGTGCGAAAAGTGCTTGTCTCCCTAGGGCTTTCCGGTTTTGCTCATCTTGCAGCATTTTGCATTTTCGGGTGTTTTAACGCCATTTTTGAGAAATTTTAACGCCAAATTAACGCCAAGTTTCGGCCAAGTGCTGTTTCCGAAAAAGTTGCCGGAACTGACAGGCTTGACATCCCCAACTTTTAAGGGTGGATTCGGGCTTTATTTTCTCAGGTTCAAAAAACGGCAATTCCGAACTTTTACGGAATCTTTCAAGATAATCCCATGTTCATTGCTTCTTGAAAACCGTTGTCTTTTCTTTGAATACAACAGCAGTATTTCTTATTTGATTATACCCTTTGTTACAGTTAATTTCAAGATGAATTTAGCACCCGGTTAGGTGCTTTTTTCATATACACTTTTAAGAAAGGAGCCGCGAATTATCCCTCATCAACCCCCTGAATCTATAAGCAGCATTTACAGCATTCCCATCGATCAGCTCCATCCTCACCCAGATAATCTCCCAGAAGAACAGGAGCTGTTGCGAATTAGCGCAACAGCTCCCTTATGATTAATCCATATCTGCTTCGCTAGGCATGGGAGTCCACCCTAAATTCAATGCTCTCAGCAACGCATAGTGAACACCATACACAGAATTGGTTTTTACTTGCGGAGAAAGATTATATATTTCCCGCTCTCTATAGCAGAATCTAAACAAATCATTCCCATGGCGATCTTTCTCATAGTAGCAAATCATATTCAAATCATACAGCAGTTTCCAGATCGTCAATCTTTCCCTGAATGGTGATTGCCTCGGTAGAAAGCCCTTTGTCCTGAGAAACGAGGGATCTGAGCTTTCCTTTGTTGATGGTGAGTTCGTTCTGAACGGCCTCAATTTTTGCCTTGTACTCGTTCAGACCCTTTACTGGGTATCCCCAAAAAGTAGTATTGTTTTCCATAAAAATCACTCTTTCTTATAAATATTTTTCGATGAAATCGGTCATTTCCCGGTGCAGAGATTCCAGTCTCTCCGGGCATTTGGTCTCCAGGCAGATAGCGCGATCGATCTCGAACTGGAACACCCTATCGGAAATCACCTTGATCGTTCTATCATCCCCGGAGGCTTTGCCGAGCGCCTTGTCGATCTTCTCTTTGAGAGCAATGTCTCTCGGATCAGTCAAACCAGACTTCCGGCTCTGGGGTATGTGCTTCAGATTCATGCCTTTCACTCCTTTCCGCTGTAGTTAGCCCCTGGGGGACATTCCTATCGTATTGCAATACTGGAGGAGGGAATCGGTATTGACATAATACTTCTTTCCGCTTCGGATGTGCTGGATCTTATTCTCCAGGCAGAGCCGACGGATACAGCAGTATGTCAGGCCGGTGAGCGTTACCGCTTCTTTGATGGGGATCATCATTTTCACAGCGTTCTCCATGATTATCACCTCCTATTCCGTGCAATCCGTGATACATCCAGTATTTTCGACGATGACCTTTCCATAGGGATTCACCGCTTTAATCACCCCTTTTAAGGGGCTGAGCGCCTGGATCGCACTCGTGATTTTTGCCCAGGCAAGCGCAGACATTGAATGAGCAATGATCTGATCGAGTTCCCAGTTGTGCATCCCCAGGTGAGCCGCTACGCGATCCATAGACACACCACGCTCCTGGGCGATCCTCTCGATCTGCTGGTACGCTTCGCTTTTTAGCATCCTTTTCACCGTCCTTTCTTTGTGGGATTCCGGGGATCACTTCTCGACTACAAAGCGAGAACCGGTGCTCTGGATCTTCGTATGGACACTCTCCGAAACGATCTTGTTGATCGCCTGGATCATGCGATCTTTCATCTCAGGACTCAGATCACGGCGCAGAGTTCGCGTGATAGTCGCCTCGCTCATCCCCAGAGCCTCAGCAACCTGCCACTGACGAACCCCTTTCTCTCTCATGAGAGCTTTTATTTCGGCATTCACACCCACTTTTTCACACCTCCTAACATTGGGGATTGACAATCATCATCGTCGTCGCTATAATAGCACTATCAGGATGATAGTTAAACAATCATCCGAGAATTTATTTGATAGTCAAGAGGTGAGACAAAATGCCGTACTGGAAAGAATCTATCAACCCTATCAGTGGTCAAAGATTGCGAGAAGAACTCAAGCAGAAAGGATATTCGCATTCTCAATTTGCCGATATGGTTAATCTTGATCCGAAAGTAATCGGTTTCTACTGCCAGGGCAGACGGAGAATCACAGAAAAGAGAGCCGAGCAATTCGCTGGGATCTTAGGAGTCCGAGCCGAATATCTCCTCGGCCTTGATGATTTCAGAACTCCGGATCGTGAATGGCTCAGGAACGCCGCCGGATTGGAGACCAAAAAGGAAGCCTTTTTCGAGCATTGCCTCTCTTTCTGGGGGTATGAGATTATCGGAAATGAAAGCATATACTCCGAGGATAATAACGGAGATCCGCAGATTACCGGCATGATCTACAAGATCAAAACCCCCACCGAAAAAGAAATCTCCGTAACCGCTGAAAGCGTGGAGCAAATCGAAAATGAGATCCTGGATTTCGCCCTTTTCAAAATCCAATCTCTTAGATAGGGGGGATGGTATACGATGAAACCAGATACCAATTACTACCCAGAACTCCGGGCAGAGATGGCGCGAAAAAATATCTCCGTCACTATGATCGCAAACGATCCCAGGATCAGGAGAACAGTCAGCACTATGAGTATGAAGCTGACCGGAAAAGCCGATCTCCTACTGAGAGAGGCGATCGCAATAAAGCAGATCCTCGGAACAAATACCCCGATCGAGATCCTTTTCCAGACCAAAACAACAGAATAATGGAGGCAAACATGAAAGAATACTTCGAGTATGAGAGAGACTACAACACCGATCTCAAAAAGGTACTTCTCCTATTTCACGACTACACCCAGTCCAGCACCGCCGCCGAAAAAGATGGCTTTCTCATGGCTCTGGATCACTTTATCGGAGTCCTGGATGATCCGATCGCATCGGCAGTCTTTCCAAAGCTGGTACAGGCTCAGGGAGATCCCGAAACTCTGGAGCTGTACACCCAGATCCTCCAGGAGCATCTTTTTGAGCTGGAGCGAGAGATCGCATAGGCAAAAAGAAAAGGCTCCCCGATCGCGGCAACGACCAGGGAGCCAGGAACCAACCTATCCGAGAGGATATAGTCAGGAATCCACAATGATTATATCACACCTCGGAGATATTTCAAAGAATTTTCGGAGGTTTTCGATATGGCAAATATCACAAAACGCGGAAATAGCTATTCGATCCGGGTATCCGCTGGATACGATGCAAGCGGCAAACAGATCATGAAGTCGATGACCTGGAAGATCCCGGAGGGCATGAGCGAAAAGAAAGCAGAGAAAGAGGCTCAGAAAGCCGCTACCCTTTTCGAGGAGAAAGTCAGAACCGGACAGATCGCCGATGAAAAATCCATGAAATTCTCTGCCTATGCTGAGAAATGGTTTTCCGACTACGCCGCCACACAGCTACGGCCTCGGACAATCGACGGATATAAGCACCTCATGATCCGAATCGAACCGGCGCTCGGTCATCTGTACATCGACAAGATCAGACCGGCTCATCTCGTGAAGTTCTACAGCGATCTCTCCAGCACCCCAAAGGAATGCACCTACAAATGCACCGTGGATCTGAAAGCCCTCCTGAAAGAGTCCGGCAAAAGCCTGACAGCGTTCTCCTCAGAGAACAATATCTCTCTCCCGGCATTGAAAAGCGCCGCAAATGGGCGAAATCTCTCTCCAGAGAATGCGATCCAGGTCGCTAAAGCACTGAAAAAGCCCCTCGCCGATCTCTTTGAGGTCTCCGGTGGCGGCGAGACCCTCTCAGCCAGCACCGTGGGCAAGTATCACCGGGTACTGTCCTCCATGTTTGAAACCGCTGTAAAATGGGGGCTGATCGTCTCCAACCCTTGCGAGAGAGTATCCCCTCCCAAAGATCGGAAGCCGAAAAAGAACGAGGCTCAGTTCCTCACCGCCGAACAGGCGAAAGAGATGATCTCACTCCTGGATCATGAGCCGGAGAAGTACCGGAATGCAACGATCCTCCTCCTGTTCACCGGCATGAGACGCGGCGAAATGCTCGGCCTTGAATGGGATGACCTGAATCTCGAAAAGGGTACTCTCCGGATCAACAAAACGATCCAGTACCTCCCTGATCGCGGCATCTTCGAGGATGACACAAAGAATCAATCCTCGAACCGCGTGATAAAGCTCTCCAGGAGCGCGATCAATGTCCTGAAAGCGCAAAAGAGATGGCAGACCGAACAGCGGCTCAAGATGGGCGACTGCTGGGAGGGATCTCCGAAGATCTTCACAAATGAGACCGGCAGGATCATCCACCCCGATTCTTTCTCCGGCTGGTTCCGGAGTTTCATCAAAGCAAACGGATTTCCTGAGGATATTCACGTTCATTCCCTCCGGCATACGAATGCGACAATCCAGATCGCAAACGGCTCCTCGGTGACTACCGTCGCCGGTTATCTCGGTCATGCCAATGCAAACACCACCACAAAGATCTATGCCCATGCGATCCAGGAGGCACAAGCCGCCGCCGCTGAAATGCTGGACGATATTCTCAATCCGACGATCAAACCCCAGGTAAGACACGCATAAAAGACAGCTCCTCATGAAGCCTCGAAAGCCTCATGGGGAGCAAAATTTTTCCCATAATGAACAAATAATGAACAATACGCAGAGCGCCGAAAAAACGCCTAACTTTTTGCATAAGAAAACCGCCCTTTTACCTTGAAAAGAGCGGCTTTTTATGGAGCTAGTGACCTGACTCGAACAGGCGACCTTCTCATTACGAGTGAGATGCACTACCGACTGTGCTACACTAGCAGGAACTTAAGCCCAGTCATTATATCGAAAATCAGGCAAAATGTCAATAACAATTTACGTAACAATTTACAGCTTTATTCCAAGCTGGCGGGCTTTTTCCCGGATGGACAGCAAATCATCAAAGGTTTCCGGGCGTTTCGTCACGTCCCGGAGAAGAGCCGAGGGATGGTAAATGGCCGTCATCCAGAATCCGCCCTTTTCCGCCCACTGACCGTGCTGGTGGGTAATGCGGTAGTCCGGGTCAATGAGCCGTTTGGCGGCAATGCGGCCCAGGCAGACAATGATCTTCGGTTTTACCAGCGCCACCTGATTGCGCAGATACCCGATGCAGGCATCCTGCTCCGTCTCCAGCGGATCCCGGTTATGGGGCGGACGGCATTTGACAATGTTGCAGATATAGCAGTTTTCCTCACGGGAAAGGTCAATAATGGACAGCATATCATCCAGCAGCTTTCCGGCGGGGCCGACAAACGGTTCTCCCCGCAGATCCTCCTGCTCGCCGGGACCCTCCCCCACAAACAAAATGTCCGCCTGCTCATTACCTACGCCAAACACCACATTGTGCCGGGTTTCACACAGTCCGCACCGGACACAGTGACCACATTCTCGTTTCAGTTCCTCCCAGGAAAGCATCAGTTGTTCCTCCTGCGCTGCGCCCTTCTCTTCCGGCGGCGTGCACGGATCCGGTTACGCATATAGGCGTTGAAGGCCAGATAGGCGATGGCAACGCCCAGCACAATGACGCAGATTGTGCCCAGCGCAGACAGGAAGCCGGGGGTTCCCTTGCTGCCCTCCACGGCGGAAGACCGGATGCTCACGCCGGTTTTGTCCGCCCGCCTGACGTCACTCATGGCATAGACCTCCACCTCCGTCAGTACGGAATTACGGTACACTACCTCAAGAGTCGCAATCATCTGATCTTTTTTGATGGGTGCGGTCAGTCCCCCGTCCACGGCCTCATAGTTCATCTGGATGTTCTTCATCTGGGCATTGATGGGGACAACGGTATCTACATTCACATTCGCCTGTCCCACCGCGTTGCACTCGCCGCCGTTGACCTTAAAAGTGCTCAGCGCCATGCCTTCATAAATAATGCGGTTAATCTTGAAGCTGTTGAAGGCGTAGTCCAGGAGATCGGACATTTCGTTGAAGTTGCCGTAAATTTTCGGCTGCCAGCCATTCTCGGCAAAGGTACGAGTTGCCCCCAGAATCACGGCGATAAAGTTCATGTTCTTATACTCCGCAGTACAGACAATGGATGCGCCGTAGGATTCATAATAGGACGCAAAGCCGCCGGTCACACGGCTGTCATAGAAGTCCTGCAGGGTGCTGTCATCGATCATATAGTTCTGCGTCTTGAATTCCTTACGGCCCTGTACCATGTTGGTATCGGGAATCTGATAGCTTTTCGCCCCGAAAATCTCCCGGAAATTCTCGTTTTTAATAGCCTCCTGTACAATTCGCGTCATGTCACGGGCAGTGCTGCTGGACTGGGCGGTATACAGGCCGCTGACGTTGCCAAACTCCGTATTGGTGCAGCCCATCTGCTTAACCCGCTTGTTCATCAACTCCAGAAAAGCCGCAGTTGTCCCCGAAACGTGGTGAGCCAGTGCCACCGCCGCGTCGTTGGCGTTGATCAAAAGCAGCGCATACAAAAGGTCCCTGACCTTGATCTCCTCGTTACTTTTCAGGCTCACCGACTGAACCTTACTGGCGCCGGCAGGTACATAGGACTGGATGCCCTCTGTTACCGTCACCAGATCGTCCAGACCGCAGTTTTCCAGAACGATCAGCGCCATGACAATCTTCGCCAGGGTACCGGGATGGAGCTTCACATCCGGGTTGTAGGCGTAGACCACGGTATTGGAATTCGTCTCATACAGAAACACCGCCTGCGCGGTTTCCAGTTTCTTCTCGCTGCCGGCAAGGGGCACCATGCCGTTGATGGTCCGGCAGCCCTTCTGGATGCAGACCGTACCGAAGGGAAGCTCCTCCGTCTGGGCCGTTATGGCCTGCTCTGTCTCGGTTGGCTCTGTCTGTGTTGTCTCAGCCTCCGCTGCCGCAGGCACCGGAACGCTCTGCATCAGAAGCAATATAGAGAGAATCAGAGAAAGACATTTTACTTTTTTCATATTTCGCCCTCAATAACCCCACGCCGGGGGTTGTCCGGCGGGAAAAAATCGTGTATAATGTGGTCTATATTATAACAGCTTTTCACCAGCTAGTCAATGCGGGAGGTTCGTTCCCATGAAAATTAAGCTTTCGGTTATTTTGCCGGTGATCACCGCGCTGTTTGTGGGGCTGACGCTGGGCCTGTTTCTGGGGCGGAATCCCGCCGGCGGTTCCGTCACCGTGTCCGTCCCTGCCCGGCAGGCCAGCGCGGCTGTCCCGGTGGAAACCCAGGCGGAACCCTCCGGCCAGCCCGATTCCCTGCCCGTCAACATCAACACCGCAGATGCCGCCGAGCTGGCAGCACTGCCAGGTATCGGCGATGTGCTGGCGCAGAGAATTCTTGACTACCGGAGGGTTCACGGTAGTTTTTCCGCCGTTGAGCAGCTGACAAACGTCGAGGGAATCGGTGAGGGAAAGCTGGAAGCCATTTGGGAACTGATTACAATCGGAGGATAGCAAGCTATGAAAATATTGGTTGTGGATGACGAAGCTCTGCTGGTCAAGGGTATTCGCTTCAATCTTCAGAACGAAGGATACGACGTCATTACCGGCAGCGACGGGCTGGAAGCCGTGCAGGCCGTGAAGGAACAGCATCCCGATCTGGTGGTGCTGGACGTCATGATGCCCAATATGGATGGGCTGACCGCCTGCGCCAAAATCCGGGAATTTTCCGACATTCCCATCATTATGCTCACGGCGAAAACCGATGATATGGACAAGCTGATTGGCTTTGACCACGGCGCGGACGACTATCTGACAAAACCCTTCAACATTCTGGAGCTGAAGGCCCGTATCCGCGCCCTGCTCCGCCGGGCGGGCACCACGGAAAAGCAGACGCCCAGCAGCAGCCTGACCATCGGCTCCATCACACTGGATCTGGATGCCCGGAACGCCTACCGGGGCGGGGTACTGGCGGATCTCACCGCCAAAGAATTCGACGTGATTGAATTTCTCATGCGCAATCCCAACCGGGTCTACTCCAGAGAAGCCCTGCTCGACACCATCTGGGCCTACGAATACCGCAGCGATATCCGCACGGTGGATGTGCACATCCGGCGTCTGCGGGAAAAGCTGGAGGATAATCCGGCAGAGCCGAAATACATTCTGACGAAATGGGGCGTTGGTTATTACTTCCGAAAGTAAAGCGGCATCAGGCCGGGGCTATGGAAAAACACAGTTTCGCTACGCGATGACCTACGTTGTCATCACGTTTGTGGTTCTGCTGGTTTTGAATATCTACTGCTCCATCGCCTGTCAGAATCTGTTCTATGAAAGCAAAAAGGCCAGCATGATTGAAAAATGTCTGCTGGCTGCTGATGAGATCTCAACACTCGAGGTTATGAACACCTCTACGGTTTCCGCCGTGATCGGACAGATCGAAAGTCTCAAGGTCAACCGGCTGCTGGTAACCGACCAGACCGGCTGCACGCTCTATGACAACGGCTCTGCCGCTGTTGGGTCATATGCCCTGTTCCCGGAAATTCTGACCGCTCTGGACGGCAACGACGTGTGCTCCTGGCGCTACCATAACGGCACAATCGACTCCCGTGCCGCCGCCCCGGTCTATTATTACGGAACCATTGTGGGCTGCGTGTACATGACAGATCACGACACCGCTCAGGGCGGGCTGATTGAGTCTCTTCAGCGGACCATTCTGGGCATCACCTTGCTGCTGGAAATCATTGTCGTGATTTTTTCCGTTGCCTTCTCCAACACCTTCTCCCGGCGGTTAAACCGGATCATGGCTTCCATGCGGATCATCCGGGAGGGCGATTATTCCCACAAGGTCAACATGGGCGGCAACGATGAGCTGACCATTCTGGGGAACGAATTTAATGAATTGACGGAGCGGCTGCAAACCTCCGAGCAGAAGCGAAGCCGCTTTGTCTCCGACGCATCCCATGAGCTGAAAACGCCGCTGGCCTCCATTAAACTGCTGACGGACTCCATTTTGCAATACGATATGGATCTGGAAACCACCCGGGAATTTGTCAGCGACATCGGAAATGAGGCGGAACGACTGAACCGGATGACAGAAAAGCTGCTTTCCCTGACCCGGGCGGAGGGCGTAACCGGGCAGCAGGACATGGAGATCATCTTCATGGCCCCCACCATCCGCCGGGTGGCAAGAATGCTGAAAAACAACGCCCTGCAAGCCGGAATTACCTTTGATTTGCAGCTGGACAACGACAGCTCCATCCTGATTCTGGAGGATGATCTGTACCAGATCGTTTTCAACCTCATGGAAAACGGCATCAAATACAACCATTCCGGCGGCAGGCTGACCGTTCGCCTGCGGCGGGAAGAGGACAATGCCATTCTGGAGGTCAGCGACACCGGCATGGGCATTCCCGAGGAGGCCGTCGACCATGTATTCGAGCGGTTCTACCGGGTAGACAAGGCCCGCTCCCGGCAGACCGGCGGCAGCGGACTGGGGCTGGCAATCGTCCGCAGCATCGTCCAGCGAAACCGCGGCACAATTACCCTGAACAGCACCCTTGGGAAAGGCACCACCTTTGTGGTGAGCTTTCCTGCCTTTGACGCGGAGGTGGACCCGGAATGAAACATCTTCTTTGTTTTGTGCTGACTGTTTCTGCTCTCCTTTCAATGCTGCCCGGATGCGCCCAGAAGCTGAACGAGCCTGTCACCTTCTATTATCTGAAGAGTTCCTATCAGGAAACTATGGACAGCCCCATTGTGGGAGAGGAACGGGAAGTCGCCGGGCACCGGGATAATCTGAAATACCTGCTTTCCTTTTACCTGATGGGGCCCATCGGGAAGGAACTCAGTTCCCCTCTGCCCCGCGGCACACAGCTTTACACGGTGGAGCAGGAAGGGCCGGCGCTGACCATAGAAATTTCCGACACCTCCGCGCTGCTCAATGATGCCGAATTTTCCCTTGCCTGCGCCTGCCTGTCCACAACCTGCATGGGGCTGGTCAATGCCGAGAAGGTTACCATTGTCAGCGGCAGCAAAAGCCTGACCCTCAGCCGGGACAATCTGCTGCTGAACGATACCATAACACCCGAGGAGACTGCAAAATGAAATTGATTTCCTGGAATGTAAACGGCCTGCGGGCCTGCGTGGGAAAGGGCTTTCTGGATTTCTTTTCCCAGGAAAACCCGGATTTTCTCTGTTTACAGGAGACAAAATTACAGGAAGGCCAGATTGACCTTCCCCTGACGGGCTTTTCGCAGTTCTGGAATTACGCCGAGAAAAAGGGCTACTCCGGCACCGCGATTTTCGCGAAAGAGCAGCCGATGTCCGTAGTCTACGGCATCGGCATTCCCGAGCTGGATACGGAAGGGCGGCTGATTACACTGGAATATCCAAACTTTTACCTTGTGACCTGCTATACCCCCAACGCCCAGCCGGGACTGGCCCGGATTGACCATCGTCTCAAATGGGACGAAGCCTTCCGGGACTATCTGTCAGAACTGGATAAACATAAGCCCGTGATTGCCTGCGGCGACCTGAATGTCGCCCATCAGGAGATCGACCTGAAGAATCCCGCCGCCAACCGGGGCAACGCCGGATTTTCCGATGAGGAGCGGGAGAGCTTCGGAAAGCTGCTGGACGCGGGCTTTACGGACACCTTCCGGTTCCGCAACCCGGACGTGACCGGCGCTTACAGCTGGTGGAGTTATCGCTTTAACGCCCGGAAAAACAACGCCGGATGGCGCATCGACTATTTTCTCGTATCCAACCGACTTGCCCCGCGCATTGAAGATGCGCCGATTTACTCGGAAGTAACCGGCTCCGACCACTGCCCCGTGGGACTGGAAATTTCGCTCTGATTCTCCAGCAAAATCCCAATCTGTCCGTATTTTTTCACAAGGAAGCTGGTCTTTAGCCGCTCCAGATAGGCAAAGGGTTCCTCCGGAACAATGGGCACGAATTGCCCGGAGGGCACCTCATGCTTTGGAATCAGGGAAAAGGAAGGTTCCCCCTCCCGGAACCGCTTGACAGGTTGACGTGTGTCCAGTCCAAAGCCGTCCTCCACAGGAACGACAACGCCCAAATTTTCCTGCTGCCCCCCACAGCTGACGTACAGGCGGCAGACCACCTCCCCGGTGAGCCGGCAGCGGCAGAAAAAGCGGTAGTACAGCCCCTGCCGCCGGACCTGCACCTTCCCCACCTGCTGATTTCCGAAGAAAACTTCATAATCGCCAACCAATGCAAACGCCCCCTTGCCGTAACCCTATGCGGCAAAGGGGCGTACTATTCATATGAGCGGCTGACCGTTGATGGTCAACTGGAAACGAAGGTCCAAACGCTCCGCCGCGTTGCGGCACAGGGACATCCGCTTCATAAAAATCTCAAAATACTCCATGACGGAGCTGACCTTGGTATCCACCGTCAGCTCCAGCGTGACGGTATGCTGCTCCAAATCAATTCTCAATTCCGAATGGGTCACGGAGTAATTCACCCGATCGTGGATATCCTGAGCAATATCCGCGGTTTTGCGCACCCGGGAGCGGCGCACGTCGGACTTGTCCGCCAGAAACAGCGCCGCCGATACCGCGTTTACCGGCACCCCGGTACCCTCGTCATGATTGCCGATGGCGGTGACAATGGATGCAATCTCCTCCGGTGGGAAATTCATCCGGTCCAAGATTCGGAAAGCCATCACCGCGCCGCTCTGGCTGTGATCCACTCGGTTGACCACGTTGCCGATATCGTGCAGATATCCGGCAATTCTCGCAAGCTCCACGGTTCTTGCGGGGTAGCCAAGGGTTTCCAGAATGTCCCCGGCGGTTTTCGCCACCCGGGTCACATGGGCAAAGCTGTGCTCCGTAAAGCCCAGGGCCTGCATGGAGGCATCGGCCTGAGCAATATATACCTTCACCGCCGGGTCCCGGCGGACTTCTTCATAGGTCATAGTATCTTTCCCTTCTCACAATACACTTTTATAGTATGCCAGAGAATTGTAAAACCAGCAAGGCAGCTTCTGTAAAATCCGTGTATAGCATGCGTGCGCCGCTTTCTCAGCGGCGCACGAAAGATCACCAAAGAAAATTGTCCGGTGTTTGAAGGCAGGCAAAGTCCTGCAAATCCGCCAGCCCGATCTGATAGGCCCCCATCTGCTCCAATTGGGAAGCCGCTTCGCTACCGTCCCGGAAGCAGGCCACCGGACTCCAGCCAAAGCGCAGATTTTTCACGGTACCGCTCCAGGTACCGCCCTTGTGTAGGTCACACTGGGCCACAAACACCATACGCCCCAGCGCGTGGATGCAGCGGTTGCGGCTTAAGGCCCGCTGGGCGGAGAATTCCTCGTCAAAGCCGTCCTCGCTGAGATAGAGCATATTTCTGGGCGGAAAGCGGTTTAAGCTGTCCGCCACAATGCTGATGACACGCCCGCCAGCTTTCAGGCAGGCGTCCTGTGCCGTCCGGTCCGCGCCCCGGGCATTGCCGGACACCAGCGTCAGCCCCTGCTCTGCCGCCTGATGGCCCACGGTTTCCGCGAATTCCCGGTTCGGCTCCGAAAGCTCCCGGCAGCCCACCAGAGAAATCGCGGGGGTGTTCAGAATCTCCACGTCCCCCCTCGCCCACAGGCAGCCTGGGCTGTCCAGTCCCAGACGCTGGCGCAGAATTTGGGGATATCCGTCGCTGACACGGGTAATGGGTACGCAGCCCATCGCCGCACCCCTTGCAAGATACCCATCCAAAAGGTCTTCCTGATTGAAAAGCGACACAATGTGCCCAGCCGCTTCCCGGCTGTAGCCCAGTGCTGCCAAATCCCGCTCCGTCAGCTCCCGGTCCGACTCCAACGGCTGCATATCCCGCACACGGATTGCCAGTGTCCGCAGCTGGGCTACCGTCAGCACCTTCCGTTCCGGGTCGCCAAGATGGCTGGTCAGCAGGAGGAAGCCCCGCTCCCGCGGGTTCACCGCAGACGCCTCCGGGGCTTGACGGGGGCTTTCACCTCTTCTTCACTCAGATTCCCGTTTTCATCCAGCACCATGGGCTTCACGGTAAACTGGCAGTATTTGCAGATATCGTCCAGCCGGGCCTGCTCCGGGAAGTTGCTGACGAGACTCCAAGCCACACCCTTGCGCCGGGCTCTGCCGGTGCGGCCGATTCGGTGGACATAGTATTCGTTCTCTTCGGGGATATCATAGTTGATAACGCAGTCCACGTCCTCCACGTCGATGCCCCGGGAGGCAACATCCGTGGCGATCAGGATGGGGAGCTTGCCGTCCCGGTAGCGCTGCATGGTTTTCTCTCGCTGGCTCTGGCGGATATCGCCGTGGATGCAGTCGCAGTCAAGCCCCGCCCGCTGCAGCTCATCGCTGAGCCGCTGACACATATGCTTGGTGTTGCAGAAGATCATGACCCGCTCGTAGCCTTGTGTCTGAATTAAACGCAGGGTGGTTTCCGCCTTAGCAAGGGGCGTGCAGCTTAAGGCAAACTGGTCGATGTCCGGGCGGTCCTCCTGCTTCGGCTCCACGGTAATCTCCACCTCGTCCCGCTGGTACATCCAGGACACGGTCATGACTTCCTGAGAGATCGTGGCGGAGAACAGGCCCAGATTCTTGCGGTTCTTCACCTTGTCAATGATTCGGGTCACGTCTTTGAAAAAGCCCATATCCAACATCCGGTCGGCTTCGTCCAGCACCACAGTCTGAATCTTGTCCAGCCGGATGGTTTTCCGGTTGTAGTGATCCATCAACCGTCCGGGGGTAGCAACCACAATCTGAGGCTTGCGCTCCAGCTGCTTCACCTGTCCGCCAATGCCTGCGCCGCCGTAAAGCACCGCCACACGGATGCCCTGAAAATAGGTCAGCAATCCCCGCAGCTCGTCGCCGATCTGGATGGCCAACTCCCGGGTAGGGGCAAGGATCAGGCCCTGCACCGCTTCGTTGGCGGGGTCGATATGTTCAATCATGGGGATTCCGAAGGCGAAGGTCTTGCCGGTGCCGGTGGGGGCCTTTGCGATTACGTCCCGCCACTGTAAAAAATAGGGAATGGCTTCCGCCTGAATGGTAGTGGGATAGCCGTAGCCCTTCTGCTCCAGCGCTTTCAGCATGGCCTCGCTTAAGCCAAGGCTTTCAAATGTTGCTTCCATAATTCTCTTTCCTTTTTCTAAACATAACTGTGCTCACTATAGCATCTTTTCCGCTTTTTTGCAACAGTTTCCTGTTCGCGGAAAATTAAGATTTGCACAGCGGTACGGTGGTGGACAAACCGGGCAGGATATGGTATATTATAGGGTATGATATTCTGTCCAAACCATAAGGAGACAAATTATGGGCAAACTAATCGTACTGGAAGGAACAGACGGTTCCGGGAAATCCACACAGTTTCAGCGTCTGACGGAACGGCTTTCGCGGGAGGGGCGGCAGTTTCAGAAGCTGGTGTTTCCGCAGTACTCCGAACCCAGCTCGGCGCTGATTCGGATGTATCTGGGAGGAGAATTCGGGGCAAAGCCCTCGGACGTAAACGCCTACGCCGCTTCCGCTTTCTACTCCGTTGACCGCTATGCGTCCTACAAAAAAGTCTGGGGACAGTGGTATGAAAACGGTGGGCTGGTGGTCTCCGACCGCTACACCACCTCCAATGCCGTGCATCAGGCCTCCAAGGAACCGCCGGAAAAGCAGGGCGATTTCCTGAATTGGCTGTATGACTTTGAATACAACAAATTGGGGCTTCCACGACCGGATCTGGTGGTCTATCTGGATGTTCCCACAGATTGTACGGAAAAAATGATGCGCTCCCGGGAAGCCGCCACCCACACCCACGCGGATATTCATGAGCAGGATCTGGAATATCTAGCCACCTGCCGCCGCACGGGAAAGGCCGCCGCCGAATACTACGGCTGGACGGTGATACCGTGCGTAAAAGACGGAGCTATGCGCTCCATTGATGACATTCACGAAGAAATCTACCGCCATGTAGCGGCCTGTTTGGAGGATTAAACGATGGTATATATGATGTTGGGCACCGGATTTGAAGTCACTGAGGCCATGGTTCCGCTGGTCATGATGCGCCGGGCCGGAATCGACGTTTGCACCGTTGGCATTAACGGAAAGACCGTGTACGGCAGCCGGGAGATCGGCATTGTTGCCGATATCGAGCTGCGCGAAATGGATCTGACCAATCTGGAGGGTATCGTGCTGCCCGGCGGTCTTGGGGGCGTGGCCTCCATCAAGGCAAGCCAGCCCGCTCTGGATGCCGTGAAGTTCGCCTATGAAAACCACAAGCTGGTGGCTGCCATCTGCGCCGGGCCTACCGTCCTTGCCATGCTCGGCATCACCAACGGCAAACGCGCCACCTGCTACCCCGGCTGTGAGGAGCAGATGGGCGATGCACTTATGGTTCCCGATGCCGCCGCTGTCACCGATGGGAACGTGATTACCGGCACCTCTGCCGGCTGCGCCATTCCTTTCGCCCTTCAGCTGATTACCGCCTTGAAGGGACAGGAAGCCGCCGATGAGGTTGCGCGGCAGATCGTAATTCGCTGAGGAGGAACCCCATGGAAGAAAAAAACATTCCGGAACAGGACACACTTCCGGTCTCCCCTGGAGAGACTGCCCCTGTTACCGAACCGGAGGCGGAAGAGGTTCCGGTTATCGAGGCACTGACCTTCACCAGCGAGGAACCCATCCCGGAGCAGCCGGAGGAGGCGTCCCAAACTGCCGATGAAGCGGAATTGCCCTCTGCGGAAACGCTCCCTGTGGACGGTACTCCCGCAGACTCAGTGCAGGAGGAAGCACCGGCCGCGCCCTCAGAAGCCGCAGAGGTTGAAGAGCAGTCCGAATCTCCCGCCGCTGATTCTCCCGCAGATGCCAACACCCCGGAAGCACCCATAGAGTCGGCGTCTGCCGTCGATCTGTCCATTCTGGATGACCCGGAGTTGGAGGAGGTACTTTTCGCCGAGGAAACGCCCGTTCCCGCCCCTGACAAAGACTTTCATGAAACCAACGGGCAGGAGTTTGAGGAAATGATGGACGCCCCCGCCCCGGAGCAGAAGTCACCCGTTTCGGAACGTCCGCCCCGAAAGGGACGCCCAAAGCGGAAGAAAGGCGAGGGTCTGCTGGGCATCCCCAATATGCTGGTGACCGTGGTATGGCTGGCCCTGATTCTTGCCATCGGCGTCACCGCCGGACGGATGCTGTGGGTCTGCGCGGCGGATGTGCTGGCTTTCGGGCGGGAGGACAAGCCCGTTACTGTCACCATCTACGAGTCCGACACCATGGACGACATCATCGAAAAACTCTATCATAACGGCCTGATCCGCTACCGCAGCCTGTTCAAGCTCTATGCGGACATTTCCCACGCAGATGAGGATATTGACCCCGGCATCTACGACCTGAACACCCGCTATGACTATCACGCGCTGGTGAATATGATGTCCGCCAGCTCCAGCCGTACCGTTGTGGAAGGCGTGCTGATCCCCGAGGGCTATACCTGTCGGCAGATCTTTGCCCTGCTGGAGGAAAAACGCATCTGTACCGCGCAGGATCTGGCCGCCTATGCCGCAAACGGGGAACTGAAGGATTACTGGTTCCTGGAAAATGTGGAGCGGGGCCAGGGGTACTGCCTGGAGGGCTTCCTGTTCCCGGATACCTACGATTTCTACAAGAACTCCACCCCCAGAGAGGTTCTGGAAAAGCTGCTGGACAACTTTGACCGTCGGTTTGACAAGGAAATGCGGGCCCAGATTGAGACGCTGAACGCCAACGTCACCGGCGGCGGCTACGGTGTTCGGGAGGTTGCCATCGTGGCATCCATGATTGAAAAGGAAGCCGCCGCGCCTGCGGAAGCACCCGCTATCGCCGGGGTCATCTACAACCGTCTGTTCCGCTGGGAGGGAACCCCTGCCTACCTGAACATCGACGCCTCCATCGTCTATGCGCTGGACGGCAAGACCGATCTGACCCGGGAGGATTTGCAGGTGGATTCCCCCTACAACACCTACACCCACACCGGCCTGACGCCGACCCCCATCTCCAACCCTGGCCTATCCAGCCTGCGGGCCGCTCTGAATCCCGAAAACCACAACTATTACTACTATGTGCTGAACCCCGAAACCGGCATGCACACCTTCTCCACCACCTATGAGGAGCATTCCGCCAACGTGGCAGCCTATGCGGAGGGCCAATGAGAAAACTGGAACTTCTTAGCCCCGCCGGAGATGTGGAAAGGCTCAAAATGTCCGTCCTCTACGGTGCGGACGCGGTATATCTGGCGGGTACCAGCTTCGGTATGCGCTCCTTCGCGGGAAATTTTACCCCAGAGGAACTGCCGGATGCGGTAAAATTTGCCCACGCGCATGGCGTTAAATGCCATGTGACTGTGAACACCATGCCGCGAAACGAGGAAGTCGCCCAGCTGCCCGAATATCTTTCGCAGCTGGACGACGCCGGGGTGGACGCACTGATTGTCGCGGATTTGGGCGCTTTCATGCTGGCGGGGAAATATGCCCCCCATTGTCAGCGGCATATTTCCACCCAGCAGTCCATCGCCAACTATGAATGCGCCCAGAGCTGGTTCGATCTGGGCGCACAACGGGTGGTGCTGGCCCGGGAATGTTCGCTGGACGAGATTCGCACCATCCGGCAGAAGGTGGACCCGAAGCTGGAAATTGAAGCCTTCGGACACGGCGCCATGTGCGTCAGCTACTCCGGTCGGTGTCTGCTCAGCAACTACATGACCGGACGGGATTCCAACCGGGGAGCCTGCGCCCAGCCCTGTCGGTATCAGTATGCCCTGATGGAAGAAAAGCGGCCCGGCGAATACTTCCCGGTCTACGAGGACGAAAAGGGCACCTACATTCTCAACTCCAAGGATATGTGCATGATCGACCACCTGGGCGAGCTGATGGATGCCGGAGTGGACTGCATCAAGCTGGAGGGCCGGGCAAAATCCGCCTACTATGCTGCCATCGTCACCGGAGCCTATCGGCACTGCATTGACGCTGCGGCCGCAGGCGCAGCGCCTGACCCCGTATGGCGGGACGAGGTAGACCACATCTCCCACCGGGTCTATTCCACGGGCTTTTACTACGGTCAGCCCGGGCAATATACGGAAACCTCCCGCTATATCCGCCAGTGGCAGATCGTTGCCATGGTGGAAGCCTGTGACGAAAACGGCCTGGCGCGGTGCTCTCTGCGCAACAAGTTCTCTCAGGGCGATGCGCTGGAATGCGTTGGCCCGAACTGTAAGCCCTTCCCCTTCCCCGCCGGGGCCATGACCGATCTGGAGGGTGCCCCTCTGGAGGAGCCCCGAACCCCGCAGATGGGCTTTTTCATGCAGCTGCCCCAGCCTGTGCCCCCCCACTCCATACTCCGCAGAGCAGTGGATCTCTCCGCAAAATAACGCCATAACAGAAATTGCCCCATGCCGGGTCTGGCATGGGGCATAATTTCTGCTTTTGTCCGGGCGGCAGAGAAGGAGGGATTTGGTACACTAAGGTGTGAATGCTTTCCTGCGGCATTCAGCAAGTGTCCGCCGGACACTTGCATTTGATTGTTCAAATCCCTACTTCTTATTTCCGTCAAAGAAAAGAGCCCTCACCCAAAGGGTGAAGGCTCTTTTCTTTGGCGGAGAAGGAGGGATTTGAACCCTCGATACCCTTTTGGGGTATACACGATTTCCAATCGTGCGCGCTCGGCCAGCTACGCGACTTCTCCAT
>JALFAD010000074.1 GCA_022772525.1 Clostridiales bacterium
AACCATGGAGGGTGAATGAACGAATCTATCTACAAAAGCTACGACGAACTGCCGCTGTTTCTGAATGCCAGAATGGTGGCGCAGCTGCTGGGGGTCTCCCCGTCCTCTGCCTATGAATTGATGCACGAAAAAGGCTTTCCCGCTCTGCGGATCGGCAGCCGTCTGGTGGTTCCCAAGGCGGAATTCCAGAACTGGGTAAAGGAGCGGATGGGCCGATGAAGTACAGCCGCTATCCCTGCCGGGATGCCATCCGCAATTACTTCCCGCTGCCCAATGAGATTTTCCAGCTGGGACTGACGCCGGGAGAGCTGGCGGTGTACGCATTCCTGCTGAAATGTGAGAACCGGGAGACCTACCAGTGCTACCCCAGCTACCGCACCATCGGGGAAGCGGTGGGCATGAGCCGCAACACGGTGAAAAAGCACGTGGACAGTCTGGTGGAAAAGCGGCTCGTCTATGCGGAGCAAACCACGGTGACGCTGAAGGACGGCACCAAGCGCAACGGGAGCCTGCTGTACACCATCCGGCCCATACAGGAAGCGAAGGAATATTACGTGGAGCAGCAGGCAAAAGTCAACGAGAAAGCGCGACTAAAGGCCCACAAGAAGCCTGCCCCGCTTTGAGCCGATTGTGCGGGGCGTTTCCGATTTTCCTCCCCGGTAAGGGTGAGATACCACCCGACCGGGGTTTGCCGAAATAATCGCCGGTTACGCGCCGGTTTGAGCGCCACAGAGCCTGAATGACGAAAGGGACACTGACGCACCCGCAGACAGACCCGATGCCCCGGTATCTCCATGCCGGGGCATTTTCCGGAAAAAGTTAGGAATACCCGGATTTGCGGATTTGGGGATTGGACGGAAGAAGAACGTAAAAGCGCAGGGTCGAAAATCAAGCAGGAGAAAGGATAGGCGTCGTCGCCTATCCGAGGGGTGACATTGTCAGGCAATGCCCGCCAAGAAAACGGGGGTCTACCGGGAATACAAGCCGTTTCCATAACAAAAGGACGAAATTCCAATAGGCGTCGGTAAACGGGACTGTGGGTCGTGATAGGTGCCGCAGAACCGAATTCCCTTAGAGCCGCAACGTTTCCATGTGGGTCATGGACTGGGTCGGTGCCATTTTCCCTCAGAAAATCTCAAAAAACCAACCAGATTGAAAAGGAGGAAAATTGTTGGAAATTACGAATAGCTATCGCCATGTTTCTGTGGTATTCGTGGATTCCGTGCCCAAGCAGTCGGACGATTTCCAGTTCATCCAGAGCATCAAACAGCGCATTGTGGGTTTCCCGATATGTACAATTCCCGGAAAGCATACGGAGCATGGATTCCACGCCGTAGCCCCGCTTCATGCGCCCGGTGCTGTAGCAGTCGGCGCAGGCAGGGATTTTTGGATTGTGCTGGCGGTAGATGGCGATGCGCATAATGTCGTACCAGTCGAAGTACCGCAGCTCCGGCAGATGGTTTCGGTCAAAGCCCGCATTGTAGGCGAATAGGGAAGTCACGTCATACCGGCACAGCCACCTGGACAAATCCTCCATGGCTTCCTCACGGGTGCATAGGATGGGCTTCACCGGAGTATCCAGAAACAGGGCATCATAAAACATACCGCCAACAGCGCATTCCTCGGGCAGAATATGATATTTGGCGGCAACCGGCTGGAAGGTGTCCGCATCCGCAATCACGGTGCCGATGGACATAACCTGATCTGCCCAGTTGGTTTCTGTGTCGATAACTGAAAAATAGCCCATGTTCTTGCTCCTTGACGGTCATGCAAACAGTATACCGGAAAAGCCGCCGGGATGCAAGCTTTGATACGCAGTAGACAAAGAAAAGCCATTTTCCTGATTTACGGCTTTACAAAAACGGTGTTTGAGAGTATGATGGAAGAAAAAACGGAGGGTAACATTATGGAACGTGTATGCAAATTTCTGAAAGATGCCGGAACCTACTATCTGGCAACCGTGGAGGGCGACCAGCCCCGGGTCCGTCCATTTGGCACCGCCCACATTTTTGAGGGCAGACTGTACATCCAGACCGGCAAGGTGAAGCCCGTTTCCAAGCAGCTGATGGCCCACCCTAAGGCCGAGATCTGCGCCTTCCACAACGGCACATGGGTGCGCGTTGCAGGCGAGCTGGTGGAGGATGACCGTGTGGAAGCCCGGAAATCCATGCTGGATGCCTATCCCAGTCTGCGGAAAATGTACGACGAAAATGACGGCAATACCCAGGTGTTCTACTTCAAAAATGCCACCGCAACCTTCTACTCTTTTACCTCCGCACCTGAGACCATAGAATTCTGAGTGGGGATCATATGTTTAGAAGGAAAGCGAAAAAGTGTTCCTATGACCGGGAGAATCTGAAGCCGGTGATCCGCTCGAGCATCTGCACCGGAGAGCAGGTGGCTGGGTTCAAGAATATCCAAACGGGGAAATTCAGCGCTGTTCTGCTCATCCGCAATGGCGGCGATCTGCAGGAATTTCTGGAGACTTATGATATTTCCGAGACGGATGTTGCGACGGAATATTAGACGCATTTTTTTGAATAACACCCGTTTTATTGGACCTATGATCTGCTAGACTTGGGTCAACGGGGCCAACGAGGGAAACCTCACCAATTTCATACCTGCCTATAAAGAGTGCGCGAGAGACAAGCTCAATGACCGCACAGCAACCGCCGAAAGGTATGGTGCTAAAGCTTGAACGATGGGCCAACAAAGAAGCCCGTCTGACGATGGGCTTCTTTCGTGCTCTTTTAGGAATCGATTAAGGAGGGCACTTTCTATGCGCCAATTAAATGAACTGTTCGAGAAACATGACCGGGTCTGGTTTTCTCTTCCCGATGAGGAGAACCGGGCACAATTCCTGAAAGCTGTTACAGCATATGACCCGGACAGCACAGCCGAACTCAGCCAAATCGGATACCACATGGCTTATGGTACGGATCGCCAGCTTCGCTACGTTTCGTGGCTGGTATGGACGCAGACCTTTGATCAGATGGACAAGCCTGTGAGGGTGGATTACCGGAAGTACCGGCAGGGTGTGGAGGATTTTTATATCACCAATCCGGATTCCACATTTGTCGGGTGGAAATGAGTCAGTTTGCGGGATTTTCTATCGCCAAAGCCGCCAGTTTTCATCACGAAAACTGGCGGCCTAAGCTTACATCTTTTGCTCCGGGGAAACAGAGGGCAGATTACCCAGATTGTTATTTTCGGTGCCATCGGGTATGGATTTCAGATATTCCGTATCTCCCCGGTGGGCAATTCCAACACCCTCAATCTGCCCTTGTTTTGCCATGGAGACGGCTTCGGGTTTGGAAACGAAGGATTCGTCGGACAGTTTGTATCCTGTGATCCTGCCGCCCTCCTTCACAAGCCCGACGATGTGCTTGGCGTCGGGGCCGGCTTGCGGAATTTGATCCAATGTCTGCTTCGCAAGTTCCTGTCCATCCATGATCATCACTCCTTTGGGCTTAGTATTATCCGCAGAGCGGAAACTATGTGGCGCATACAGGAAAATCCCAGCGGCTGTGAAATACTGGACTGCTATAAACAAAAAAAGCATTTTTTCAGGAGCCTCTTGCCAGAATGTATTTTCTCTGCTATAATCCAAACAACTGAAATAGATTGGAGTTGAAAGGATGCGCAATACTTCTTGCTGATCGATGGGGCAATACAAAAAGCGGCGGGATGGCCGCTTGTGTTTGTTGTGCCCTGATGCAGGAAGGTGTGCGCCGGATCAACTGACATAGTGCTGCCATGCCCATGGGGGCGGCAGATCGTGTTGGCTGCGGGATGCGTTCCTGCGGCTAATTTTTTTGGAACCTCTGAATAAATCGCTTTTGGCTGACCGGCGGATCTTTTGCTCCCCAAGTGCAGTTTGAAAAATCGGAAATACATACAGTATTCCTCGATTTTCCAAACTTTCTTGAGAATCAAAATCTCTCGCCGTCAGCTCTCACCGATTTAATCAGAGCTTCCCTTATATTTGGAGGGCAGCTATGTCTTTGATTCAAGTTTCCAATTTGACCTTTGCCTATGACGGCAGCTATGAGAACATTTTTGAAAACGTTAGCTTCCAGATCGATACCAACTGGCGTTTGGGCTTCACCGGCAGGAACGGACGGGGCAAAACCACTTTTCTGAATCTCCTTCTGGGAAAATACGACTATCAGGGCAGGATTTCCACCTCTGTGGAATTTTCCTACTTCCCGTATTTTGTGGCGGACAAGAGCGTTCTAGCCCTTGACGCGGTGGAAGCTATGTACCCGGACTACGAATATTGGAAGATTCAGCGGGAAATGGCGAAATTGCAGCTGGATGATGAGGTGCTTTACCGTTCCTACGGCACCTTGAGCAACGGCGAACAGACAAAACTCCAGCTTGCAGTTCTGTTTTCCAAAGAGAACAACTTCCTGCTCATCGACGAGCCGACGAACCATCTGGATATCCGGGGCCGGGAGCTGGTGAGCCAATATCTGAGTACGAAAAAGGGCTTCATTCTGGTGTCCCATGACCGGGCGTTCCTGGACGGCTGCGTGGATCACATTCTCTCCATCAACAAGTCGGATATCCAGGTCTGCAAGGGCAATTTCTCAAAATGGATGGAGAATAAACAGCGGCAGGATGCTTTCGAGCAGGCGGAGAATGAAAAACTGAAACGGGAGATTTCCCGGTTGGAGGAAACCGCCAGAGAGAAAGCCGGTTGGTCGGATACCGCTGAGCGCAGAAAGCTCCGCAGCGGGCCAATGGACGTAGACAATGTAAAGGGCTGGCGCCCGCTGCAGGGTGCAAAGGCCAAAAAGTCAATGGCCCGCGCGAAGGCAATCGAGCAGCGGCAGACGGCGGCGATAGAGGAAAAATCCAAGCTGCTGAAAAACATTGAGCGCAGCGACACGCTGAAAATCTTTCAGACCCCGTACCATACCAAGCGGCTGGTGGAGCTGAAGGATGTGACCATCGCCTATGGTCAGGAGCCGGTATGCGGCCCTGTCAGCTTCACCATCCAGCAGGGGGATCGGATCGCCTTGCAGGGTGCCAACGGTTCCGGCAAAAGCAGCATTCTCAAGCTGATCTGCGGGCAGGAGAT
>JALFAD010000012.1 GCA_022772525.1 Clostridiales bacterium
GTGCCGGTGGTTTGCACTAGCCCCCTTAGGGCATTTTTCTGGCTGAGCCTAAAGGCTCGTCGAAAGGTCTGCCAACCGCATTTCTTTCACGGGCTGCCCCTAAAGGGGCTTACTTAAACCTGCCCTCTTTTACTGGCTCACCCGTGAACGGGTCGACATACTCTTTTATGGACATTTGGTCTTCTGCGTAATCTTCTTGTAACTGATTGCGGATGTACTGCTCTATCGCCTTTCTGTTCTTTCCTACCGTACTCACATAATATCCACGGCACCAGAAATGACGGTTGCCATACTTGTACTTAAGGTTTGCATATTTTTCGAATATCATTAAGCTGCTCTTTCCCTTTAAATACCCCACAAACTGTGATACGCTGTATTTCGGCGGTATTGACACGAGCATATGGATATGATCTTAGCACGCTTCTGCTTCGATAATCTCTACTCCCTTGTACTCGCACAACTTTCGGATCATCTGTCCTATGTCCTGCTTTATCTTTCCGTAGATGATTTGTCGACGATATTTCGGGGCAAATACGATATGGTTTTTACATTCCCACTGCGTGTGTGCTAAACTACTGGTGTCAAGTTTCATCCAGACTTGATTCCTCCTTTGATTTCTGAGTTGTGGTTGGCAGACCTCTCCTAGTATATCAAAGGAGGATATTTTTTCTACTCATAGCTAAAGCTTTTTGGAACCACCAGCCGGGCTGGTGGTTTTCTTTAACCAAAAAAGCACTTTAGATGCAACTTTTTGCAAGTTGCATCTAAAGTGTTGGGTAAATATGGAGGTACCGGCCACTTTTGAACTCCCGGATGCGAGTTCTTTTTTCTGTATTTCATCAAATACTTTCGTTCGCAAGTTTCGACATTGCCTACTCTTCAGAACATCCTTATCAGAACTTCCTTGATTTTTGCCTGTGGAACACCAGCTCTTCTCAGATTCATTACATAGATAAAACACCGAAGTATCTGATACGTTGCAATTTCAACGTTTCCTGGTCTTTGAATTTCCCCATGTGCTGTTTGGTTACGGAACGAAGCATAGGCTTCCGCCAAGTCAGTTCCTTCCGGAATTCCATATATCCTACAAATACGCTGTATAGATTCTCCCGTTTCTGCTTCATATAACGTTTGGCACGCTTCAAACTTTTCCTTAAGCGTGGTATCTGCACGCTCAATTAGTCTTCTGAAACTTCTCCATGCAGTATAGACCTTCCTGTTTGTTTAACTGCGGATTCAATTGTCATTAGGAGTCTCATTTTTGCTTCGTAAAATGCAGGATCATTTTGAGCCTTAAAATTTGGAAAAGCATCATCAAACTCCCCCTCGAAACAGATTGCATTATTTAGCCATTTCGATGCATCTATTACTCGGTCCGCCCTTCGGTTTTCCGGATAGAAAAACGGATTAAATCTTTTTGACTCTCTTCTCTCTGCAATCTGGGCAAATAATACTGGAAAACATTCATCGGAAACATCCAGGAGGGTAATACTACGCAGTGCGCTCGGCGAGTACTGTTCATTCTCCGCCTGAAAAACAACCGCCCTTCCGCGTCGATGATATTTTCCGTCATTATCCTTCTCGAATAGCCTGATCCTTTCCAATGGGATATTCTTTTGAAAATTCACAAATTCCAGGAAATCCATGAGATATAAACTATGTTTCAGAATATCATGTGGTTCCTTCTTCTCCCCAAATGACATACTCAGCAAAGATTCCGCTGTTCCTAGTAGCTTTTTTTCAAACGCCAGATTGAAACTCATATAAATGTTCAAGCCAAGTTGGATTCTTTCCCCGTGAATTACACATTCGTAATCTCGTTTGTAGGCCTCCGCATCTCGTGGCTTAATCCCTGTCACCCTCATATGGTCATCGTCTTCTATTTGATATGCGTTTCTGGGTGAATAGAATCCGTTGATTCCTTCAGAATAGAAATCAATTCTGTCAAACGAGGTTTTGCCATTCTCTAAAACAACGTATCCTAGTATTGACAATTTCACTTCCATTACAAATTGTATGCTATCACTTTTTAAAACCTTACAACCGATAAAAACAACGCTTCGATTGTTGTTCGTAACACCCTGAATTGCTTCAATATATGTCTCCCCCTTAAAATCATCCTTATATTGAAACGGTACCTGCGGAATGGTTAGAATCTGTCCTTCCAGTACAAACGGGTATTCTTTTTTTCGATGCTCAAACACGCCATACATTTTTTCCGATATGCTGCACCCATGCCATCAGATCAGCAGCTTTCAATTCTTCTGTCACTCCCTCGGCAATTTTCATCTGATCGATCATCCGCTCCAGCCGGTCCTGCGCCTGCTGGTTCAGATCAGCAAGGTATGTCCACAGCTTGCCGGACAGAAGCAGACAGTTGTACTGAATAGGCTTGTGCTCTTTCAGATACTCTCGGTGCATCCGCCCCCACTTGCCAATGGGACGGGTTTCTTCCGGCAGCGTCAGGTCTGGAATGTAGTAGTCTCCGACGCGAATGTACTGAATCTTCATAGAAAACCCTCCTTAGAACTCATCATCGAGTTGCGCAACGGCATTGTGGTCGATATTTTCAAACAGGTGGATGTAGGTATCCAGCGTAATCTGGATATTGGCGTGACCCAGCAGCTTGGAAATGGTTTTGATGTCCACTTTCTTCGCGAACAGGGTGCTGGCGAATGTATGCCGCAGGGAATGCACCCCCGTCTTTTCAATACCGATGTTTTTGAGCATATAGTAGAAGGTTCTTTCCAATCTTTCCGGCGGGACAAGATTCTGCTTGCTATCACAAATGATATAGGGACTATTGGGATACTTTGCGCAAAGCCTCTCCAGCGCCTCTGTCGCCCTCTTGTTCAAGGGAAGTACTCTGTCACTGGAATAGGTTTTCGTGCTGTTGTAGACAAGCTCCTTCCCTCCTGCACGTTCACCATCTGCATCCCGTTTCAAAACCGACTGCACATTTCTGCGGATATGCAGCGTTTTCTTTTCCTTATCCCAGTCCTGCTTTTCCAAACCGATGGCTTCACCCATCCGTATACCGGTATTCAGCATCAGGATATAGGCGTCTCCGTACACATAGATGGGTTTACCGTTACTGTAGGTTCTTCCAGCCTCCTCAATGATCCGCAGGCATTCTTCCCGATTGAAGAATCGTATCTCCTTTTGGGGAAACTGCCGTTTGTCCGGCATCTTGACCAGCAAAATGGGGTTCTTCACAATATCCTCTTTCACCGTTGCATGGGTCAGCACCTGACGCATACAGTCATACGCCTTTTTGACTGTGGAATACGAATGTCCCTGTTTCTCCTTCATGTCGGAAATCATAAGCTGAATATCATCCGCCGTCAGCTTTTGAAGCTGAATCATCCCTAGCGCAGGGATAATGTGATTCCTGACAGTCTTTTCAATCGCATCGTAGCTGCTGTCCTTGATGCTTCCCTTTTTGTACAGCTTCAGCCAGTTCAGAATGTATTCCTCCACGGACACCTTTGTACTGTCCGTTTTGCAGCCGCCCTGGTTAAACTCCTTGATCTTCCGCTTTACCTCCGCCTGACTTTTTCCTGAGAAGCATTTGTACTTTGGCTTTCCGTCTGCTCCCCTTCCCATGTAGATTCTGCCCACCCAACTGCCATTGGGTCTTTGGTAGACAGTTCCCGTCCCGTTGTCTCGTCTTGCCATGTTCATGTCCTCCGAAAAATGATTAACAGCGAGGGCATTTTTGATAATCATCTGTTAACAATATTTTTGTAACAGCGTGTCACAAAGTAACACCAACTATCAAATATACGAACGCCTGTTCGATATCTTAAGAGTATTCTAGCATACGGCGAAACGAAAGTAAAGAGCAAAATAGTTCAGTAATTCCGGCATATTACAGTCAGATTTCCAAGTATTAAACGCAAAAAATCGGTATTCCATTTCTGGAATACCGATCAACTTGGAGGTACCGACCCGATTTGAACGGGTGAATGAGAGTTTTGCAGACTCTTGCCTTACCACTTGGCCACGGTACCGTATGAAATAAGGAACGCTTATGTGCGTTCCTTATCTGTTTGGAGCGGGTGACGGGGCTCGAACCCGCTACCTCCACCTTGGCAAGGTGGCGCTCTACCAGATGAGCTACACCCGCATCTTGGCTCCCTACTGGGAACCATGGTGCTGACTACCGGAATGAAATCCCTTCAACTCCGCTGTCAAATTGTGAAAACTGGTGCCTCCGGTCGGAATCGAACCAACGACACGCGGATTTTCAGTCCGCTGCTCTACCTACTGAGCTACAGAGGCATACGAGGAAGAAAATCTTCCTCAACGCACCGAAATGCATTTAAATGGCGACCCGGAACGGACTCGAACCGTCGACCTCCAGCGTGACAGGCTGGCGTGCTAACCGACTGCACCACCGGGCCAGATTGGTGGTGGGAACAACAGGGCTCGAACCTGTGACCTCCTGCTTGTAAGGCAGATGCTCTCCCAGCTGAGCTATGCTCCCGAACGCGCATTCGGTGGTGTTGCTCACCTCAGCGACGTGGTTCATTATACATAAAACCCACCAATTTGTCAAGTATTTTTTTCTGTTTTTTTCGTTGGATTCTGTCTGTCAGTTTTCCATGGAATCAGAGAAAAAACAGGACAAAATCATATCTTTTTCAGAAGTTCCGCCACATCCTCCGGCGTGAAGGTATACACCGTGTCGCAGAACTGGCACTCCACCGGGAAGGGCTTGCCCTCCTCCATGATCTGGGTCAGCTCCTCCCGACCAAGGCTGATCAGGACGCTTTCCACCCGCTCCCGGGAGCAATAGCACCTGTAGCTGACCTCTGCGGTTTCCATGAACACCACGCCCAGGCTGCCGCAAACCTGACCCAGAATGTCCTCCGGCGTCATGCCCGCTTCCAGCATGGGGGTTACCGCGCCGGCGCGCTGAATGCCCGCTTCCAAGGCGGAAATGGTCTCCTCCGGTGCGCCGGGCAGCAGCTGCAAAAGATAGCCGCCCGCCACCTTGACGCTGGTATCCCGGTCCACCAGCACGCCGAGAGCACAGGCCGTAGGAATCTGCTCGCTCTGAACAAAATAGGCGGTCACGTCATCGCCAATCTCGCCGGACACCAGCTCCGTAGAGCCGATGTAGGGCTCCTTCATCTGCAAGTCCCGAATCACCGTAATGGTGCCGTTTGTGCCCACTGTCGCGCCCACGTCCAGCTTGCCGGGATACTTCTCCACCAGCGGCACCCGCGGCTCCGTTACATAGCCCCGGACGTTGCCTTCCGCGTCGGACACCACGGTAATGGTTCCGATGGGGCCGCCGCCCCGGATCTGCAGGGTCATGGAGCCGTTTTCCACCTTCTGCATATTGCCCATCATGGAAGCCGCCGTCAGCGCCCGCCCGAAGGCCGCTGTGGCATTGGGCGTGGTCTTCTGAATCTCCGCGCCCCGGCGAACAAGCTCCGTGGAGCGGATGGCCACCACCTTCACGAAGCCGTCCATGCTCATTCCCCGAACCAGATAATCCTTCATCGTATTCTTCCCTTTCTTGCTTTGAAATAAATCCGCTGTTCCCCTGCCCGGGGCAGCTCCATGCGGCGGTCGCCGTAGACACGGATGCCCGTGAAGCCCGCCGCCTTCAAAAAGCCCGTCAGCTGCTCCGCGCTGTAAGCATACTCCCGATGTTCCTCGAAGGAGCGCCGCCAAAGTCTGCCCTGCCGCTGGAACAGATCCATGCCATAGGAGCAGATATTGGTTTTCCCGTCAAATTCTCCCCGCCAGACGCAGTAGACGTCATCGTCCTCGTCCAGAAACACCTGCCCATCCATGGCCCGGAGCTTTTCCGGGGTGTTCACGTCAAAAATAAAAATGCCGCCGGGATTCAGCGCCCGGTAAACCCGCCGGATTGTTTCGGCACAGTCATTGGGGTCGGTGATGTAGTCCAGGCTATCCAGCGCGCACACCGCCAAATCCACGCCCCGGGGCAGAAGCAAATCTTGCAGGCGCTGGCACACGAAGCGGGGTGGGTTGTCCATATTGCCCGCCTTCTGCTGGGCCACAGTCAGCATTTCCTCGGACATATCCACACCGGTGACCTTCAGCCCTTGTCTGGCAAGAAGCATGCTGACCGATCCGGTTCCGCAGGCGAGGTCAACGGCGGTTCTGGGACGCAGGCCCTCAGCCGTCAGGATCTCCCGGTAGAAGGCCACCGTTGCCCCATAGTCCACATCGTTTGTCAGGCGGTCATAGCTTGCCGCCAGCGCTTCATACGCGCCCATAAAGTCCACCTCACAGAAAACATCCCGACCCGCTTGGGGTCGGGATGCAGAAAAACTCTTACCGCTTGAAGATACTGAAAATCTCGTCGATGTCGCTCATATCGGCAGGCTTGGTGGGCTGCTTGGAAGCAGCCACGGGGGTGTCGATGTCCTCTGGCACAAAGCTGGGCGCGGAGGGCTTGCTCTTGGGAGCGGTACCAGCGGCGGCTCTGGGCGCGAAGGAGGAAGTCTCAGGCTTCATCTCAAAGCCGGTGGCAATAACAGTGACCCGCATCTCATCCTGGAAATCATCGGCAATGGTAGCGCCGAAGATGATGTTAGCCTCGGGATTGGCAGCCTCCTGTACGATGCCGGCAGCGGTCTCCACATCATCCAGAGTCATTTCGCTGGAACCGGTGACGTTCACCAGCACGCCGGTAGCGCCGTTGATGGAGGTCTCCAGCAGCGGGCTGGAAACGGCGGCGGTAGCGGCCTGCTCGGCCTTTTCCCTGCCGGAAGCGGTACCCACGCCCATGTGTGCCCTGCCCGCGTCCTTCATAACCGCAGACACGTCCGCAAAGTCCAGATTGATAATGACATTCTTGCAGAAGCCAACCAGCTCGGAAATGGAGGTCACGGCCTGCTTCAGCACATCGTCCGCGATGCCGAAGGCGTTGGCAAAGGTGATCTTCTGATCGGTGACGTACTTCAGCCGGTCATTGGGAATGATAATCAGGGAATCCACCTTGCCGTTCAGATCGGCGATGCCCTGCTCGGCCTGCCGCATCCGGTTGGCGCCCTCGAACTTGAAGGGCTTGGTGACAACGCCAACGGTCAGAATGCCCGCCTCGTGGGCCAGATCCGCCACGATGGGAGCCGCGCCGGTACCGGTGCCGCCGCCCATGCCGGCTGTGATGAACACCATGTCGGTGCCCTCCAGAGCCTTGGAGATGGCAGCCCGGGATTCCTCCGCGGACTTCTTGCCGATTTCCGGCTTGGAGCCTGCGCCCATGCCGCCGGTGAGCTTCTCACCGATCTGGAGCTTATTTTTGCAAACGGATTTATTGAGATCCTGCTTATCGGTGTTCACGACTACGAAATCCACGCCGCCCACACCGGCATCGATCATCCGGTTGATAACGTTATTACCGGCGCCGCCTACGCCGATGACCTTAATTTTTACCACGCGATCGGGCATATTCTCGGACATATTACTCTTCCTCCTATGTATCTGTTCGCTGCTGCGGGGATTCCGCTTACGACTATTTTTACTCATGCTCCCTCTATTCTATCCTTAATTTTCTATTTGGTCAATAGAAAATGTGTTCGACGGAAAAAATATTTACAGAATTATTACATCTATTCCTATGAGAACGGCGTATATCCCACCTGATTGGGCCAGATGGTAAAGCTGCAGTCCAGCACGCCGGACTGATATTCACTCATTTGGGCAATCACCGCGTTCATGCAGGCGATTTTGTGGTCAAGGCCGGAATTATCGCCCAGATTCACCTGATAGCGGGTGCCGTACCAGAGGATAATGTCGTCAATGCGGCTGACATCCACGCTGGCGGCACTGCCTACGATGTCATTATTCTCCAGCGCCTTGAGAATCTGCAGGGCCGCGTCCAGCCTCTGAGCGCCGGTGGTGGTCACGGGAACGGACGCGGGAACCGTCTCGCCCTGAGCCGCTGTCTCTGCGGTGGCATCCTCGGCGGCAGGCGCGCTTTCCAGCGCCACGCCCCGCTCATTTGGCACGGGATCCTGCAGGGCCACGCCCAATACCTGGGTATGGTTGGAAACCTTGGCATTGTTGCCCTGCTCTACCACCCGTCCGTCGGAATTCATCAGCCACCACTGACCGGTCTGATCCTTGATGGCGTAGACCACGTCATCTTCTTCAATGATAATATTGACCGTATCCGGCAACTTTATACCGAATCGAACCTTCCGGACATAAGGGCAGTTGGCCCGGATCAGGGCGGCAGCCCGGGCGTGGCTGAAGGTCAGAAGATTATCGCCCTTGCTGATACCGCAGACCTCGGTGATGGAGCTTTCGCTGTACACCTCCGCGCCGGACACATAAATGTGACCGACCTTAAAGAACACCGACAGTCCAATGACCAGCGCCAGCACCACAGCGGTAACCGTGACCAGCTGAATGACCAGCCGGTTGCGGTTGAAGGCGGCAGGCTGGGTGTAGATGACTGCGGGGGCAGGCTGCCTGGGGCGGTTCTTCTTTGTTTTCTTCCGCTTCTCCGCGCTTTTTTTCGCCGACTGCTCGATGCTGTCCATCAGGGCAACCACGGCAGACTTCTTTTTGGGTTTGCTCCTGCCGTAGGCACGCTTTTTGCTGGAAATATCGTCGGGATCCGCAGTCGGGCGGCGCTTTCCGGTATCCTTGCGGAGCGGCCTTTTTTCCTCCGCCCGCTTCCGGGGCGCGGAAGCTTTCTGTGCCGGACGTCTGGGCTTTTCAGCGGTTTCTCTCGGGCGCTTGGGTCTTTCGGCATTCTCTGCCGGACGTTTCTGTCTTTCCGCATTCTCTGCCGGACGTTTCGGCCTTTCCGCATTCTCTGCCGGCGGCTGACGGCGCTCCTGCGCGGGACGTGCATGGCGCTGCTCGTCTGAGGCGGGTTTTTCCCGCCGTTCGCCTGCCGGACGGGCAGGCCGCTGGGCAGCCTTCTCTCCCTCGGAACGGGTGCGCTTGGGAATCCCCTCTGCTGACGGCGGGCGGCGGTTCGGCGTCTCCTGCCGCGGCTTTTGTGTTGTATCCATAAGTTTCCTCCGATTACCGCCTGGTCAGTTCCTCCACGATGGCGCAGATGCGATCCGTGGCGTCCAGCTTCATCTGGGCGTGGAGCTTCCGGGACATCTCTGCCCGGCGGGCGTCATCCGCCAGCAGCTGTCTGATCAGGCTGTACAGCTTCTCAGGGGTGCAGTCCTTTTCCAGCAGCACCACCGCGCCGCCGCCCGCTTCCAGCACCCGAGCGTTCTTCTCCTGATGGTTGTTGGTCACATTAGGAGAAGGAATAAGAATGCAGGGCGTTCCGGCGGCGGCAATTTCATTGCAGGTTGCGCTGCCCGCTCTGCCGATGACCACATCCGCTGCGGTCAGCACATTGGGCATATCGTAAATATACTCCCGGATGTCCAGCGCGGAACAGTTTTCATAATCTACCCCGTTTTCCTTCACCCGCTTGGGCATCCATTCTCTGCCGAAGCTGCCTGTGGCGTGAATGTGGTGGAAGGGGAAGCCGTCGGCCTGCTCCAGCGGCATCATATCCGCAATGGTTTCGTTCATCACCTTGGCCCCTTGAGAGCCGAAAGCGGAAACCACCACCTGTCCGGATAAGCCCAGAGTCTGACGGGCCTGCTCTCTGGTGGTGAACAGGAACTCCTTGCGCACCGGCATTCCAACCACTTCCACCTTTTCCGGGTGCTTGTAGTACTGGGCGCTTTCTTCAAAAGCCACCAGCACCCGGGTGGCCCGGCTGGCTGCCAGCTTGGTGGTCACACCGGGAACCGCGTTGCTCTCGTGGACACAGGTAGGGATGCCCATGGACTGTGCGGCGTACAGCGCCGGGAAGCTGGCATAGCCGCCGGTGCCGATGACCGCGTCAGGTCGGAAGTCCCGGATGATTTTCCTGCACTGGCCCACCGCGCCCAGAACGCACTTCACGGCGTGGATGTTCTGTTTCAGGCCCGCCAGATTCAGCTTCCGGCTCAGGCCGGAGCCGGGCAGGCATTTCACCTCGTAGCCAGCCTGAGGCACTAATCTTTCCTCCATGTGGCCTTCCGCGCCGATGAAGAGAATTTTGGAGTCCGGGTATTTCTCCCGCAGCTGGTTCGCCACGGCGATGGCCGGGTTAATATGGCCCGCGGTGCCGCCGCAGGTAAAAATCAGGTTCATAGGGGTTCCTCCTGAAGCTTTCTATGGTTTCTGTATCGGGATATTTGTAAAACGATTCCCATTTCTCCCAAATTCACCGCCAGCGCCGTGCCGCCGTAGGAAAAGAACGGCAGGGAAATACCGGTAGAGGGAAGCAGGTTCGTGACGACGCAAAGGTTCAGAATGGTCTGGACAGCAATCAGCGTCACAAGGCCGGAGGCCAGAACGGTGGAGAACCGGTCGGCAGCGTGCAGGGCAATCCAGTAGCCCCGCAGAATGGTCACGGCGAACAGCGCAATAACTGCCAGCGCCCCCACCAGACCCAGCTCCTCGCAGCAGATGGCGAAGATATAGTCGTTATACTGAAAGGGCAGGTACAGATATTTCTGCCGGGACTTGCCGAAGCCAAGCCCGAACAGCCCTCCGGAGCCGATGGCGTAGAGGGACTGCAAAATCTGATAGCCCGTGTCTCCCGGATCCTGCTCCGGATGCAGCCACGCCGAGACCCGGTCGCCGGCATAGCCCATGAATTGGATATAAATCAGCACAAACACCGCTGCCGCTGCGGCGCCGGTTAGCAGCCACTTGGGACTGGTGCCCGCCACAAACATCATCACCACCGCCACCATGCCCATGAGCATAATGGCGGACAGGTGCTTTTCCAGCGCCAACGGGAGGAGAATTCCCATCAGCGCCCCGCCGAAGCCCAGCACACCGTAGCGGAACTGCCTCGCGTCCTGCCCGTACCGGCGGGTCAGCCGGGCAAACAGGAGAATCATGGTGAATTTCGCCACCTCAGAGGGCTGAAACTGGATGCCCGCAAGGTTAATCCAGCGTTTCGCCCCGTTGACCTCCTGCCCGATGACCAGCACAGACAAAAGGAGCACAATGCTGACGCCGTACAGAGGCCAAGCCAGCCGGTACCAGAATTTCACTGGAATCCGGCTGAAAAAGAACATGGCTGCCAGCCCGATGAGGGCGCAGGCACCCTGCTTTTGCAGGTATTTTGTAGAAATGGCATAGCCGGTGTCGTACTCGCTCTGGGCGTAGCTGGCAGAATACAGCATGGTCAGCCCCACCGTCAGCAGAAGCAGCACCAGAAGCAAAAAGGGGTAGTCCACCGCATCTTCCCTCCGCCCGAATAACAGGCGGCGTTCCTCTTTGGCATGGAGAGCCTTCCCCATTGCCAAACCTCCAATCAGGGGTTATCCGACCAGACCGGAAATGCCGAACCAGGCCAGAATGCACATGATTGCGGACACACCGGCAAAGCTGAGAACAATTTTCTCTTCCTTCCAGCCGCACATCTCAAAGTGGTGGTGGATGGGCGCCATCTTGAACAGGCGTTTGCCGTGGGTCAGCTTGAAGTAGGTAATCTGCAAAATGTCCGACATGGTCTCGCAGATATAGACAAAGCCCACCAGAATCAGAATCAGGGGCATTTCCAGCGCGAAGGCCATGGCGCAGACCACGCCGCCAAGGAACAGGGAGCCGGTGTCGCCCATGAACACCTTGGCTGGGTGCCAGTTGTAGGTCAGGTAGGCAAGCAATCCGCCAACCAGAGAGGCCGGCAGCAGGGCCAGATCGTATTTGCCCAGCGCAATGGATGCCGCCGTGAAGAACACCATCACCGGAAGCGTCACCGAGCTGGACAGGCCGTCCACGCCGTCGGTCAGGTTCACCGAGTTGACGCAGCCCACCATGACGAACATGGCGAAGAAAATGTAGACGATGGGATGCAGATAGAAGGTTTTATTCCAGAAGGGGATGTACAGGTGGGTGTCCATGGCCCCGGCCTTATACATGGCGTACAGGAACACGGCGGACACCGCCATCTGAAGCATGGCCTTCTGCGCCGAGGTCAGGCCCAGATTCCGGTGGTGGCGAACCTTGGTAAAATCGTCCAGAAAGCCGATGAAGCCAAAGCACAGGGCCAGTGCCAGCACAAAGAACACGGAATAATCCGTCATGGAAGGCAGATTGCCCACAAGGCACAGGATGGACGCGAAAATAAACATCAGGCCACCCATAATGGGAGTACCGGTCTTATTGTTGTGCCAGGTGGGGCCGATCTCCCGGATGGAGGCGCCGGCCTTCAGAGCATGGAGCACCGGCAGCAGAAAGTGGCCCAGTGCCCAGCTTAGGGCGCAGCCCACCACGCCGGTAATCAGAACACGTGTCATATTGAATATCCTCCGTTTATTTCTCTTCTTTCAGAAATGCTTTCAGTACCTTTTCCAGATGCATTCCATGGCTCCCCTTGAACAGGATCACATCCCCGGGCTTCACTGCCCGCCGCAGGGCGGTAACCAGCTCCTCCCGGCTTTCAAAGGCCCGGCCCATATTTTCCGGCATACCGCCGGTAATGGTGCCGTCCAGCACCCGTCCGGCGTGGGGGCCGAAGGCGAATACCATGTCCGCCTTTTCCGCCGCAATCCGTCCAATCTTATAGTGCTCTGCCTGGGCGCAGTCCCCCAGCTCCAGCATATCCCCCAGCACGGCGATGTGCCGTCCGGGACGGTTGCCCAGCACGTTCAGCGCCGCCGCCATGGACTCGGGGCCGGCGTTGTAGCAGTCGTTGATGATGGTGCAGCCCTTTGCCTCGAAAATCTCCTGCCGGCCGGACATATTCTGAAAAGCGTCCAGCTGCTGCCGGATTTTGTCCGGGTGAACCCCCAGCTTCAGGCCCACGGTCACCGCTGCCAACGCGTCCGCCACATAGTGCTCGCCCTCCAGCTTCATTTCCACCGGGAAGGTAAGGCGTCCGGCTTCCACGGTAAAGCGGAGCACACCGTCTTTCTGTCCGATGTCCTGCGCCCGGACATCACAGCCCTCGCTTGCGCCGAAATAGGTGATGCGCTGCTTGGGGGTCACATCCAGACACCGCAGCATGGTATCGTCGCCGTTGAGCAGCAGCATGCCCTGTGGCGTCATGCCCTCAAGGATCTCAAACTTCGCCTGCCGGATGCCCTGCTGGGTACCCAGATATTCAATATGGGCCGTACCGATGTTGATGATCACCGCCACATCCGGGTGGGCGATACAGGACAGGTAGGCGATCTCCCGGAAGTGGTTCATGCCCATTTCCAGCACCGCCACCTCCGTGTCCCCCGGCATATCCAGAATCGCCATAGGCATTCCGATGTCGTTATTGTGGTTGGCAGGGGTTCTGCTGACCCGGAAGGTGCCGGAAAGCACCGCGGCGATCATTTCCTTGGTAGTGCTCTTGCCTACGGAACCGGTAACCGCCACCACCTTCGCGCCGATTCGTTTCAGCGTCTCCCGGGCAATATCGCCCAAGGCGGTGCGGGGGTCCCTGGTGATGATGGCGGGGTAGTCCCCCACCCTCCGGCTGCAAAGCACTGCCGCCGCGCCCCGCTCCATAGCGGCGGGGATGTAGTCATGTCCATCCCGGATGCCCTGAAGGGCGATGAACAGCTGTCCCGGCTGAAGGCTTCGGGTGTCGTTCCCCGCGCCGTCAAAAACCACGTCCGCGTATTTCTCTTCCACCGTTCCGCCGCACCACTGGGCGGCGTCCCGAAGTGTAATTCTTGCCATATTACATCCTCAATTCCTTCAAGTGGGCAGCAACTTCCTCCCGCTCGTCCAGATGGTGCTTCTGTCCGCCGATGTCCTGATAGGTTTCGTGTCCCTTGCCCGCAAGGACAATTATATCATTTTTTTCCGCAATGTCCATAGCGTATCTGATGGCCTTGCGGCGGTCTTCTATAACAATATATTCCCCATATTCCGGTTTTACCCCTTTCAGGATGTCCTCAATGATTGCCATGGGGGGTTCCGTGCGGGGATTGTCGGAGGTGATAACGGCGATATCCGACAGCTCCACGCCGATTTTTCCCATAATGGGGCGCTTCATGGGGTCCCGGTCGCCGCCGCAGCCGAATACGGAAATCAGGCGGCCCTTGCAGAAATCCCGGACGGAGCGCAGAACATTTTCCAGTCCATCAGGGGTATGGGCGTAGTCGATGAGCACGCTGTAGGGCGTTCCCGGGGTGGGAACCACCTCGACACGGCCCTTGACGCCCTCCGCGGTTTTCAGGGCTTCCGCGCAAGTCTTCAGAGAAATGCCCAGCTGATGGGCAACCCCCAGCACCGTCAGAGCATTGTACACCGTGAACCGGCCGGGAATGGGCAGGGTTACCTGCGCCCGCTCGTCTTCATACACCGCCGTAAAGGAAATGCCCTCGGCGTGCAGCTCCACGTTTTCCGCGTGCAGGCCTTCTTTTGTGGTTACAGAGGTGGTAAGCACCGGGCAGGCAGCGGCGGACAGAATGCGGCCCGCGTAGCTGTCATCGGCATTGACAACAGCCTTGTCGCAGCGGCGGAACAGCTCGGCTTTCGCGTCGCAGTAGGCATCCATGGTTTTGTGAAAGTCCAGATGGTCCTCCGTCAGGTTGGTAAAGGCGGCAACATCAAAGTGAATGCCGCCCACACGCTCCAGTGTCAAGGCATGGCTGGAAACCTCCATCACCACATGGGTGCAGCCGCCCTCCCGCATCCGGGCAAACAGGGCCTGCAAGTCGAGGCTTTCCGGGGTGGTGCGCTCGGTGGGAATCACTTCCTGGCCGATCATGTTCGCCATGGTGCCGACCAGCCCCACCTTAGCCCCCAGCGTCTTTTCCAGCACCTGCTTGAGAAGCAGGGTCGAAGAGGTCTTGCCGTTGGTGCCGGTAATGCCGATCATGGTCATGGAAGCGGCCGGATTGCCGTAGAAATTACAGCCCAGCAGGGCCAGCGCCAGCCGGTCGGATTCCACCAGAATATAAGGAATGTCGTTTTCCGGCTTTTTCGCGGTGACCACCGCCACAGCGCCTTTCTGAAGCGCCATGGGAATAAAGCGGTTGCCGTCGGCGGCAAAGCCGGACACCGCCACGAACAGGCAGCCCGGCTCCGCCTTCCGGGAGTCATAACAAATTGCGGTAATATCCCGCTCCAAATCTGCCGTGCACGCCAGAACCGGAATGTCCTTCAATAATTCTCTCAGCTTCATATTCTCATCCTCCCCGGCCCGGTTTCAATCCCGGGCCGCCGCGTCGGTGAATTCCAAAGTAATTGTGGTGCCAACGGGAACCTTGGCTCCCTTGGGTACGCTCTGGGCCGTCGCCGTGACCTGCATGGAAATCTCGTCGTTGCCCGTGACCAGAATGTACAGCCCCAGCTTTCCGGCGGCGTCGCTGGCCTGCTGCCGGTTTAGCCCTGTAAAGTCCGGCACCTCCACCGCTTTCTGCTCCGGCGTCTGCCCCAGGTACAGCAGCACCTGGCTGCCGCCGGGCACCGTCTGCCCCGGTTCGGGAATCTGGGCCGTCACGGTTTCTCCGCTTCCGACAAATTGTGCGGTCAAACCTATTCTTTTTAGTTTACTCTCTGCTTCCTTTCCTGTCAAGTCGATAAATTTCTCCAAAACGATTTCTTTTCCCTGTGCTTCCTCCGGGGAAAAGTGCCGCTCCACCCCAAGATAGGGCAGAATGTCCGCCATCACCGCGCCCACGGTAGGCGCCGCCATGACGCCGCCGGAGATGTAGATGCCCGTCTGCCGGGAGGGGGTGTCCAGCGCCACCAGCACGATGTACTCCGGGTCGTTCATGGGGGCGATGCCCACGAAGGAGACAATCTTATCCAGCACCCGCTGACCGTTTTCGTCAAATACGTCGATTTTCTCGCTGGTGCCGGTTTTGCCGCCGATGGAGAAGCCCGCCACCTTGGCGTTCTTCGCCGTTCCCTCGGTGACCACGGATTCAATGAGGGTACGCATGGTGTCGGAGGTTTCCTTGGAAATGGTCTGCCGCACCACCGTAGGCTCCGCCTGCATAACGGTGTTCCCATCGGCGTCAATAATTTCAGAGACAATGTAGGGTTCCAGCAGATTTCCGCCGTTGACCACAGAGGCGATGGCCCGCACCAGCTGCAAGGGCGTCAACTTGAAGGTCTGCCCGAAGGAGCCGGAGGTCAGGGAGGCGGTGCCCCATTTGTCGGTGTTGGTCACCAGCGCCTTGTCAAAGAACACGCCCTTGCTCTCCCCCGCCAGATCGATGCCGGTTTTTTCCAAAATTCCAAATTTCTCAATATATTCGTAGAACCGCTCGCCCCCCAGCTTCAGGGCAATGTGGGCAAAGGCAATGTTGCAGGAATTCTGCAAGGCCTGGGGTGTCTTTTCCGCCCCGTGACCGGCGGAGCGCCAGCAGTGCAGCCGCTGGGCCCGGCCCGGAATCTGCTCCGAACCGGAGCAGTGGAAGGAGGTATTTAAGTCAATGGCCCCGCAGTCCAGCGCCGCCGCCATGGTCAGCACCTTGAAGGTCGACCCCGGCTCATAGCCATCGGACAGCACCCGGTTGCGCCACTGCTTGAGTCTCGCGGCGGACAGGGCATCGGTGTAAGCCTTCTGCCTTTGCAGGTATTCCTCACTGTCCGGCTGGCAGGACAGGTAGCTCAGGCGCATTTCCTCTATCTGCGCCGCCACATCCGGGTCGGCTACCTCCAGATAATTGTTAGGGTCGTAGCTGCCCAGCGTCGCCATGGCGAGGATTTCCCCGGTTTTGCAGTTCATCACCAGCCCGAAGGCCCCGTTCTGTACGTCATAGCGCCCGATGGCCGCTTGCATCTGCTTTTCCAGGCAGGCCTGCACCGTGGCGTCCAGCGTCAGAATCACGCTGTCGCCCTGTCGGGCGGACACGTAGTTTTCATAGGAAAAGGGCATATCCATCTCATTATTGCCCTTGGTGGTGATGACCCGCCCGGCTTTGCCGGAGAGGTAGCTGTCATAGGCCGCCTCCACCCCCTCGCAGCCGTCGCCGGAGGAATTGGTGAAGCCGATGACCTGAGCCGCCAGGCTGTGATTCGGATACACCCGCCGGGTGGCAGGCTCCAGATGGATGCCGGAAATGTTCTTCGTATTGATGTAGTCCCGGATTTCGGCGGCGGTTTCCTCACTGACAAAGGCGCCCACCTGCTTATAGCGCTTCCGGGTGTCTGAGGCCTGCTGGGTGATCCATTCCGGGTCTTTTTCCAGAATTTCCCCCAGCGTCTGAGACAAATCCCCAATGTCCGCCTTGGACTGCTTCAGCTCGTGGGGGTCTAGGTATACATTTTCCACCGTCACCGAGGAGGCCAGCAGATTCATGTTCCGGTCAAAGATTTCGCCCCGCTGGGCCATCACGGAGGTGGTGCGGGTCTGATTGCGCAGGGCAAGGTTTGCGTAGTATTCGTAGTCCCGAATCATCAGGCCGTACAGCCGCACCCCCACCGGCAAGAATGCCGCCAAGCCCAGCAGCAGAGCCGCCGCCATCACCCGCCTGTGCTGGCCCGAATTCAGCCGCAGGCGGTCATACTGTTTTCCCATGGTCCGCCCCCCTTCATGAAATTGCCAACAATGGGCAGCAAGGGAAACCCTCGCCGCCCATTGCAGCTTATATCACCATTGTATGGGGCCAATGACCGTTTATGCAAACAGGCCGCTGAGGAACCACCGGATTTCCTCCAGCCTTGTTCTTTCCGGCTCCGGCTTCGGGATGGTAACGTACACTGTCCGCACCTCCAGCTGTGACTTAGGCACCATGCCCAGCGCCTGAGCCTTGACGCGGATGTCCTCCAGATCATACTGGGAACGGTAGTCGGCCTTCAGTTCCGCGTTTTCGCTGTTCAGCCGGGAGACATAATTCGACATGGTCTGATAATCCGTCCAGTCGTCCCGAATCTGAAGAACGCCCACCGTCATCACCGCCAGCAGCACCAGCGCGGTGACAATGCCAAAAATCGCCACGGGGTCCAGATAAATGACTTCAACCTTGCGAAGCCGTTCCAGCGGGAGCTTGCTTTTCGCCTGTTTCTTCTTTTCCTGAAGCTCCAGCTGGCGGGCTTCACTGCCATGAATGTAAAACTGCCCAACGTATTGGATTTTCGGTTTCTGATTCATGGAGATGACTTCCTTTCGGACATAGAGATTAAGACATGGCGGCTTGAGGGCAAGCCGTCCTGCTGTGTATATTACAGTTTTTCACAGATACGAAGCTTCGCGCTTCTGGCTCGGGGGTTGCGTTCCAGTTCTTCCTCGCCGGAGACGATGGGTTTTCTGGTGATGAGCTTCACCTGGGGTTTCTTGCCGCAGATGCACACCGGGAACTCCGGCGGGCAGGTGCAGCCCCTGGCAGCCTCCGCCATGGCCTGCTTGACAATTCGGTCTTCCAGCGAATGGAAGGTAATGACCGCCAGCCGTCCGCCGGGGTTCAGGCAGGGAATGGCCTTCTGCATGACCCGCTCTACGCTGCCCAGTTCATCATTGACGGCGATACGGATTGCCTGAAAGCTACGCTTCGCCGGATGCTGCTTCTCCCGCAAGGCGGAGGCGGGCATGGCGGAGCGGATGATGTCCACCAGCTCCAGCGTGGTTTCGATTTCCTTCTCCTCCCGCCGCTTGCAGATAGCGGCGGCAATCCGGGGGGCAAAGCGCTCCTCGCCGTAATCGAATAAAATCCGCTTTAATTCTTCGTAAGGCCACTGGTTCACGATCTGCTTTGCGTCCAGCGTGTCTTCCCCGTTCATACGCATATCCAGCGGCGCGTCCGCCATATAGGAAAAGCCCCGCTGACCGTCGTCCAGCTGGGGGGACGATACTCCCAAATCCAGCAGGATGCCGTCCACGCCGGTGATCCCCAGATCGTCCAGCGCTTTGTCCAGCTCGCAGAAGTTGCTGTGAACCAGAGTTACCCGGTCACCAAAGGGCGCCAGCCGCTCTCCTGCCGCGGTCAACGCCACCGGGTCCCGGTCAATGCCGATAAGCCGTCCGGTGGTGAGCTTTTCCGCGATGCGGCTGGAATGGCCCGCCCCGCCTAAGGTGCCGTCCACATAAATGCCATCGGGTTTGATGTTCAGCCCGTCGATGCACTCTTCCAGCAATACGGAGACATGATGAAATTCGCTCATAGTCCGATTGCCTCCAGAGATGCCAACAGTTTTTCAGGGGTCAGATTCTCCGCCTCAAAGGCAGCAAATTCCTTCGCATCCCAAATCTCCGCCTGACCGGCCCGGCCCACAATCATGACTTCCCGGTCGATGCCCGCGTAGTCCAGCAGAAACTGATTCAGGCTGAACCGGAACTGCTTATCCGGGGTGCATTCCGCCGCATTCATGAAGATCAGACTGGTAGCGCCCGCCCGCTGGGAAATGCTCAGGGCGTTGAAGTTGTCGGAAAGGCGCTTCCACTCATCGCTGGTGTAAATCGTCAGGCAGCGGTGACCGCAGTTGACGCCCAACGTCACAAAGAACGTATCGCCCAGCTCGCTTCTCAGCTTCGCGGGCACGAAAAGACGGCTCTTTTCGTCCAGCTTCGCACTGTACTTACCGATCATCCGCTTCCCTCCTTCCCTTTTACTCCACTTTACTACCCTTTTGCTCCATTTACGGACAGTATACTACCCTGTCATAGAAAAATCAATCTTTTTCTTCTTTTCTTTCCGTTTTTCCAAAAATTTCCCTATATTTTCAAACACTCGTTCTATAAAATTAGCTGCAAAAGGAAATCTCGCCCCCCTCCAGACAGAGCTTGATGCGGCTGGGCTTGCGGGAACAGCGCAGTAGGAAGCCGGCAAGTGGCCCCTCCACCTCGCTCTGCACCAGACGGCGCAGCTGCCGCGCCCCGTCCCTGCCGGGACACTTCTCCAGCAGGAAGCCGGTCAGTTCCGGGGGCAGCTGAAGCTGGGTGCCCATGGCGGCGGTGCGCTCCTGAAGCTGGCGCAGATACTTCTGGACGATGGCCTCCATGGCCCCTTTTCCAAGGGCGTCAAAATGCACCGTCTGGTCGATACGCCCCAGAAATTCCGGAGAAAACGCCTGCCGCAGGGCTTCGCCAACCTCCGCCGAACGGCCTCCGGCGCAGAAGCCCAGTCCTTCGCCCCGAATCTGACCGCCGATATTGGAGGTCATGACCACGATGGTATTGCGGAAGCTGACCCGCCGTCCGGTGGAATCCGTAAGCACGCCCTCCTCCATAATTTGCAGCAGAATGCCCAGCACCTCCGGGTGGGCCTTTTCCAGCTCGTCAAACAGCACCAGACTGTAGGGCCGGCGGCGCACCGCCTCCGTCAGCTTGCCGCCCTCCTCATAGCCCACATAGCCGGGCGGCGCACCGATCAGACGGGAAACGCTCTGCTTTTCCGTGTACTCCGTCATGTCAAGCCTAAGCATGGCCTCCCGGGAGCCGAAGACCTCCTGGGCCAGCGCCCGGCACAGCTCTGTTTTGCCCACGCCGGTGGGGCCGGTAAACAGTAAGCTCGCAATGGGCCGGCCTGCGTCCCGAATGCCGGAATAGCCCCGGCGCACCGCTTCCGCCACGGCGGACACCGCCTTTTCCTGCCCCACCACCTGTGCCGACAGCAGGCCTTCCAGTTCCAGCAGCCGCTCCCGTTCGCTGGCAGTGAGCCGTCCCACCGGAATCCCGGTTCGCTGGGACACGACCCACGCAATATCCGCCCCGCCGACGCTGCGGCTTCGCGCAGTGGGTTTTTGCAGGTGCTGCATTTTGTCCCGCAGCTCCGCCGCCCGCTCAAACTGCCGCTCCCGGACGGCCCCCTGCAATTCTTCCTCCAGTTCCTTCCGGGCCGCGCCGCCGCGGCCCGACTGCATCTCCTCCATCCGCGCCCGGGAGGCCCCCTCGTCCAGCAGGTCGATGGCCTTATCCGGCAGGTACAAATCCGGCAGATACCGGGTGGACAGCCGCACCGCCTCCTTCAGGGCGTCATCGGAAATCCGCAGATGGTGGTGCCGTTCCAGACCGGGACGCAGAGCCTTCAGAATCGCCATGGTCGTCTCCTGAGAGGGTTCCTCCACCGCAACAGGACGGAACCTCCGTTCCAGCGCCGCGTCTTTTTCGATATACTTCCGGTATTCGTCCCGGGTGGTAGCCCCCAGCATTTGCAGCTCTCCCCGGCCCAAGGCGGGCTTGAAGATATTCGCCGCGTCAATGGCTCCCTCGGCGGCGCCCGCGCCCACAATGGTGTGCATTTCGTCCACAAAGAGAATCACGTCTCCGCTGCGGCGGATTTCCGACAGCACATCCCGCAGCCGTTCCTCGAATTCGCCCCGGTACTTAGTGCCCGCCACCAGCGATGCCATGTTCAGGCTCACCAGCCGCTTCTCCTTCAGTTGGGGCGGCACGTTGCCCATGGCCATCCGCTGGGCCAGCCCCTCGGCGATGGCGGTCTTGCCCACGCCCGGCTCTCCCACCAGCGCCGGATTGTTCTTGCACTTGCGGCACAGGATGCCGATGACCATATCGATCTCCTTGTCCCGTCCAATCACAGGTTCCATACTCCCGGCCTTCGCGACAAGATCTTCGCTGAACTGCTCCAGCAGTCTCAAGTTGACCGCCTCCTTTTTCCCTTTGGGGAACGTCTGCCGCTCCCACTGCAAATAGTCCACGGTGTGTGTGAATAAGGCGTCCGGGCTGACGCCGCTGGCCCGAAGCAATTCCCCCGCGCCGCAGTTCTCCCGCCGGGCCATGGCAAGCACCAGATGCTGCGGCTGAATCTCCCGGCACTTGCACTGCCTTGCCTCCAGGGCCGCGTCCCGAAGCAGCGCCCGGGCTTCCTCCGTCAGGCCCTGAGGCAGGGGCAGATCCGGCGTGCCCGCCCCGTAAAGGAGCTGCGCCAGCGCCTCCGTCAGTTCCGGCTCCACCCCCAGCTGCCGCAGTACCAGTCCCATGCCCCCGGCTTCGGAGGTCAGGGCCAGCAGCAGATGGGCAGAGCCTACATAGCTGTGGCCCAGGTCTCTGGCCTTCCGGGCCGCCGTCTGAATCAGTGCTTCCGTCGATGCGTGGTAACGCATAGCATTCCCCCCGTCCCTTTCCTTTTTCGGAAAAGCATCGCCAGCACAGGGAAAAATTATTCCGAAAAAATTTGCAAAAAGGAATTGCTTTTTCAGAAATCCATGCTACAATGAGGATACGTTACTACATATGTAGAACAGAAATACTGAACGGAGGTAACTTTCATGGCTTACGTTATTACTGACGCTTGTGTCTCTTGCGGCTCCTGCGCTGAGCAGTGCCCCGTTGAGGCCATTTCCGAGGGCGACGGCAAGTACGTCATCGACGCTGATGTCTGCGTTTCCTGCGGCTCCTGCGCCGAGCAGTGCCCAAACGAAGCGATCGAGGAAGGCTAATTTTTCTTCATACGCTTGTAATTGGCCTGCGCAGCTTTTTGCGCAGGCCAATTTTCTTTGAATCTTATGGAATTTTTACCGAATGGTTATACCCTGAACGTTCCCGAAGGCGCGTTCCCCTTAAGCACTGACTCCATGGTGCTGATCCCTTTTGTCCGCCTGCCAAAAAGCGCCCGGGTTCTCGACCTTGGCTCCGGCTGCGGCACGCTGGGGATGCTTCTGTGCGCGCAGAATGAAAGCTGCACCGTCACCGGGCTGGAAATCGACGAAACGGCTCATCTTGCCGCCCTGGAAAACATTCGCCGCAACGCGCTTTCCCTCCGCATGGAAAGTATATGCGCAGACCTGCGGTCGGTATCTGAGAGGTTTTCTGCCGGCGCTTTTGACCTGTGCGTTTCCAACCCGCCCTATTTTTCCGGCGGCCCGGTCAGCAAAAATACACCGCTTGCCCGGCGGGAGGATCTGTGTCCTGCCCGGGAGCTGATGCGTTCGGCTTCCTACGCGCTGAAATTCGGCGGCGACTTTTTTCTGGTGCACCGCCCGGAACGGCTGGCGGAGCTAATCGCCGCCGGGGCGGAATTTGCTTTGGAAGCCAAACGGCTTCGGTTGGTGCGGCACCGGCAGGACGGCCCCGTCAGTCTGATTCTGCTGCAATTCCAGAAGGGAGCGAAGCCGGGTCTAGAATGGGAAGAGCTTGTCCTTCGCAATCCCGACGGCTCACCTACCCCGGCATACCGGGAAATCTATCATCTTTAGGAGGCCATTATGTCCGCAATGCTGTATCTTGTCCCCACCCCCATCGGCAATCTGGGAGACATTTCCCTCCGCTGCCGGGAAACGCTGGAAAACGCGGATTTCATCGCCGCGGAGGACACCCGGGTCACGCTGAAATTACTCAATCATCTGGGTATTAAGAAAAATCTAGTCAGCTACTATGAGCACAACAAAGCCGCTCAGGGGAGCCGGATCGTAGAGCGGATTCTCGCCGGAGAAACCTGTGCGCTGGTGTCCGACGCGGGCAGCCCCGCCATTTCCGACCCCGGCGAGGACTTAGTCAAACAGTGTGCCGCTGCGGGGATTCCCGTGTGCGCCATTCCCGGCCCCTGTGCCGCCATCACCGCCCTGAGCATCTCCGGGCAGGCTACCGGGCGGTTCTGCTTTGAGGGCTTCCTGTCCACTGCAAAAAAAAGCCGCCGGGAGCATCTGGATTCCCTGAAAAGAGAGCAGCGCACCATGATTTTTTACGAAGCGCCCCACAAGCTGCTGACCACCCTGACCGATCTGGCCGAGGTTTTCGGCGGCGACCGACCCATCAGCCTGTGCCGGGAGTTGACCAAGCTGCATGAGGAAGTCGTCCGCACCACCCTTGCCGAAGCGGTGGCCCGCTACACCGAAACACCGCCCAAGGGGGAGTTCGTCCTGATTGTCGCCGGCGCTCCCGCCGAACAGCAGGAAGCCCCCTCCGAAACCGATGCCGCCGCCCGGGTCAGCCAGCTGATGGCGGAGGGCGTCAGCCGGAAGGACGCGGTGAAACAGGCCGCAAAGGAGCTGGGCCTGCCCAAAAATGTGGTTTATGACATCGCCCTGAAGGGCTCCGAATCAGAGGATAATTGAAATTCGACAAATTTTTGTTGATTTTGACACCCGGCCTGCGGTATTCTTTCTTCGACAGTACACCCCCATAGCAATGCGACCAACTGTCAAGGGCCGCACCGGTTCTCCCCCGGTGCGGCTCTAATCATTTTACAGTACCGGTATCAGCAGCAGCTGTCCCGGCGCAGGTTCGTTTTGCAGGCCGTTGGCCTCCCGGATAGAGCCGACAGTGGAATGGGCCGCCTTGGCGATCTGCCACAGGCTGTCAGTTCCGGCCCGGCGCAGAATCAGGCAGGGCCGTCCGGGGTCCGGTTTCCGCTCCTCTCCCAGCGCCAGCCCGGTGACCACCGGAAGCTGCTGTGACGCGATAGCGGTCAGCTCCAGCGGAAGCTCTGCCTTCATGGAAAGCTGACCGCTGCCAATGGCAGCCTGGGGGATTGCCGGTACGGGAACTGCCATCAAATGGGTATTCTCATCCGCGTTCAGATTCAGCGTGCCCTCCCATCGGGCGCTGCCGGCATTCAGCATCCCGTCTTCCCCATAGTACAGCGTCTGGAAAACGCCGGGCAATTCCAGTTCCACGCCGCCGTCCCGGAACCTTTGTCTTGGAAAATCCGGTAAAAAGCGCACATCCGCCGCCGCATTTGCCTCCGCCGGAATCTCCGCCTGGGCATAGGCGGTTTCCCGGCGGTTTTCCAGGACCGCCGGAACCTCCAGCGTCTGGGTCTGGATGGTCAGCTCCCGGTTGGGACTGTAGGCATCCTCCACCACGTTCAGCTGCTCCCGGTCAGTAATGCAGTACTGGGCGGCCACGCCGCACTTAAAACGCAGATGCCCCTCGTCATCCAGCTCCAGCTCCATGCTGGTGGGACACAGGGCAAAATCCGCCTGCGCCTCCGGCCCATACTCTCCGGCCAGCTCCGCATACTGGGAGAAGGGCAGGTCGAAGTCCCAGCCCTGAAGCTGTCCGCCCTCGCCCCGGTAGAGGGTGTGCAGGTTGGCGTTCCCCCGGAACACCACCTTTTCCGACAGCACCTTTCGGTCCGTAACCCTCGGTTCCACCCGGTAATAGACGATTTGCTCGGGCACCGGCGCGGAATCCGGCAGGGTCAGTTCTTCGTCCACTACAAAGGACTTTTCCCCCGCTTCCTTCATCAGCCGCACCGGGTAGGTGCGTTTCAGCAGCTCCACGCCGTCAGGCGCAGACTCCAGCTCCGGCACCGGAATCTGCGTGGGGACAAAGGCCTCCGCCATGGCCGCCATGCCCGCGCGAACCAGGATTTTCCGTGGGGAAACACTGCGGGCATCCACCAGCCGGGGCAGCAGACGCAGCCGCAGCCGTCCCTCAGGTACTTCCTCCGGCAGATCCCAGCGCATCTGGAAGGGAATCCACCCTTCAATGCACTGCTCCGGGCTTCCGTCCTCCGGGGCGTACAGCACCCACACCATCATACCGCCGGTATAATTCAGCGTATCCGCATTCCATTCCTTGCTGCGCAGAATGGGCTGGCCCCAGGCGGCGAGGATCTTTCCCACGTCCGGCATTCCTTCCGTGAGCTTGATTTCCTGGGTCTGCTCGCTGTTTTGCAGCTCCCGCACCGCCAGATTCAGGCAGGAATCGTCTCGATTCTGAAAATTCACGTCCACTGTCGGATCACTCCTTATCCCAATGTGTGTGCTATATTCTATTCGGCATGGGACAAGAATATGACTGCTCAAAAGCCTTCCCCAAAGGGGAAGGTGTCAGCCCGAAGGGCTGACGGAAGAGGCATTCACGACGACATTACCTTCTGCGCATAACGCAGCAGCCCAGAATCAGCAGACAGATGCCGCCGCAGCAGCACAGAAACCAGCTCTCCAGACAGTGTCCGATAATCAGCCCCAGCCCGAAGGCCAGCATACAACACCCATGCAGGTGATTTTTCCGGCACATAAAAAACACACCCCTTGCAATCCTATGCAAGGGGTGTGCAATTGTTGCTTTAACCGCCGAGGTAGGCCTTCTTCACCGCGTCAGAGCTGGCAAGCTCCGCGCCGGTGCCGCTTAAGGTGATCTTGCCGGTTTCCAGAACGTAGGCCCGGTCCGCAATCTGCAGAGCCTTCCGGGCGTTCTGCTCCACCAGCAGAATGGTGGTGCCTGCCTTGTGCAGCTGCCGGATGATGTCGAAAATCTGATCCACCAGAATGGGGGCCAGACCCATGGAGGGCTCGTCCAGCATCATGAGCTTGGGGTGGCTCATCAGCGCCCGGGACATGGCCAGCATCTGCTGTTCGCCGCCAGACAGGGTGCCCGCAATCTGCTTGCGGCGCTCCTTCAGCCGGGGGAAGTAGTTGAATACCATTTCCAGATCGGCCTGAGACACTTCCTTATTGACATATGCGCCCATCTCCAGATTCTCCTGCACCGTCATTTGCAGGAAAATCCGCCGTCCCTCGGGAACGTGTGCCAGACCCGTGCGCAGAAGCTTATAGGCGTCCACGTGGGTAATGTCCTGATCGCAGAAGCGGATGGAGCCGCTGCGGGGGTGCATCAGGCCGGAAACCGTCTTCAGAATGGTGGACTTGCCCGCGCCGTTGGCGCCGATCAGGGCCACGATTTCGCCCTCGCCCACCTCAAAGGATACCCCCTTGATGGCATGGATGGCGCCGTAATAAACGTGCATATCTTCAATTTTCAGCATCGGCGCTGTCCTCCTTACCCAGGTAAGCTTCAATAACCGCAGGATTGGCCCGGATTTCCTCCGGCGTGCCCTTGGCGATCAGCCGTCCGTAGTTTACCACCGCGATGGCCTCGCAGACGTTCATCACCAGATTCATGTCATGCTCAATGAGGAAAATGGCGATGTGGAAGGTATCCCGAATACGACGGATCTGGTGCATCAGTTCCGTGGTCTCGCTGGGGTTCATACCGGCGGCAGGCTCGTCCAGCAGAATGATGGAGGGGTCGGTCGCCAGTGCCCGGACGATTTCCAGCCGGCGCTGGACGCCGTAAGGAAGGCTTCCCGCCTTTACGTCGGCAACATCCGCAAGGCCCATAAAGTCCAGCAGCTCCATGGCCTTTTCGTTGGCCTTCTTCTCCGCCTTATAATAGGAAGGCAGGTGCAGAAGGCTTCCCAGGAAGGAGCACTTGATGTCATGGTGCATACCCACCTTCACATTGTCCAGCGCGGTCATATCGGTGAACAGGCGGATGTTCTGGAAGGTGCGGGCAATGCCCAGGCGGTTCACCTTGTGGGTGGGCATGCCCTTGATGTCGATGCCGTTGATCAGCACGGAGCCCCGGGTAGGCTGGTACACACCGGTGAGCAGGTTGAAAATGGTGGTCTTGCCCGCGCCGTTGGGACCGATCAGGCCGGAAATCTCGGTGGGGCCGACGGTGATGTTGAAGCCGTCCACAGCAGTCAGGCCGCCGAAGTCAATGCCCAGATTACGCACATCCAGCACGGGCTGCTTGTCCTTGTCCTGCTCCCGGAACAGGTTCACGGTAGGAACCTTGACAATTTTCTTGCTGTACTCATTCATTGGTTCCCGCCTCCTTCTTCTTAAATACGCCGGATACCTTATCGGCAATCACGGACATGAACTCCTTGACCTTGGGAGACCAGGTAAACAGCATGACCAGAATCAGAACGATGGCGTACAGAATCATGCGGTAATCCTGCAGGCCCCGCAGAGCCTCCGGCAGCACATACAGAACGGTAGCGGAAATGACAGAGCCGAGGATATTGCCCATGCCGCCCAGCACCACGAACACCAGAATGTTAATGGAGGTGTTGAAGTTGAACTTGGGGGCGGTGACGGAGGAGTAGTTCAGGCCGAACAATGCGCCCGCCATACCGGCCAGGAACGCAGACACCACGAAGGCCTTCATGCGGAAGGCGGTGACGTTGATGCCCACGGATTCCGCGGCGATGCGGTTGTCCCGGACGGCACGGATGGCCCGGCCCTCCTTGGAGTTAATCAGGTTCTGCACAATGAACAGGGTGAACAGCACCAGCAGGAAGCCCATGGTGAAAGTCGCCAGCTTCTGGATGCCGGTGGCACCAAGGGGGCCATTGATGATGTACTTGCCGCCGGCGGCCAGCTTCATCTTGGTTGTGGACACGGCAATGTGGAAGCCCTCGGAATCGGTGCCCGCATAGAGGTTGCCGATGATGTTCTTCATAATTTCGCCGAAGGCCAGGGTCACGATTGCCAGATAGTCGCCCCGCAGCCGCAGGACAGGCACACCGATGAGGAAGCCGACCACACCGGCGAACACACCGCCGCACACCATGGCCAGCAGCAGCCGCAGGAAATCATTGGCCACCACGTCCTTCAGCAGCGCCGCGATGATGATGCCGGAGAACGCGCCGATGCCCATGAATCCGGCATGGCCCAGACTCAGCTCGCCGCAGATGCCCACCAGCAGGTTCAGGGACACCGCCAGAGAAATGTACACACAGATGGGAACCAGAAAGCCCTTCATGGAGCTGCCCAGCATTCCGGCGGAATTCATGACCTGCATCACCACAAACGCGGCGATGACCACCAGATAGGTCAACAGGTTGGTGCGGGTGGTTTTATTATTCAGTATCTTTTTCATAACCCTCACCTCACACCTTTTCCTGAACCTGCTTGCCCAGCAGGCCTGCGGGTTTCACCAGCAGGATCACAATCAGCACGGAGAACACGATGGCATCAGAGAACTGGGTGGACAGGTAGGCCTTGCTGAAGGTCTCGATGATGCCAAGCAGAATGCCGCCCAGCATAGCGCCGGGAATGGAGCCGATGCCGCCAAACACGGCAGCGGTGAAGGCCCGGATGCCGGGCATGGAGCCGGTGGTGGGCTGTAAGGTCGGCACGGTGGAGCACAGCAACACACCGGCAACCGCCGCCAGCGCGGAGCCGATGGCAAAGGTGGTGGAAATGGTCTGATTCACGTTGATGCCCATGAGCTGCGCGGCATCCCGGTCCTCGGACACCGCCCGCATAGCCTTGCCGGTGCGGGTCTTGCTGGTGAACAGGGTCAGACCCACCATCACCAGAATGCAGGCCGCCACGGTCAGCAGCACCTCGCCGGTAATGACGATTTTACCGCCTGCCAGAGAGATGGGCTTCATGGTGACCACGGAAGTAAAGTTCTTGGGGCTGGAGGACCAGATGAGCTGGGCGGCGTTTTGCAGGAAGTAGCTGACACCGATGGCGGTGATCAGCACAGCCAGGCTGGGCGTGCCCCGAAGGGGCTTGTAGGCCAGGCCCTCAATGACGATACCCAAAACCGTACATACCGCCACAGCCGCGACAACGGACACCCAGGCCGGGAGTCCCAAGTAGCTTGTGACGCAGAAGGAAATATAAGCGCCCACCATGATAATGTCGCCGTGGGCGAAGTTCAGCATCTTGGCAATACCGTAGACCATGGTATAGCCCAGCGCGATGATGGCGTACACCGAGCCGATGCTGATGCCGTTGATCAGATACTGTAAAATCTGCATAATATACCTCTCTTTTGTTTGAATGTCGACAGCCTATGACAGCCCTTCCTGCTTTTGGCTCTCATGGACTGTCGAAAAACAGTGTTTGGGAAGGGAAGGTGTTACCCTTCCCTTCCCGTCATTGGGAACCGGATTAAGCCACGGGAACGTAGACGCCGTCGGTAACTACCATAGCGGCAGGCGCCTTGGAGATCATACCGTTCTCGTCCCAGGTCATGCCCTTGCCGGTCAGGCCGTCAACGGTCAGGGTGGCGAACTGCTCCTGCAGAGCGGCGCAGACATCGGCAACAGGAGTGGAGCCATCCACACCGGCGGCGACACAGGCGTTGTACAGGGCGTAGATCACATCGTAGCCGTCAGCCGCGAACTGGTTGGGCACCAGGCCACCGTTGTTGGCCTTGAACTGCTCAACAAACTTGACGGTGGCGTCATCGGTAGCGTTGGCATCGAAGGGGGTCATCAGCACCAGGCCCTCAGCCAGCTTGGCGTCAAAGCCTTCCACGGTCAGGATGCCGTCCATGCCGTCGCAGCCAAAGAAGGTGGGTGCATAGCCGACGGTGTTGGCGTAGGTCAGAACCTGAGCGGCCTCGGTGTAGTAGAAGGGCAGGAACACCAGATCGCAGCCGGCATCCTTGCACTGGGTAACCTGAGTGGACAGGTCGGCCTTGTTGTCGGCGGTGAAAGCGGCGTTGTCAACGGCAACGTTCAGGCCCAGCTCGGAAGCCTTGGTCAGGAAGCCGTCCACGACGCCGGAGGAATAAGCGTCGGAAGAGTCGTAGATCACACCGATGGTGGCATCAGGCCACTTCTGCTTCATCAGCTCCGCGGCGGAAGCGCCCTGGTTGGGGTCGGTGAAGCACATCTGGAAGACGTTGGAGCCGGTCATGGCCACATCGGTAGCGGAAGCGGAGGGGGTCAGCATGAAGATCTGGTCATTGACAGTCTCAGCGGCGATTGCAAGAGAAGAGCCGGTGGTGACAGGGCCGGCCAGAATCTGCATGCCCCAGTCCTTCAGGGAGTTGTAAGCGGAAACAGCCTTATCGGAGCCGTCGGCCTCGTCGTCCTCGGACTTGAACTCGATCTGCAGGCCGCCCTTGGCGTTGATCTCAGCAACGGCAATCTCCATGCCGCCGCGGACAGCCAGACCGTATGCGGAAGCGGGGCCGGTCATGGGGCCGGTCAGGCCGATCTTCAGAGCGGGAGCAGCACCCTCGGCAGCGGGAGCCTCGGTGGCGGCGGGGGCAGCGTCGGCAGCGGCGGGAGCCTTGGTCTCAGCGGGAGCGCTGGAGCCGCCGCAGGCTGCCAGAGACAGCACCATCAGGGCTGCCATCAGCATAGCAACAAACTTTTTCATAATCATTACTCCTTTTCTCATAATCCTATGGAAAACTATAAAAAAGCGGACACGCATTTTTGCGCAGCCGCTCTTCCATACAACAGGAAAACCCGGTCACGCCTCCGGCACCGTAATTCGTACGGACAGTGCAAGAACAGACACTACCAGTATGGCAGCGTCCAGATGGCGGGTAATGGCGGTGGGGCACACCGCGGCATTCATTTCGTTCTTCATCACGCTGTACCTCCTCCGTAGAACTTGCGTGTATTGTATCTCACAGAAAGACATTTGTCAACGCAGAAAACACCACAGATTCCTCCATGGTGTTTTCGACTTTTTTGTATAGAATTGACAATTACTCAGCGTCCATGACGCTCTTGCAGGCGGCGAGAACCTTGCTGATCACCGGCACGCAGGTGTGGCTGCCGTAGCCGCCGTTCTCCACCACCACGATAAAGGCCAGCGGATACTGCTCACTGTCCACAAACCCGGCGAACATGGCGTTGGATTTCTGGTCGCCGCCCAGCTGGCTGGTGCCAGACTTGGCGCACACGGGCAGGCCGCCGAAATTGCCGTCGCCGTAGACGGTCTTCACGTTGTTGCGCATATACTCCGCCACCGTGTCCGCGATGGATTCCGGCATAATCCGGTCGGTTTTCTTTGTTTTCGCCTCATAGGTGGTGTCGCCGCCGTTGGTGACGGTATCCATCAGGTACGGTTCCGCCGCCACGCCCCGGCCGGCAATAGCGCCCATGAAGGTCATGTAGCGGGCAGGATTCACCAGATCGGAGTGCTGACCGATGCAGCTCCATGCAAAGGACACCGGCGCGGTGTCGGAAATGTCGTAGTTACCGGCAGCGGTGGTGCTTCCGTCAAAGGACAGCTTCTGAGTCACCTGAAACTGCCTGACATATTTCACCATGTTGTTTTTGCCAACTTTCTCCGCAATCTGGGCAAAGGCGCAGTTGCAGGAATTGGCGAAGGCCTGCTTGAGGGTCTGGGTGCCGTGGGCCTTTTCACAGGTGACGGCCTCCGTGCCGTACGCGATCTTGCTGCGGCAGGTGAAGGTCATGTCCTCGATACCCGGCACGCAGTCCAGCGCCGCCGACAACGTCACAATCTTGAAAATGGAGCCAGGGACGTAGGCTGACTGCAAAAAGCGGTTTAAGTACACGCCGTCATAGGCCCCGGTGGTGTCGTTCGCGATATCCGGCACATTTTCCGGGTCATAGGTAGGCGTGGTCAGGGCGCAGAGAATCTCACCGGTTTTGTAATTGTAGACGCCCACGGTGCCCTTCCGATTTCCCATGGCCTCCAGTGCCGCGTTCTGCACCTTGGCGGACAAGGTCAGCCGGGCGTTTCCGCCCTCGCCGGAGGCGTTGTACACACCGTTTATCCGGTCATAGCCTACCATGTCGGCAGCATAGGTGGACACCGTGGAGGCGCTGATGAAGCCCTTCTTGTCCCCCAGCCAGTGGAGGGTGGACTTGCGGGTGTTGGCGTTGTCCGAATAGGTGCGGCCCTGAGAAATGTCCAGCAGCACATTTCCGCTACGGTCGGTGATGGTGCCGCAGCCGATATTGCTGCTGTTATAGAGGTGGGGTGAGCCGGAAAAGGACACCCATTGCTCCGCCTGCGTCACATACTCCCACACGAAGAAAAGCAGACCGCCCAGCAGGAGCAGGAGGAACAGCCCCATAATCCAGGTTCGTTTCGTAATACGGTTCAAACCTTACTCCCCCTTTCCGCTTTTTGAAGCCGGATGGCAAAGCTGGCGTTCTGCCGGGTATCCGCCGCCTTGACGAAGGCCAGCAAGCCCCAGGCGCCAATCATGCTGGTGCCGCCGTTACTGAGGAAGGGGAAGGTCACGCCGGTAAAGGGCAGGATATCCACGGTACCGAGACAGTTGAGAATGGTCTGAATCACGAGAACTCCCGCCGCAGTGCAGCCGCCGATGGAATAGAAGCTGCTTCGGGCCACCCGGGTGGTGCGGATGGCGAAATACCCCAGCGCCGCCACGGAAAGCACCATCATCAGGGCAACCAGCAATCCCCATTCCTCGGAAATCGTGGCAAAGGCGATATCGGAATCCGCCGCGAACACATATTGCAGCAGTCCCCCCTCCGGGCCAAGGCCAAAGAGCCCGCCGGAGGCGATGCACATGAGGGCACGGGTCTGCTGATAGCCGCCGCCCAGCGGGTCAGACCAGACGTGGCGCCAGGTGGCGAACCGGTGCAGGGCGTGGGGTGCGATTTTCAGTGCCAGCACCCCGGCAAAGCCCAGCGCGGTGATGGCAAGGGCCACCGTGCCCACGCTGCCGGAACGCAGATAGGCAATGAGCAGGAAGGCGCAGAAGAAAATCAGAGCCGTGCCGAAGTCGTTCATCAGGGCCAGCAGTCCGCAGATCAGCACCGAATAGGCGATGAACAGAATCAGGTTCCGCTTGCTCATGATCCGGTCCATGGTGGAAGCTCCCGCGAACACGAAGCAGACCTTGCTCAGTTCCGACGGCTGTAAAGACATGCCGCCGATGATCAGCCAGTTTTTCGCGCCGTAGTATTCCGTGCCGAACAGCAGGGTAATCACCAGAAAGCCCACGCCTGCCGCCACGGCAAGGTAGCGAACCACCTTGGCCCGCTCCAAATCCCGCAGCGACCAGCCCAGAAACAGGAAGGTCACAATGCCCAATATCATAGCAGCAAGCTGCTTCACAGCCTCCCCGGGTTTTACCGTGGCAATGGCAGCCATACCCATGGTACACAGGAAGAAGGCTATGGTTTCCACTTCAAAGGACTTTCTGTGAATGAGACAGTAAAACAGGTACAGCACCCACTGGCTCAGCATAATGCCGCCAAATCCCCGCAGAATGTTTGGAAAATCCACACTTTCTCCCTTAAGCAGGAAACCCAGCGTCATGAGACACTGCAAAATGGTCAGCAGCATCAGGTTGGTCACGCTGTCCCAGCCGGAAGCCGCTTTCGTGCGAAGCTCCGCCTGCCGGATTTCCTGCCGCACGGTGATAGGCTGAAGCTGCATTTCCACCCCGCCGATGGAAATGCGGTCCCTGGGCTTCAGGGCGCAGATCTGGATGGGCCGGTCATTCACGAAGGTGCCCGTTTTGGAGCCGATGTCCTGCAGCGTCCAGCTGCCGTCGTCATAGCGGGTCAGCACCGCGTGGTTTCGGGAGATGGTGGAAAAATCGATGGTCACATCGCAGCTTTTGCTCCGGCCGATGACGTTCTCCCAGTGGGTAATGGGGATCTGTGTGCCGTCGGTGAGGTTCAGCCATGCCCAGATCTCCGGCTCCCGGCGAAAGGTCAGCAGAGGCCAGACACAGCGAAGCAGCAGCAAAAATGTCAGCACCGGCACGGCATAGCGAAGGAACCCAATGTATTGGGTCGTCAGCGCCGCCGGGTCAACTGCCAGCGTGCGTAGGTATTCTTCCAAGATTCTCCCCTCCTCTCAAAATTGTATCAAAGCCTTCCCCTTTGGGGAAGGTGGATCGCCGAAGGCGAGACGGAAGAGGCCGGTACCGCCTTATCCAACAATTCACATCGCGGCAAAATGGTGCTGTTCCCTCTTCCGACCTCGCTTGCGCTCGGCCACCTTCCCCAAAGGGGAAGGCTTTTGTCAGTCTACAATATAAAATGACACATTCTTTTGAATATGTCAAATGAACTTTCCTTTAAGATTCCAGACTGCGCAGCAGCGCGATCTCCGCCTGATAGCCAGGCAGCTCATTGGGAGTCTCCAGAATCATGGGCTTGTCCTTTAAGCTTGGGTGGTTCACAACAGCGCGGAAGGTGTCGATGCCCAGACTGCCCTTGCCCAGGCACTCGTGCCGGTCTTTATGGCTGGCGAAGGGGTTCTTGGAATCGTTCAGGTGGAGGGCTTTCAGCCTGTCCAGTCCGATAATCCGGTCGAACTCCGCGAGAACGCCGTCCAGATCATTCACAATGTCATAGCCTGCGTCGTAGACGTGGCAGGTGTCCAGACACACGCCCACGTCTTTGCTGCCCACGGCATCTAGAATGGCCCTCAGCTCCTCAAACCGGCCGCCGATTTCGCTGCCCTTGCCCGCCATGGTTTCCAGCAGCACCGTCACCGGGTAGCCGGGGGCCAGGGCCTTTTTCAGCGCGGCGGCAATCTGGTAGATGCCCGCTTCCGTTCCCTGCCCCACATGGCTGCCGGGGTGGAAATTGTAGAAGTTTCCGGGCAGCGCCGCCATCCGCCGCAGGTCGTCCTCCAAAATCTCCGCCGCAAACTGGCGCGCTTCGGCGTCGGCGGTGCAAAGATTCATGGTATAGGCCCCGTGGGCCACCAACTTTCCAAAGCCCTCGCTTTGCAGCATGGACACCGCTTTTTCCGAATCGGCAGCGTCCTCCTTCTTCGCCTTGCTGCCCCGGGGATTCCGGGTGAAGAAGGCAAAGGTATTGGCCCCGATGGAAAGGGCGGTTTTCACCATGGCGGTATTCCCGCCGCTGGCGGACAGGTGACATCCAAAGAAACCCATAAGCTACACTCCTTTGGGGGCATTATAGCATATTGCCGGAGAAAATGCAAATTGGGCCTTGCCGGCGGCGGGGGATGTGGTATAATGGTAAAAAGGCTCCCCTGAAAGGGGAGCTGCTGAGCGAAGCGAAGCTGAGGGGTGGCACTTGACCGATAAGACCCCTCAGTCACGGCTGCCGCCGTGCCAGCTCCCCTGAAAGGGGAGCCATATTCGGAGGTGCACCATGCCAAAATCTGACAACCAGAAGCTGAAAATCTTCTACATTCTTGACTATCTGCAAAGAAACTCCCACCAGGCGCACCCGGTGAGAGCTTCGGAGCTGCAAAGTATGCTTTCTCAGCAGCACAATATTGAGTGTGACCGCAAGACCATCTATTCGGACATCGCGGCCCTTCAGGAATACGGCGTGGACATCGTGTCCCTGCCGGGCAAGGGCGGCGGCTATTACATCGGTTCCCGGAATTTTGAGCTGCCGGAACTGAAGCTGCTCATTGACGCGGTGCAGTCCAGCCGCTTCCTCACGGAAAAGAAATCCCGGGAGTTGATTGAAAAGCTGTGCAATCAGTGCAGCGTCTACGACGCCCGGCTTATGCGCCGGGACGTGGTGGTGTCCGGACGAGTCAAGAGCATGAACGAGACCATCTATTACAATGTAGACGCCATTCAGGACGCCATTGCCGAGAACCGGCAGATTTCCTTCCGCTACTTTGACTTCAATCTGGAGCGCCAGCGGGTCTATCGGAACCGGGACTATGAGGCCAGCCCCTACGGCCTGTGTCAGGACAACGAAAACTGCTACCTGCTGGCCCTGTCCCCCCGCCACGGCGTCACCTCCTACCGGGTAGACCGGATGAGCGATATCCGCCTGCTGGAGCAGCCAAGAGTTCCCTGCCCGGAGCTAAATGGCAAGGCGCTCATTGAGCACGCCAACCGGCTGTTTCAGATGTACTCCGGGGAAACCGCCGATGTAAAGCTCCGGTTCCACCGCAGTCTCATCAACGTGGTCATTGACCGCTTCGGGCAGGACATTCTGCTGATTCCCGACGGGGAGGAGCACTTCGTCTTTACCGTGAACGTTGCCGTGTCCCCCATGTTCTTAAGCTGGGTCATCGGCTTCGGCAGCAAGGCGAAGATTCTCTATCCCCAGAGCGTTATCGATGCCTGCAAGGCCATGTGTCAGGAGGCGCTTAATCAGTATCAGGCCAGCGAGAAGGACGCAAACACATCGCTCCACACCACCTGAGACTTTTTCTGGTTCTCTGCGTCCCGCAGCACCGTCATGCAGTAGTGGTAGCTGCCATCGTCCAGCACCACTCCCCGGCCCAGCCGGTCGCCTGTTTCCCCGGCGGATACCCAGACGAACTCATACCGGTCCGCGTCGTCCTGCTTGGTGTGCATGACGGTGAGCTGGTCCGGGGCAAAGCCCGTCAGGTCGGTGATGGTGGCCCCGAGGTCGCCGGAGGCCCGGGTCTCGATGGCGATTTCGTAGTCCTCGCACAAATAGACCTGCTGCGTGTCGCTTTCCAGCACCGGCGACACCGCGTTGTCCGGCAGGCGCACAGAAATTTCCGCAGGCGCAGCCAGCACCGGCTGTAAAGGAATGTCATCCGAAACGGTTTCCAGCGTTTCCTTCGCCCCGCAGCCGGACAGCAGTAGCGCCAGCAGCAGAGCCAAAGCGATTTTCTTCACCAAAAATCCCTCCCGAAAGGTAATTTACATGAAACTGCTTCTATACTACCTGCTTTTAATCAATGCGGCGGGGCTTGCGCTTATGCTTGTGGACAAGTGGAAGGCAAAGAAAAACCGCTGGCGCGTCCGGGAGTCCACGCTGCTGCTCATTGCGGCTCTCGGCGGCAGCGTGGGGAGCCTTGCGGGGATGTACCTGTTCCGGCACAAGACCCTGCATCTGAAATTCACCCTGGGCATCCCACTGATTCTGGCGGGACAGTGCTTTATTGCGGTGCTGGTCATGGCGCTGGGAGCGAAATAGAATGCAAAATGCAGAATGCAAAGGGAAGGATATCCCGCCTTTCGCATTCTGCTTTTTTTGATTATTGTCCTTTAGCGTACCAATACCTTCTCCCGGGGGGGAGGTATTGATCCGCTAAATTCCCCATTTACCTCATTTTGCATCCTGCATTTATCATTTTACATTCAATATGGCTTCCGCGGTCAGAATGCCGTCGATGGCGGCGGACATGATGCCCCCGGCGTAGCCCGCGCCCTCGCCGGCGGGGTACAGGCCCCGAATCTGCGACTGGCGGCTTTCGTCCCGGAGGATGCGGACGGGGGAAGAGCTTCGGGTTTCCGGGGCGGTGAGCACCGCGTCGGCGGCGGCAAAGCCAGAAAGCTTTCTGTCCAGCTTCGGCAGGGCCTGCTCCATGGCGGCGGTCAGCTTTTCCGGCAGGACATCGTGGAGGTCGCACCAGGTCACCCCGGGGCGATAGGTGGGGCTGACGCTGCCCGCAGCCGTGCTGGGCCTATGGGCAAGGAAATCTCCCACGGTCTGGGCCGGGGCGCGGTAGCTGCCGCTTATCTGATAGGCCCGCTCCTCAATCTCCCGCTGCCAGCGCATTCCGCCCAAGACCCCCTCGTAGGGAAAATCGGCGGGATTCACCGTCACCAGCAGGGCCGCGTTGGCGTTCTCCCCCTCCCGGTCGGCGTTGCTCATGCCGTTGGTGACGATGCGCCCGGCTTCACTGGCCGCCGCCACCACATGACCGCCGGGGCACATACAGAAGGTGTACACCGTGGCGTCTTCCAGATGCTCCACCAGCTTGTAATCCGCCGGGGGCAGGGCCGGATTTTCCATGCCATACTGGGCGTTGTTGATGACCGCCTGCTTCTGCTCAATCCGCGCACCCATGGCGAAGGGCTTTGGCTCCATGGGAACGCCCATGGCGTCCAGCATTTCAAAGGTGTCCCGGGCGCTGTGGCCGATGGCCAGCACCGCCGCGTCACAGTCGATGAGTTCCCCAGCGTCGGTTTTCAGGCCGGTGAGCCGTCCGTTTTCGACCCGCAGCCCGGTAACCCGGGCGTTGAAGCGCACCTCGCCCCCCAGAGAAATAATCCGTTTGCGCAGATTTTGCACAACAGTGAGCAAAACGTCGGTGCCCACATGGGGCTTGGCATCGTAGAGAATGTCCTCCCTTGCCCCGGCCTGCACGAACTGCTCCAGCACCCAGCCGATGCGGGGATTATTGACCCCGGTGTTCAGCTTGCCGTCGGAGAAGGTGCCCGCGCCGCCCTCGCCGAACTGGACGTTGCTTCTTTCGTCCAAAACCCCGGTGGCGAAGAATTTTTCCACCTTTTCATGGCGGGAAACTGCGTCCTCGCCCCGCTCCAGCACCAGCGGCTTCCAGCCCGCAAGGGCCAGAATCAGGGCTGCGAACATCCCCGCCGGGCCGAAGCCCACCACCACCGGGCGTTTTTCCGGGGCGGGGATATTTTTCGGCGCTTTATAGAAGGACATGGGGGCAATGGATGCCTTTTTGCAGCCGCTTTGCCGCAGGATTTTCGTTTCGTTCCCCTCCACCGCCACGTCCACGGTGTAGATGATTTTGACCTCCGGCTTCTTCCTCGCGTCCACGCTGCGGCGGACAATGGAAAGCTTACGGATTTTGGAATTGGGCAGCCGAAGCAGCCGCGCCGCCTCAAACTGAAGCTGGTGGGCATTGTGCTCCGGCGGCAAACTGATGTCCCGCAGTCGTATCATAGGTTCCCTCCCGCGTGGAGGCCTGCCAGACGGCCCGAGCTCCACGCCCATTGCAGATTATAGCCGCCGCAGTCGCCGTCGATGTCCAGCACCTCGCCGCAGGCGTACAGCCCCGGCACAAGACGGCTCTGCATGGTTGTTTCGTCAAATTCCGAGGTCACAATGCCCCCGGCGGTGACCTGAGCGCTGTCCATGCCCATGGGTTCCGTGAGAGATACTTCCAGCGCCTTCACGGCAGACACTGCCTGACCGATTTCCCAGTCGGATAACTCCCGGATGGGCGCGTTGGGAGCCAGGCCCGCGCTCTGGGTCAGCACCCGGCCCAAACGGTTGTGGAGGATGCCCGTCAGCAGTTCCGATACCGGCAGGTTGGTTTCCCGCCGCCGCGTCAGTTCACCGCGCAAGTCATTGGCAGAAACCTCCGGTAGGAAGTCCAGACGGCACTTCCAGTCTCCCCCGCCCTGACACACATCCCGGGAAATCTCGAAAATCACCGGCCCGGAAAGGCCGTACTCCGTAAATTGCAGCTGCCCGGTGCTTTCGGCAGTCTTTTCACCGTTATGAAGAATTTCCACCCGGCAGTTTGCCCGGACGCCCTTGAGGGACGCACACCCGGCCCAGCCGGATTTCAGCTGCACCAGCGTGGGGCGGAGTTTTGTGCAGCTATGGCCCAAGGCGCGCAGCAGCTTGTAGCCGGACATGGAGCCGCCCAGCTTCGTTCCTGCCAATCCCCCACAGGCAACAATCAGCCTGTCGCACTCCACCGTTTCCCCCTTGGCTTCCACCCGGAAGCCATTGGGCGTTTTCTTCACTTTTTCCACTTCAAAGCCCAGTTTCACCGTGATATTTGGCTGTTCCAGTCCAAAACGCAGCACATCCACCACGGAATTGGCCTGATCGGAGTAGGGATACACCCGCCCCGAGTCCTCCGCCACAGTCAGAAGGCCCAGCGAGCGAAACCACTGTAGGGCCGCTTCCGGCGGGAATTGGGAGATTGCATACCGGGTAAATTCCGGAGCGCTGCCGTGGTAGCCGCCGTCCTTCGCGTGAAGATTCGTCAAATTGCAGCGTCCGTTGCCTGTGGACAGCAGCTTCCGGCCCACCCGGGTCTGCCGCTCCATGAGAGTCACTTGCGCATCCTTATTTTCCGCCGCCGCCAGCGCCGCCGCCATGCCCGACGCCCCGCCGCCGATGATTCCGATTACCATACGCTCTTTCCTTCCATGAATGCCGATTGCGTACCAAAGCCTTCCCCCGGGGGGAAGGTGGCCCGACGCAAGCCGGGTCGGATGAGGAACGGCGACATGCAGCAAATCTGTATGCAGTTTGTAAAGAGGTACCGACTTGAAAGTTATACTTCTTATCTGACTGCACTTCAAGTTGAAAGCGGTCGCCGTTCCTCATCAGTCTCGCTTCGCTCGACAGCTTCCCCCCGGGGGAAGCCATAATGCGCTTCCGTCTTTCCTTGCAATTATACTCGATAATCTGTCTTTACACAAGGCTGAATATTATGGTATAATCCTCAGTGGTGATAAAATGGATCGAAGCAACATTGACAAAATCGCCCAGTCGAATGAGGACAAGGTGCTCCTTGCCAAGCTCTGGGACAAAATAACCGCCGGAATGCGCAAAAACATCCCGGCAAACACCTGTTTCCTCTCCCCCCGGGAGCAGGAAATGGCAAACTACCTCTTCGGCTGCCCCGAGGGACTGCATTTCTTTGGCGGATACCCGGATGCCGAGCGGAAAATGCTGATTTATTTGCCGGACTATCTGGACGAAGCGGCCCTTTATGAGGAGGACGCCCCCTGCATTTGCCTGCGGGCCGCGTTCTTTCAGGGGGACAGCCCCAGCCACCGGGATTTTCTCGGCGCGCTGATGGGGGCGGGGGTTGCCCGGGAGACTGTCGGCGACATCTGCGTGGGGGAAGGAAGCTGTGATTTCTTCGTTACGGCGGAGATTGCCCCCTACCTCCTGCAGAATTTCACCTCCGCCGGGCGCACCAAGCTCCACTTGGAGCAGATTCCCCTGACGGATGCCGCCATCCCCGAGCCGGAGGTGAAAGAAATCCGGGACACGCTGGCGTCCCTGCGGTTAGACAGCGTGATTGCCTCCGGCTTCCGCATCGGACGGAGTCTGGCGGCCCAGTATGTCACCGGCGGCAAAGCCGCCATGGACGGCCTGCCCTGTGAAAAGCCCGACAAACCTGTTTCCGAGGGCGTGAAAATCTCCGTCCGGGGTCTTGGAAAAATAAAGCTGGTAAAAGTGAACGGAAAAACCAAAAAAGGCAGAATTTCGGTGGTTATCCACCGGTATGTGTGAGGAAACCTATGAATATGAGCGAAGTGATTACCAGAATCAACGTTCTGGCGAAGAAAGCGAAAACCGAGGGTCTGACCACCGAGGAAGTGGCCGAACGGGACAAGCTGAGAAGAATTTACATTGATTCCGTCAAGGCAAATCTCGTTGGGCAGCTGGACAACACCTACATCGTCGGCCCCGACGGCACGAAAAAGAAGCTGGAACGCAAGTAAGGAGGAGACCCATGGCATTTCTTCCCATCAACAAGCAGGAAATGCGGGAGCGGGGCTGGGAAACCTGCGATTTCGTCTACGTGATCGGCGACGCCTACGTTGACCACCCCTCCTTCGGTCACGCCATTATCAGCAGGGTTTTGGAAAGCCACGGCTACAGCGTGGGAATCATCTCCCAGCCGGACTGGCGCAACCCCAAGTCCATCGACGTGTTCGGGCGGCCCCGGCTGGGGTTTCTGGTGTCCGGGGGCAACATGGACTCCATGGTGAACCACTACTCCGTCAGCAAGCGCCGCCGGAAAACCGACGCCTTTACCCCCGGAGGATGTGTGGGCAAGCGCCCGGACCGCGCCACCATTGTCTATTGTAACCTGATTCGCCAGACTTACAAAGATGTGCCAATCCTGATTGGCGGCATTGAAGCAAGCCTTCGCCGTCTTGCGCACTACGACTACTGGTCGGACAGCCTGAAACGCTCCATTCTGCTTGACAGTCAAGCCGACCTTCTCATGTACGGCATGGGCGAAAAGAGCGTTGTGGAAATCGCGGAGGCGCTCAATTCCGGCATGAACGTCCGGGACATCACCTACATTGACGGCACGGTGTTCCGCACCAGTGCGCCGGACGACAGCCTTCCCTCCATCCTTTTGCCCGCTTTTGAAGAATTAAAAGCCGACAAGCGCAAATATGCCCAGTCCTTCCAAATCCAGTACGGCAACTGCGACCCCTTCACCGCCAAGCGGCTCATCGAGCCTTACGGCAAGGAATTCGTGGTGCAGAACCCGCCCCAGAAGCCCCTGACCATGGAAGAAATGGACGCGGTGTACGACCTGCCCTATGAGCGGGCATGGCATCCCAGCTACGCAAAACTCGGGGGCGTGCCCGCCATCGAGGAGGTCAAGTTCAGCCTTGTCAGCAACCGGGGCTGCTTCGGGGCCTGCTCCTTCTGCGCGCTGACCTTCCATCAGGGTCGCATCGTGCAGGTAAGAAGCCATGAATCCATTCTGAGAGAAGCAGAAATCATGGTGAAGGACAAGGATTTCAAGGGCTACATCCACGACGTAGGCGGCCCCACCGCCAATTTCCGGCACCCGGCCTGTGAAAAGCAGCTGACGAAAGGGGCCTGCGGCGGGCGGCAGTGCCTGTACCCTGCCCCCTGCAAGAATCTGAACGCCGACCACTCTGACTACGTTGCCCTTCTGCGCAAGCTGCGGAAAATCCCCGGGGTGAAGAAGGTCTTCGTGCGCAGCGGCATCCGGTTTGACTATCTGCTGGCGGACAAAAAGGACACCTTCCTCAAGGAACTGGTGCAGCACCACATCTCCGGGCAGCTGAAGGTGGCCCCGGAGCACGTCTCCGACGCGGTGCTCAGCCGCATGGGCAAGCCCAGAAACGCCGTCTACAACCGGTTCGTGGAGAAATATTTCGCCCTCAACAAGCAGTACGGTATGAATCAATATCTGGTTCCCTACCTGATGTCCAGCCACCCCGGCTCTACCCTGAAGGAAGCGGTGGAGCTGGCGGAGTACATTCGGGACATGGGCTACAACCCGGAGCAGGTGCAGGACTTCTACCCCACCCCCTCCACCCTGTCCACCGTCATGTACTACACGGGCCTTGACCCCCGGACCATGGAGCGGGTGTATGTCCCCACCGACCCCCACGAGAAGGCCATGCAGCGTGCGCTGATTCAGTACCGGGACCCGAAGAATTACGCGCTGGTGAGAGAAGCGCTCATCAAGGCCCACCGGGAGGATTTGATTGGCTCCGGCCCCAAGTGCCTGATTCGGGCAGCAGGGCGGCCAACCAATGCGTCACGGACACCGGGCAGTCATCCAACATTCTCTGGGCCCCTCGACCAGAAACGCTCGGCAAAAAAGCCAGCCCGTAAGCCCGTCCGACGCGGCGGCGGCAGATAACCGCCCCCTGCGATGATTCACGAAAGGAGAATTTAGTTGACAGTTGATAGTTGCGGTATCCCTTCGGGATGAATTAAAATATCCATACAAATTTTGAATACGGTGCATTCTACATGAGAACATCCGGTATTCAATCCAGAATAATTTAAATTGTCCCGAAGGGACTCCTTAACTGTCAACTGTCAACTGTTCACTGTCAACTAAAGCACAATATAGTGTACCAGAAAACGATACCGAGCACGCCCAATGGTGTAACGATTACAGACCCGCCGGGCACGCATTGGCTGTCCGCCCTGCGGACAAAAACCGCCCTGCCTTTCGGCAGAGCGGTTTCCAGCGTATTCAAGAGGGATTAATAGAACTTTCTCTTGTTCTTACGGGCGGCCTCGGACTTCTGCTTACGCTTCAGGCTGGGGCTGACGTAATGCTCGCGCTTCTTCACTTCGGCGATGACGCCCTCCTTGGCGCAGCTCCGCTTAAAACGGCGCAGAGCGCTCTCCAGAGACTCGTTCTCCTTGACGCGAATTTCAGACATGGTTTTCCCTCCCTCCGATGGCATCCGGCTCAATCCAGGATGCGTTCAGGGCCTCATACTAGGCTTGTATATTATATACACGGATTCTCCAATTGTCAAGCGGGAATTTGGTTTTTTTACAAAAACAATTCCGATTTGCCTCCCCTTTCAGGGGAGGTGGCCCGGCGTAAGCCGGGTCGGAGGGGTGTCTCCGCCATGGACGTGCACCCCTCAGTCAGCTTCGCTGACAGCTCCCCTCAAGGGGAGCCTTTATTTCACAATCAGGTTGACCAGCTTGTTCTTGACCACGATGGTCTTGACGATGTTCCCGCCCTGCTTGGCAAGGAATTTAGAGATTTTTTCGTCTGCCACGGCGTTGGCAATCACCTGATCGTCGGGAAGATCCGCGTCCATGAGGACCGTGCCGCGCATCTTGCCGTTCACCTGCACCGCGATGGTCACCTCGGCATCCTTGCACTTATTTTCGTCATAGGTGGGCCAAGGCTCGTAGGCGATGGTTTTGTCGTGGCCCAGCAGCTGCCACATCTCCTCGCCCACATGGGGGGTGATGCAGGAGATCATCTTGATAAAGCCCTCGGCATATTCTCTGGGGCAGGTGCCCGCCTTGTAGACCTCGTTGACGAACACCATCATCTGGGCGATGGCGGTGTTGAAGGCCAGCGCTTCAAAGTCATTCGTCACCTTCTTCACGGTCTGGTGATAGACCTTGGTCAGCTTGCCGTCATCGGTTTCCGTGATATTGGCAGGCTCGGTGAAGAAGTTCCACACACGGTTGATAAACTTTTTCGCGCCGATGACGCCGGTGGTGCTCCAGGGCTTGGAGACCTCCAGCGGGCCCATGAACATTTCGTACAACCGCAGAGTGTCCGCGCCGTAGTCCCGGACGATGTCGCTGGGATTCACCACGAACTCCGGGAACCGCTTGCCCATCTTGATGCCGTTCTCGCCCAGAATCATGCCCTGATGCACCAGCTTCTTGAAAGGCTCCTTCACCGGGGAAATGCCCTCGTCGTACAGGAACCGGTTCCAGATCCGGGAGTACATCAGGTGGCCCACGGCGTGCTCCGGGCCGCCAACGTACAGGTCAACGGGCAGCCAGTGCTTGAGAAGCGCGGGGTCGCACAGCGCCTTGTCGTTCTTGGGGTCGATATAGCGCATATAGTACCAGCTGGAACCGGCGCTGCCGGGCATGGTAGAGGTCTCCCGGACGCCGTGGATGCCGTTTTTATCGTATTTCTTCCACTCGGTGGCGTTTTCCAGGGGGGCCTGACCGTTTTTGCCCTTGTAATCCTCCAGTTCCGGCAGAATCAGGGGCAGCTCCTCGTCGGGGAGGAAGTAGGTCTTCCCGTCGTCGGTGTACACGCAGGGCACCGGCTCGCCCCAGTACCGCTGACGGGCGAAAATCCACTCCCGGAAGTGGTAGTTGTTCTTCCGGCGGGCAACGCCCATTTTTTCCAGCTTGCAGGTGATGGCTTCCTTCGCTTCCTCCACCGTCAGGCCGGTGAACTCCTCGGAGTTCATCAGGCGGCAGCCCTTGCCCAGGTAATCCTGCTTTTCAAAGGCGCACTCGGTCACGTCCCGGCCCTCGATGACCTGAATCATGGGGATGTTGTGCACCTGCGCGTACTCAAAGTCACGCTGGTCGTGGCTGGGGACTGCCATCACCGCGCCGGTGCCGTAGTTGGCAAGCACAAAGTCGCCGATGAACACGGGCACTTCCTTGCCGTTCACCGGGTTGATGGCATAGACGCCCTTAAGGGGACAGCCGGATTTGCCCTTATTCAGGTCGGTGCGGTCCATGTCGCTCTTCTTCACGGTCTCGTCGATGTAGGCCTGCACCTCGTCCTTGTTCTGGACGCGGTCCATCAGGGACTGGACGATTTTGCCGTCGGGAGCCAGCACCATGAAGGTGATGCCGTAGATGGTTTCGATGCAGGTGGTGTAGATGGAGAACTGTCCGCCGCCTACCAGCTGGAAGTCCACCTCCACGCCGGTAGACTTGCCGATCCAGTTGCGCTGAATCTCCTTGGTGGATTCGGGCCAGTCGATTTCGTTCAGGCCCTCCAGCAGCTTTTCGGCGAAGGCGGGCTGGTCGATGACCCACTGCATCATATTTTTCTTGACAACGGGATAGCCGCCCCGCTCGGACTTGCCGTCGATGACCTCGTCGTTACTGAGCACCGTGCCCAGCTCCTCGCACCAGTTGACGGGCATCTCAATGCGCTTGGCGTAGCCTTTTTCGTACAGCTTCTTGAAAATCCACTGGGTCCACTTGTAGAAGGAGGGGTCGGAGGTGGCGATCATCTTCGACCAGTCGTAGTCAAAGCCCAGCTCCTTGAGCTGCTTGGTGAAGGTCTCGATGTTCTTCTGGGTAAAGCCGTTGGGGTTGTGGCCGGTGGTGACGGCGTACTGCTCCGCCGGCAGGCCGAAGGAGTCGTAGCCCATGGGGTGCAGCACGTTGTAGCCCTGCATCCGCTTCATCCGGGACATGATGTCGGTAGCCGTGTAGCCCTCGGGATGGCCCGCGTGCAGGCCCACGCCGGAAGGGTACGGGAACATATCCAGCACATAATATTTTGGCTTGCTGAAATCCCAGACGTCCGTGTGGAAGGTGTCGTGCTCTTCCCAATATTTTTGCCATTTGGCTTCAATGCTTGCGTAATCGTAGTTCATGGCGAACATTCCTCTCTTAAATCCCCGGCTATTTGGGGATGGTATATCTTTCGCAATGCCTTCCCCGGGGGGAAGGTGCCCCCGAAGGGGGCGGATGAGGAACAGCGGCAGCCTCTGACGGTGGAACGCAGTCAAATAAGAAGGTACAGCATTCCGAATTGTACCAATTTAACGAACTGCATTCATAACTGGTACCTTTCGCCGTTCCTCATCAGTCTCGCTTCGCTCGACAGCTTCCCCCCGGGGGAAGCCATGAACGCTCAACCCTGCAATTCGGGAATAATCTCTTTCAAATCCACAACCTCGGCGTCGGCCCACAGACGTTCCAAATCATAGAATTTCCGGGCCTCCTCGGTGAATACGTGCACCACAATGGTGCCGTAGTCCAGTAGCTCCCAGGCGCTGCCCCGGTGGCCCTCTCGGCCCAGCATGGGCTCGCCCAGCTGTTCCAGCGTGTACTCGGCGTAGTCGCACAGGGTCTTGACGTGGGTGTTGGAGGTGCCGGTGCAGATGAGGAAATAGTCCGCAAGACTGCTGACAGAATCAATCTTCAGCAGCTTGATGTCCATGCCCTTCTTGGCATCCAGCGCCTTGGTCACTTCATAGGCGATCTCTTTGGGTGTTAACAAAAACATCAATCCTTTCTATCGATTCAGCCACGCCAGCGCGTCCCGGGAAGCTGGCGAAACCTCCGCTCCCTGCTCCTTCAGGTGCTCCAGCGTCATTTCCAGGCCCAGCTTCAGGGCGGCGTCAAGGTCGGTAAAGGCCAGTTCCCGCAGCTGCTCCACCCCGGGGAAGTCCCGGTTGGGTTCCATGTAGTCCGCCACATAGATGATTTTTTCCAGCAGGCTCATATTGGCTCTACCGGTGGTGTGGAACTCGATGGCGGAAACCACATTCTCATTTTCCCCAAAAATCCGCTGGGCAACCATGGAACCGGTGAGGGCATGGAGGGTTCTTGGGTAGCGTTTGGAAAAATCGTCTAACAGTTTACCATAGGCGTCGCACAATGTCAATTGCAGGGGCCCATCAATGGCCTTGGTAATGTCGTGGAGGATGCCCGCCCGGGCTGCGTCATTGACATCCGCGCTCCAGCGTTTTGCCAGCGCCACCGCTGTGTCCCGGCAGCCCAGAACGTGCCTGACCCGGTTTGGATTCAGAAGGCTGATTACAATGGGTTCCAGTGCCTCCATGGGAAGGTTCTTCCATGCCGCCCGGGTGTCGTAAAGGCGGTTTTCCCGGATGTAGTCCAGCACACCCTCCGGCAGAAACTCCCCGGCACAGCGGAAGGCAAGGAGCCGCCGCATCTGGGTGGAGGAAATGGGAATGACCTCGTTGCGCACCAGATAGACGGTGACGCCCTGGGCCTCCATTTCCGCCTTTTTCTTTGCAATGGCGGGCTGTTCGCCCTTGTCGCCCCGGTAAAATACGCCAAGGGAAGCATTCTTGACAATCTCCTCCGGGTGCATCCAGGTGTCGAAGGACAGGAACATATCCGTACCCATGAGCAGCACCAGCTCCGCACCGGGGAACTGCGCCTTCATCGCTTTCACCGTTTCGCAGGAATAGCTGATGCCCTCCCGCCGCAGCTCCATGTCCGAAACCGCAATCTGCGGGCACCCTGCGGCGGCAATACGCAGCATTTCAAGTCGCTGCCGCGCCGTGGGAGAATGTTCCGGCAGCACCGCCTTGTGGGGCGGCGCGTAGGCCGGAACCAGCAATAGCTTACTGAGCCCCAGCGCTCTCACGGCCTGCTTTGCCGCCTGCAAGTGTCCAATATGGGGTGGGTTGAAAGTCCCGCCGTAAATGCCGATTCGTTCCATAGTACCCTTCCTCTATCCATATCTGAACTTTCTGTCTTGCCTCCCCTTTCAGGGGAGGTGGCCCGGCAAAGCCGGGTCGGAGGGGTTGTCTTCCGTTCAAAAGGGCACCCCCTCAGTCAGCTTCGCTGACAGCTCCCCCACAGGGGGAGCCGGGAATCACTCTTCGCCCCGCAGCTGCTTTTCCCGGCTGCGCTCGATGGACTTTTCGATGGCCTGCTGCCGGAAATACTGGTTGCGCTGCTCCCGCGCCTGTTTCGCGGCGGCACGGCGGGCGCGGACGCCCTTGCCTACGGGGTCTGCCTTGGATTTGGGCACTTCCTTCCGCTTGGCCCGTCCGGTCTGGTTCCGGGCCTCCTGACATTTTTCGGAGAACCGCCAGATGACGAATTTATTGCCCACACAGGCGATTCCCTCTGCCCCCGTAACCTCACACAGGGCGTCGGACACCTCCCGGGGGCTCATGAGGGCGGTTTCCAGCACCTTGCCCTTCACCAGCTCGTGGGCGGTCAGCAGCCGGTCGGCTTCTGCCGCCACCGCTTCCGTCACCCCGTCCTTGCCCACCATCAGGGTGGTTTCCAGCGTGTTGGCCTGCGCCCGGAGCTGGGCGCGCTCTTTACTTGTCAGCATAGCCTGCCTCCTTCAGTTTCTCATAAAACGCCTTCAGGGCGTTGGCCCGGTGAGACACCCGGTTCTTTTCCTCCGGGGCCATCTGGGCCGTGGTCTTGCCCATGGGGGGATAGTAGAAAATTGGGTCGTAGCCGAAGCCGTTCTCCCCGGCGGGGGCGCGGAGCAGCTCGCCGTGGATTTCGCCCCGGGCCTGAATACACTTCCCTTCCGGGGTCACCATGGTGATGACGCAGACGAATTTCGCCTGCCGCTGCCCGTCGGGGACATTTTCTGTATTTTTGAGCAAAAGCTGCAAACGGCCCCAGTCGTCCAAGGTATCGTCAAAGCCGTACCGGGCGGAGTAGATGCCCGGCTCACCGTTCAGAGCGTCCACTGCGATGCCGGAATCGTCCGCAAGGGCGGGAAGTCCCGTGGCCTTCATGACGGCCTCGGCCTTGAGGAAGGAGTTTTCCTCAAAGGTTAAGCCCGTTTCCTCCACGTCGATGTCCACGCCAAGGTCGGATTCCATCACCAGCTCCATACCGAATTTCTCGGTAATTTTACTGATTTCCACCAGTTTATGGGGATTTTTGCTTGCCAAAACTACCTTCATCAAATCAGCGCCTCCACAAAATCCTTCGCCTCAAAGGGCATCAGGTCGTCTGCCTGCTCCCCCACGCCCACAAACTTCACGGGAATTTGCAGGGTGTCCGCCACGGCAATAACGATGCCGCCCTTGGCGGTGCCGTCCAGCTTGGTCAGGGCGATGGCGGTGACCCCGGCGATTTCCTTGAACTGCTTTGCCTGAATCAGGCCGTTCTGGCCCGTGGTGCCGTCCAGCACCAGCAGCGTCTCCCGGGCCGCATTTGGCAGCTCCCGATCGATGATGCGGCTGATCTTGTTCAGCTCGTTCATGAGGTTTGCTTTGTTGTGGAGCCGTCCGGCGGTGTCAATGATGATCACATCCACATCCCGGGCACGGGCGGCCTGAATGCCGTCGTAGACCACGGAGGCCGGGTCTGCGCCCTCATGCTGCCGGACGATGGCAGCGCCGCTGCGCTCTGCCCAGATTTCCAACTGGTCAGCCGCCGCCGCCCGGAAGGTATCCGCCGCCACCAGCAGCACACGCTTGCCCTCCCGGGTCAGCTGGGTGGCGATTTTGCCGATGGTGGTGGTCTTGCCCACGCCGTTGACGCCAATCACCAGCACCACGCTGGGGGTGGTGGACAGGTTCAGAGCCGTGTCCCCCACGTTCAGCATGTCCACCAGAATTTCCTTGAGGGCGGTTCTTGCTTCCTCCGTGGTTTTGAGGCGCTGCTCCCGGACGGCCTTGCGCAGCCACTCCACCGCCTTGCAGGAAGTTTCCACGCCCAAGTCCGCCAGAATCAGGCTCTCCTCCAGTTCGTCATAAAAATCGTCGTCGATTTCGGAAAAGCCTGAAAACACGCTGCCCAGAGAATCGCTCAAAGCGTCCCGGGTCTTTGCAAGGCCTTCCTTAATTTTATCAAAAAATCCCATATATTCTCCTGTTCCTTTGCATCGTGCCCGTTGGGTGGTTACCATTCAACGAGGCTGCACAAACATCATCACGGGTCGGCGGAGTCATGACTCGGCCCTACAACATTTATTCCACGATTCCCAGATATTCTTCCATCTGGTTAAGATCCAGCCGCAATAGCTTCGATACGCCCTGCTCCTGCATGGTCACGCCATAGAGCACGTCGGCGGCCTCCATGGTGCCCCGGCGGTGGGTGATAACGATAAACTGGGTGTTCTTCGACAGGTTGTGAAGATAGCTTGCAAACCGCTCCACGTTCCGGTCGTCCAGCGCCGCGTCGATCTCGTCCAGCAGACAGAAAGGCGTGGGCCGCACCTTCAAAATGGCAAAGTACAATGCCGTTGCCACAAAGGCTTTCTCGCCGCCGGACAAAAGCGTAATGGTTTTCACCTGCTTTCCGGGGGGCTGCACCCGAATCTCGATGCCGCAGGTCAAGGGGTTCTCCGGGTCCTCCAGAATCAGCTGTCCCCTGCCGCCGCCAAACATTTCCTCAAAGGTCTGCCCGAAATAGTGGTCAATTTTCGTAAATTCCGTGACAAAAATCGTGGTCATTTCTGCGGTGATGTCCCGGATGATGCTCTCCAGCTCCCGCTTGGAGGTCAGCACATCGTCCCGCTGCCCGGCAAGGTAGGTGTAGCGCTCATTGACCCGGGCGTATTCCTCGATGGCGCCGAGGTTCGGGGTACCAAGGGCGGAAATCTTCCGCTTCAGCTCCGCGGCCCGGCGGTTTCCGGCGGTGACGTTCTCGATCTCCCCACGGAATTCCGGCGCGGTGCCGGGAGTCAGCTCGTAGCTGTCCCACAGCTTGTCGATGATCTGCCGCTCCTCCATGGAGGAGGTGACCTTCTTCTGTTCCAGCAGGGCGCAGGCCCGCTCCATGTTCAGGATGTCCTTGTTCTTCTCCTGGGCGTCCCGCTCTGCCTTGGTCTTGGCGGCTTCGGCAGCGGCGCGGCTCTCCAGCACCTGCTGCACCTTTCCGTTCATTTCGGCGGCTTCCGCGTCGTTTTCCGCCTGACGCTTCCTGAGCTGGGCAATTTCGGCTTCCAGCCGGGCGTTGTCCTGCCGGATGGAGTCCATCAGAGCCTGCTTTTTCTCCCGGTCGCCCTCCATGGCCCCCTGCAGCTGCCGCAGGTCGCCGATGTGGGACGTTGCCGTGGAACGCTCGGCATCCAGGGCCGCTTCCTCGGTCTTGAGGGCCGTCATCCGGTCAGTGATGGCGGCGTTTTCGTTGGCTGCCTCGGTCTGACTGCCCTCCAAAAGGCTCAGCTTCTCCTTTGTCTGGGCCAGCTCCCGGTTGTAAACCTGAATCTTCGCCTGCTGGGCGCTGTAGCGCTCCCGGTCGGTGCGGTCGCGCTCGTTGAGGGATTCCCGCTCCCGGCGGGCGGAATTTTCCGCTTCCACAATGGCGTTCAGCAGAATTTCATGCTGCTTTTCAAGGCCCTCTAAGCGCAGCACCTGATCCTCCGCTTCCCGAAGCTGATCCCGGGCGGCAGAAATCTGGAACTCCACCTGATCGCACTGGCGGCGGGCCTCCACTAAATCTGCTTCCAGCACCTGCTGCTCCTGTCGCAGCTTCTGCTCCTGTAAGGACAGCTTTTCCAGTTCATTTGCCCGGGACAGGATACCTGCATCCTTGTTCACAGAACCACCGGTCATGGAGCCGCCGGGGTTCATGACCTGACCGTCCAGCGTCACGATCTTAAACCGGCTGCGGTACTTCTGGGACATATTGATTGCCGCGTCCATATCCTGCACGATGACGGTGCGGCCCAGCAGATTCTCTATAATCTGGCGGTATTTTTCATCGGTTTTTACCAAATTTGAGGCGATGCCTACAAAGCCCCGGCAGGTTTCCAGCCCCGTTTCCTGTAGGCTTCTGCCCTGAATATTGCTCATGGGCAGGAAGGTGGCACGTCCGCCGCCGGTGCGCTTGAGGAAGGAAATCGCCGCCTTGCCGTCGGCTTCATTGCCAACCACAATCTGCTGCATGGCAGCGCCCAGCGCGATTTCCACCGCCACGGTGTAGCTGTCCTCCGTGCGGATGAGCCGGGACACGGGGCCGTGAATGTTCCGCAGAGCGCCCCGCTGGGCCTCCTGCATGACCATGCGCACGGCCTTGTTATAGCTTTCAAAATCCCGCTCCATGGCCCGGAAAACCTTGATTTTCGCGGCAACGGAATCCAAAGTCCGGGACAGCTCCCGCTGCTTTTCTTCCAGCTCGTCCCGGCGCTTACAGCGGGTGGTCTGACGCAGGGTGTAGCCGGAAATGGTGTTATTCGCGGCGGTGACGTTCTCCTGGGCGGCCTTCAATTCCTGACGGCAGCCGTCCAGATTGGTCTGTGCCTCGTGGCGGCGGGACGCTCCCGCAGACAGGTCGCCGTCCAGCTGCTCCAAACGGCTTCGGGTCTGCACCATGCTCTCTTCCAGACCCCGCACGTCCGCTTCCGCCCCGGCAATGTCCGCCGCCAGGGTGGATTCCTTGCTTCTCAGTTCCAGATATTGTTTGGTAATGCCCTGAGCGCTGGCAGTCAGGGCGGTCAGCGCCTGCTGACACCCATCCAATTCTGCCCGCTTTTGCGCCAGCTTTCCCTCAATTTCCGAGATGCGCTCCTCGGTCTGCTGAATCTGGGCGGAAATGCCGCCGCTGCGGTCCTCCTGCCCCTTGAGTTCCTCCTCAATCCGGGCGATGTTGGCCCGGTTATTGTCCATATTGCCCTGCAAAACCGCCATCTGACCGTCCAGCTGCTGGTGGGTGGCAGAGAGCATATTGGCCTTCAGCCGGACGGTTTCCAGCTCCCCGTCCCGGTCATGGAGGGTCTTTCCCAGCTCCTCCGCCTGCCGGTAGAGGGCGTCCAGGTCGTCGTGGGCCTGCTGCAAAACGAAGGAAGCAGAGGCGTAGTCCTCCTCGGCCTTCTTGGCGGCGGCGGACAGTTTATCCAGCGTGTCCAGCCAGACGGCAACCTCCACGCCTTTCAGTTCGTCCTTTAATTCCAGATACTTTTTTGCCTTTTCCGACTGCACCTTCAACGGTTCCAGTTGGAGTTCCAGCTCGGACACCTTATCGCCGATGCGCAAAAGGTTATCCTCGGTGGAGGCCAGCTTCCGCTCGGTTTCCTCCTTGCGGTGGCGGTACTTGGAGATACCGGCGGCTTCCTCGAAAATCTCCCGGCGGTCGCCGCTTTTCAAGGATAGAATTTCGTCAATGCGGCCCTGACCGATGTTGGAGTAGCCCTCCTTGCCAAGGCCCGTGTCCATAAACAGCTCGTTAATGTCCCGGAGCCGGGCGGACTGTTTATTAATATAGTATTCGCCGTCGCCGGAGCGGTAATACCGGCGGGTAATCATGACCTCGTCGGCATCGTAGGCCAACGCCCGGTCGGTGTTGTCCAGCGTCAGCGTAGCCTCAGCGAAGCCCACGGCGCTGCGCTTCTGAGTGCCGCCGAAGATCACGTCCTCCATCTTTGCGCCCCGCAGGGACTTGGAGCTCTGCTCACCCAGCACCCATAGAATCGCGTCGGAGATATTCGACTTGCCGGAGCCGTTGGGGCCGACGATGGCGGTGATGTCGTCGCCAAAGCGGATCAGCGTCTTATCCGGGAAGGACTTAAAGCCCTGTAATTCCAGTGATTTTAAATACACAGCGTAACCTCATCCAAAAGATTATAATTCAGTTTATTATAGTCGAACAGAGCCGCAATTGCAAGGGTTTCTTTCCTAAAAGGGCAGAAATCTGCCACTCTACCGGGGGTAGAATCGGCTTCTCTCCCGGGCATAGAGCGTAGAGTAGCAGCGGTAGGTGGCTTTTTGGCCGGTTTGTGGTATGGTAATAGCATCATTTCTCGAGGTGTTACTATGAAGCGAACAAAACTGTCTGACCGGCAGCTGCCGGACTATTCCCGGGGCGAAGAGCTGATGAATATGATTACCCACATTGTCGGCGGGGCGCTGGGCGTCATCGTTCTTCTGACCTGCGTGGTGCGGGCCGCCCTGAATCAGAACTACTACGGCATCGTCAGCTGCACCATCTACGGCACCACCTTCATCACCATGTTCACCATTTCCAGCGTCTACCACGGCCTGAAGCCCGGCATGAG